>JAGRGW010000075.1 GCA_020445315.1 Gammaproteobacteria bacterium
ACCGAGGACACGACGATCGCCGACCTGGCCGTGGCCACCGCCACCGGCCAGATCAAGACCGGTTCGCTGTCGCGTTCCGACCGCGTGGCCAAGTACAACCAGCTGATGCGAATCGAGGACCAGCTCGGCGACGCCGCCGTGTATGCGGGCAAGGGCGCCTTTCCGTTCCTCTGACGCGCCGACTGCCGACCGGTGAGTTGGAAGCTGCAACTGGTCTACGGCCTGTTGTTCGTGGTCCTTATCGCGCTGCAGGTGCGGTTGTGGTTTGGCGATGGCAGCATGGAAGAGGTCTTCGCCCTGAAGCGCCAGCTGGCCACGCAGCAGGCCGAGGTCGACGACCTGCGTGAGCGCAACGCGACGCTGCAGGCCGAGGTCGACGACCTCAAGGACGGCCTGGCCGCGATCGAGGCGCGCGCGCGCAGCGAACTCGGGCTGATTCGCGAGGGCGAGACCTACTACCAGCTGTTGCCGTCGGAGACCATGTCGCGTGAGTGAGCCATCCTTCTGGGCGATCGTGCCAGCGGCCGGTGTCGGCAGCCGCATGGGCAGCAAGGTACCGAAGCAGTACCTGCCGCTGGCCGGGCGCACGGTCATCGATCACACGATCGAACGCATCCTGCTGCATCCACGCATCGACGGCCTCTACGTTGCGCTCAGCGACGAGGACGTTTGGTGGCAGGACACGGTGTTTGCCGATCATCCCGACCTGGTTCGGGTCAGCGGCGGCGTCGAGCGCTGCCACTCCGTCATGCATGCACTGAAGGCCCTGTCCGGGCGCGCGGATCGTTCGGACTGGGTGCTGGTGCACGACGCGGCACGGCCCTGCGTGCGGCGGGAAGACATCGATCACCTGATCGACATGCTGCAGTCGCACGAGACCGGCGGCCTGCTCGGGCGACCGGTACACGACACGATGAAGCGGACGGATTCGGCCGACCGCGTCATCGAAACCGTCGAGCGCAATCACCTTTGGCACGCGTTCACGCCGCAGATGTTCCGTTTTGGCGTGTTGCTCGACAGCCTGGGTGCTGCCCTCGATGCCGGATTCCTGGTCACCGACGAGGCCAGTGCCGTGGAATGGCGCGGCCACCGACCGATCATGGTCGAGGGCCATGCCGACAACCTGAAGATCACCCGCCCCGAGGATCTGCCACTGGCCGCCTACCACATCTCGCAACAGCTAGGCGACGGTTTCGACTGATCCCGGAGGCTGTCCTCAGCCGCGCATCCTGCGCATGGCCAGCCCGCCCAGTCCGGCCAACAGCAACAGCAGCGAGGCCGGTGCCGGGACCTCGCCGCCGGGCGGCGGATCGACTGCAACCACGTCGTTGGCACAGGCCATGGTCCAGTGTACGAGGAAGTTCTGGTTGATCATCGACGGGTCGAGCAGGTCGAGTGCGATCGACGTCTCGATCACGTAGTGCTTGCCGGCATCGCCGAACTCGCCGATGCCGAGACCGCTGACGCCGTTGTAGCGCATGGCGTCGTACGACAGGTCGACGTCGGCCAGCTTGGTGCCGGCCTCGATCGCGGTCGGGTGCGACAGGCCGAACGGCGTGCTGGTCGGGTCACCCTCGACGCCAGGCGCGGACCACAGCCCGTAGTTCCATTCGGTGACGCGATAGAGCTCGCCGGCCATACCGATGCCGGTTGCGTCGGTCAGCGTGACGACGCCATATTCAAAGGTACCGTCGAGGCCGAAGTCGATGGCGATGTCGCCGGCGACGAAGCCATCGGCGTCCGGGGCGCGACCGGTGACGATGGCAAAGTTCAGGTGCGTGGCCGAGCGTTGCGCGTACACGGCCTCGGCGTCGTAGTCCTGTCCGCCCCAACCCGGTCCGAGGTAGGCCCTCTCGCCGGTCTGGTCCTCGACGAAATACTTGATGCCGTGTCCATCCACCGGAGTCCAGTCATCGGCCGAACTGCCGCTTGGGGCACCGGGCAGCCATTCATTCAGGTCGCTGTCTACCGTCATGGTGAAGCTGGCCAGGGCCGGTGCAGTGGCGAGGAACAGGCAGCAGGCGAGGGTGGTGCGTAAGGACATGACTACTCCGAAACAAGGTGGATCTGCCATGCACTTAGCATCTAGCGTGCCAATCTAAAAATATAAGTAAAAACAGAAAGATATGGAGTTATTCGATTAAATCGCCTCTGCTTCTTTACAGCGAAGGGCGTCGTCCTGCCGCTGCTTGGGCGATGCATTCGTAAATTCGGAACGAATCGCCGGAAGGGCGCATTAATATCCGGTAATACGCTCCGGCTTCCCTGAAAAGGTCGCAGGGTTCCGGTTGGCTGTTAAAAAAAACTGACAAACGGGAAGTCGGATCGTGGGGCGTGTACGAACCGGGTCCGCAGCGAGTTGCCGCAACTACGCCAGCATCAGCACGCGGCGGGCATTGGCGGTGGTCTGTGCGGCGACCTCGGCCGCGTCCCGGCCGCGCAGTTGCGCCAGTGTGTGCAGGATCTCCGGCAGATAGGCCGGGCTGTTGCGCTGGTAGCGGTGCGAGGCAACCGTCATGTCGGGTGCGTCGGTCTCCAGCACGATGACATCGATCGGCAGCGCGGTCGCCAGTGCACGCAGGTGGGTCGAGCGCTCGAACGTCAACATGCCGCCGAACCCGAGACAGAAACCGAGCGCGAGGTAGCGTTCCGCCTGCACCAGGCTGCCGTTGAAGGCGTGGCAGAAGCCGCCGCACAGCGCATGCCGGCGCAGGTGCTGGAGCATGTCGTCGTGCGCCTTGCGGCAGTGCAGGACGACCGGCAGACCGGCATCGGCGGCAATTGCCAGCTGCGCGTCGAGCAGGTCGCGCTGATGCGCACGGTCGAGGTCGCGCAGGTGATAATCGAGACCAATCTCGCCGATGGCCAGCGGCGGATCGGCGGCGACTTCCCGCGCCAGTCCGTCGACATGCGCCGGTCGGTGTTGGTCGAGGTAGACCGGGTGCAGCCCCAACGCCGCGTGCAGGTGCGGGTCGGGTTCACAGAAGGTGCGCAGTGCCGACCAGCCTGCCTGCGAGACGCCGGGAACCAGGATATCGCGCACGCCGACGCGCCGCGCTTCGGTGAGCACGTCGTCACGGTCGGCGGCAAACTCGTCGACGTCGAGGTGGCAGTGCGTGTCGAACAGGACCATCGACAAATAGTAGCGCCAACGTCGTCCCCGGCGACATGTCCGCTGCCGGCGTTCGGGTTAGTATCTCGGGCCAATTTAATGAGCAGGAGAGGCTGTCATGCGCATAGGCCATGGCTACGACGCGCACCGGTTCGGCGCTGGCGACTTCGTCACCCTTGGTGGCGTGCGCATTCCGCACCCGCAGGGACTGGAGGCGCATTCCGACGGCGATGTGCTGATCCATGCGGTCTGCGATGCGATGCTCGGCGCCGCGGCACTCGGCGACATTGGCCGTCACTTTCCTGATAACGACGCGCAGTACGCCGGCATCGACAGCCGCATCCTGCTGCGCCGTGTCCGTGACACGCTGGCCGAGCACGGCTGGCGCCTGGTCAATCTCGACAGCACCATCGTCGCCCAGGCCCCGCGTATCGGACCGCACATCGGCGCGATGCGCGAGAACCTGGCGCCGGATACCGGCGTAGCCATCGACTGCATCAACATCAAGGCGACGACGACCGAGCGCATGGGATTCACCGGTCGCGGCGAGGGTATCGCTGCGCACGCCGTCGTCCTGCTGGCCGGGCTCTGAATGACGGCCGCCGACTTGCAGGGCGACCCCACGCTGGCGTTGCCGTTCGCCCATGGCGGTCCGATCCTGCACGGCCGGCTGCGCGCCTGCGACGACGATTTCCAGGTCGAGGAGGTACTCGGTTACGGGCCGTCCGGCAGCGGTGAGCACGTGTTTCTCACCCTGCGCAAGCGTGGACTGAACACACACGACGTGGCGCGCAAGCTGGCACGGCATGCCGGTGTCGCGCAGGTCGCGGTCGGTTACGCTGGCCTGAAGGACCGCAACGCGGTGACGACGCAGTCTTTCACGGTACAGATGCCGGGACAGGACACGCCGGACTGGCGCGCGGTCGCAGACGACAGCCTGGAGATCGTCGAGGTCGCGCGACATCATCGCAAGATCCGCCGCGGCGGCCTGCGTGGCAACCGCTTCGTGATTCGGATCACCGACGCAGCTGGCGATCGCGACGCCGTGGAGCAACGGCTGCACCTGATCGCCACGCAGGGCGTTCCGAATTATTTCGGCAGCCAGCGCTTCGGTCGCAACGGCAGCAACCTGGCGCGCGCCGAAGCCCTGTTCAGTGGCAGCGGACGCAGGCTGGGGCGTGAACAACGCGGTCTCATTCTCTCGGCGGCGCGCTCGCAGCTGTTCAACCAGGTATTGGCGGCCCGTGTCGCCGGCGGCAACTGGGGCGCCGGCCTGGATGGTGATGTCATGAGCCTCGCGGGGAGCGGCCGCCAGTTCCACTATGACAACGGCGATGCGTCGTTGCCGGAGCGGATCCAGCAGCTCGACGTCCATCCGACCGGACCGTTGTGCGGGCGCCCGAGCCGGTCGCTGTCGACCGCTGCCGACTGTGAACTTATCGAGCGTGAGGCCCTGGCGCCCTGGCAGGGGTGGATCGACGGGCTGACGCGCTTCGGCCTCGATGCCGACCGTCGTGCCCTGCGCCTCGCGGTGGATGCGCTCGACTGGTCGTGGCAGGACCGGGCGCTGACGCTGTCGTTTGAACTGACCGCCGGCGCCTACGCGACATCGGTGCTGCGTGAACTGGTCGCCCCCGGCGAAGAGCCGTCAGAACCGGCGGAACTTGCCTGACAGCAGCACGTAGACCGCGCCCGTGCCGCCGTCCCAGCGCGGCGCGGTCACGAAGGCCAGTATGCCCTCGTGCTGGCGCAGCCACTGGTTGACCTTCTGCTTCAGCACCGGCTGGCTGCCGGAGCCGCGTCCTTTGCCGTGGATGATGCGCACGCAGCGGCGACCGGTCTGGAAGCTGTGGCCGAGGAAGCGGGCGAGCGCCGGGCGCGCCTCGTGCACACGCATGCCGTGCAGGTCGAGGCTGCCGTCGGTTTCGATCAGGCCGCGTCGCAGATCGTGAAACACGCGGTCCTGGATGCCGGGCCGGCGAAACTCGAGGAAATCGCCGGTCTCGATGTTGAGATCGGCGAACTCGTCTTTGTCCTCGTCGCCGACGGGCAGGTTCAGCGGCACTGGCCGGCGGCGTCGACGGTAGGGATCTGGCTGGTCGACATCGATCCGCTCAACGTCGCCCATGGCCTCGCGGAACGCATTGTCGTCATCATCGGCCGGCGTGTTCATGGCGTCATTGAATAGCGGATCGGCATCGGGTTCAAGCTGAGGCGCCTGGGGGATTGCGGTATGATCCGGGCTCTTGAGCCGGCGTCGCCGGTGTCCGCAGCATCGAGGCCCCATGCGCATCCTGTTGAGTAACGACGACGGTTACCAGGCACCTGGCCTGCTTGCGTTGCATGCGGCCATGTCGCGCGTGGCCGATGTCGTCGTGGTCGCCCCCGACCGGGACCGTAGCGGTGCCAGCAATTCGCTGACCCTGGAACAGCCGATCCGGGCACAGACCGGCGAGAACGGCTTCGTCCGCGTCGAGGGCACGCCGACCGACTGTGTGCACCTCGCGATCACCGGCCTGCTCGACGAAGAACCCGACATGGTCGTTTCGGGTATCAACGCCGGCGCCAACATGGGTGACGACGTGATTTACTCGGGCACCGTCGCCGCGGCGACCGAAGGGCGCTTTCTCGGCCTGCCGGCGATCGCCGTGTCGCTGGCTTCGCACACGCCGCGTTACTTCGATACCGCTGCGCGGGTCGTGCTGGAACTGGTCGAGCACCTGCGCGGGCAGCCGCTGGCGTCGGACTCGATCCTGAACATCAACGTGCCGGATCTGCCGCACGACGAATTGCAGGGCATTCTCGCCACGCGCCTGGGGCACCGGCACAAGGCCGAGCCGGTGGTCAAGCAGACCGATCCGCGCGGGCGGCCGATCTACTGGGTCGGTCAGGCCGGCGCGGAGCAGGACGCCGGTCCCGGTACCGACTTCCACGCGGTACGCAATGGCTACGTATCGGTGACGCCGTTGCAGGTCGACCTGACGCGTCACCAGGCCCTTGCGGACCTGCGCGACTGGCTGGAATTGCGTCGATGAACAGCGGCCATATCGGCATCGGCATGACGTCGCAGCGCACCCGCGAGCGCCTGATCCAGCGCCTGCGCGAAGAGGGCATCCGCGATCACCGCGTCATCGAGGCCATGCGCAACACGCCGCGGCACCTGTTCGTCGACGAGGCGCTGGCCAGCCGTGCCTACGAAGACACGGCTCTGCCGATCGGCAACGGCCAGACGATCTCGCAGCCCTACATCGTTGCGCGCATGACCGAGGCCCTGCTGCAGCAGGGCCCGCTGGAGAACGTGCTCGAGGTCGGTACCGGTTCGGGTTACCAGACTGCGGTATTGGCGCCGCTGGTGCGGCGTGTCTACACGGTCGAGCGGATCAAGGCGCTGCTTGAGCAGGCGCGGCGCCGTTTCCAGGCGCTGCGTATCCGCAACGTCATCACCAAGCACACCGATGGCACTGTTGGCCTGCCGGAGTACGGGCCGTTTGACGGGATCATCGTCACGGCCGCACCCGAGGGCATCCCGCTGGCGCTGGTCGAGCAGCTTCGAACCGGTGGCTGCATGGTGTTGCCGATCGGCGGACGCGACGGGCAGGCCCTGGTGCGGGTGATCAGGACCGAGGATGGATACCAGCACGAAATGCTGGAGCGCGTGAGTTTCGTGCCGCTACTGGGTGGGACCTGCTGAGCATTCGATGTTACCGGGCGTCGGTTGCGGCGTGTGCCGTTGTTACGGCCGGCAGGCCCGGCCCGTCGGCCACTGCGACCCTTCGAAGTATTTCCTGAAAGACGACTGAACCGCTGAAATGAAAATTTTTTCGCCGTTGTACGAGCGCGCCATGCGCTGGGCCCGTCATCGTCACGCACCCTGGTACCTGGGTGGCTTGAGCTTTGCCGAGTCCTCGTTTTTTCCGATACCGCCGGACGTGATGCTCGCGCCGATGAGCCTGGCGCAGCCGCAGCGTGCGGTTTACTTTGCCACGCTGACGACCTTGGCATCGGTGCTCGGCGGCATCTTCGGTTACCTGATCGGCCTGTTTGCGTTTGAAATGGTTGCGCCGCTGCTGCAGGAGGGGCGCTACGCCGAGACCTTCGGCCTCGCCAAGCAGTGGTTCGACGAGTGGGGGTTCTGGGCAGTCCTCGCGGCCGGGTTTTCACCGATCCCTTACAAAGTGTTCACGATTACCGCGGGCGTGCTCAGCATGCCGTTTCTGCCGTTCGTACTGGCATCGTTCGTCGGTCGCGGCACGCGTTTCTTCCTGGTGGCGCTGTTGATGGCCTGGGGTGGCGACGCGATGGAGCAGAAACTGCACCGCTGGATCGACTGGCTCGGCTGGTTGACCGTGGTCGCTCTGATTATCATAGTGTGGATCTACAAGAGCTGAACCATTGTCGATCCGGTAGCATTGCATACGTACGCCGTCCGTGACCTGACCATCGAATTACTTGGCCGGTGCCGCAGGCTGGCGCCGCTCGCCGTTGCGCTGCTCGTGCTCGCCGGGTGTTCGGCGAGTTGGAAGGCGCCGGTCGAAACACGTTCGCCGCATACGGAGAGCAGGCAACGGTCAACACAGCCCCTGCAGGGTGTTGGCGTCTACCGTGTCGTCAGCGGCGACACGCTCTACGGTATCGCCTGGCGCTCCGGCGTCGATTATCGTCACATCGCGCGATGGAACGACCTGGTCCCGCCGTATCGTATCTACGCCGGTCAACGCCTCTACCTGCGCCCGCCGTCGCATACCAGGGCGACCGCGCCCTCAAAGGGATCGAAGCCATCGGGTAGAACCCAGGTGGCACCGCGCAGCACGGACGGTTCGCCGGGCAGCAGCGCGTCGGAGAACGCGGTAGCGCGTCGACCGGACGTCGGCAAGCCACCTCATGCCAAGCCGACGGGCAGCCATACCAGTACCAACACCAACACGGGCAGCGGCGATTCAGCGGGCGCGGGCATTGCCACGGTGTCGTCGCGTGAACTGCGATGGGGATGGCCGGCCAACGGGCGTGTCGTGGCGACGTACGATGCCAGGGCGCCGCTGGCGCAGGGCATCAGGATCGCGGGCAGGGTGGGCGATTCGATACGCGCCGCCGAGAGCGGAAAAGTCGTCTACAGCGGTAGTGGACTGATCGGCTACGGCCGGCTTATTATCGTGAAGCATAATGATAATTACCTGAGTGCCTACGGGCACAACAGAGAAATCCTGGTCAGCGAAGGTGACCAGGTCACCAAAGGGCAACAGATAGCGAAGATGGGGACCGCCGGCGACGGGGGCCCCTTGCTGCATTTCGAGATCAGGCGCAACGGCAAGCCGGTAAACCCGGCGCGGTATCTTCCGAAGAGATAGTGCCGCAGCCCGCGGCGTCGGGCAGTTGGTCAGTAACGGGTTGGGGGGTGTGCATGCCGGCGAAGCGCGGGGAAGAATTGGCTGAAGTCGTGGACGAGGTCGAGGAGATCGACGACAGTCTCGACGACGGTGACGAAGGCGAAGAGGCTTTTGCCGAGGAGGCGACCAACGACACCGACTCTGACAGCAAAGACGACGATTCCGACAAGCGCTACGCGGCAGGCGAGATACCCGACAGCCAGCTCGATGCGACGCGCCTGTATCTCAACGAGATTGGATTCTCCAAGCTGCTGACCGCCGAAGAAGAGGTCTATTACGCCCGCCTGGCGCAGAAAGGCGATGCGGCCGCGCGTCGACGCATGATCGAGTGCAATCTCCGCCTGGTCGTCAAGATCGCGCGACGCTACATGAACCGCGGGCTGGCACTGCTGGACCTGATCGAGGAGGGTAACCTGGGCCTGATCAGGGCGGTCGAGAAGTTCGATCCGGAGCGAGGCTTCCGCTTCTCGACCTACGCCACCT
>JAGRGW010000463.1 GCA_020445315.1 Gammaproteobacteria bacterium
GCCAACATGGCGCTGATGGCGAACCTGGCCCTGGCCGTGTTCGGTATCGCGCTGACGCTGTTGCTGGGCTGGGTGCTGGCGCGCAACATCCTGCACCAGCTCGGTGGCGAGCCGTCGTACATCGCCGAGATCGCCGACCACATCGCGCACGGAGAACTGGATACGCCGCTGCGCGACGAGCGTGGCGGTCGGCGCAGCGGCATCTACGCCAGCATCGTGTCGATGCGCGACAATCTGCGTGAGCGCATCAACGCCGACCGCAAGGCCGCCGAGGAGACCCAGCGCATCAAGACCGCGCTCGACTGTGTCAGTACGAACGTCATGGTTGCCGACGAGGGCTTCAACATCATTTATGCCAACAAGGCCGTGCAGGCGATGTTCCGCGAGGCCGAGACCGACCTGCGCGAGCGCCTGCCCGCATTCGATGCCAACGCCCTGCTTGGCAACAACATCGACCAGTTTCACGCCAACCCGGCACACCAGCGCGGCCTGCTCGAGAAGTTGCAGGACACCTACCAGTCGGAGGTCACGGTCGGGCCGCGTACGTTCCGTATCATCGCCAACCCGGTCGTCGACAGCGACGGTCACCGTCTCGGTACCGCCGTCGAGTGGACCGATCGAACGGCGGAACTCAGGGCGGCCGAGGAAGAGGCCTCGCGTCTCGAAGAGGAGCGCCGTCATGCTGGCGAGAACCTGCGTATCAAGACCGCGCTGGACCATGCCTCGAGCTGCGTCATGATGGCCGACACGGACCTCAACGTGATCTACCTGAACGAGGCCGCACGCAGGATGTTCGACGAGGTCAAGGGCGACTTCCGCCGCGTCCTGACCGGTTTCGATGGTAATGCCCTGGTCGGCCGGCCGGTCGCGCAGCTGTACACCGACGGTATCGGGCAGGCGCAGCTGCTGGGTTCGCTGGAGCAGCGCAACGAGGCCGAGGTGGTCTACGGCGGGCGCACGATGAAGGTCGTCGCCAACCCGGTGGTCAATGCCCGGCATGACAAGCTCGGGTACGCCATCGAGTGGACCGACCGCACCGACGAGGTCGCGGTCGAGAACGAGGTCAGCGCGATCGTCGCGGCGGCCAGTCGCGGCAACCTGCAGGAGCGCATCGATCTCCAGGGCAAGCACGGTTTCTTCAGCCGCCTGTCCGAGGGCGTCAACCAGCTGATCGACGTGGTCGATACCTCGTTCGGCGACATCGCCGCGGCGATGCAGCGACTGTCGCAGGGTGACCTCACCGAGACCATCACGCGTGACTACGAGGGCACGTTCGGCCAGGTCAAGGAGTCGGTCAACGGGACTGTCGCCAAGCTCGACGAACTGGTTGCGAGCCTGCGCGAGTCGTCCGACACGGTGTCGACTGCCGCCGGCGAGATCGCGTCGGGCAACAACAACCTGTCGCAGCGGACCGAGCAGAACGCGGCCAGCCTCGAGGAGACCGCGGCCAGCGTCGAACAACTGGCGGCGACGGTGCGCAACAACGCCGACAACGCCCAGCAGGCCAACCAGGTTGCGCACAGGGCGCGTGAACAGGCCCAACTCGGCGGAGAGGTCGTCGGTCGGGCGATCGAGGCCATGCGCGAGATCAACGCGTCGTCGAGCAAGATCGCGGAGATCATCGGTGTCATCGACGAGATCGCGTTCCAGACCAACCTGCTGGCCCTGAATGCCTCGGTCGAGGCGGCGCGCGCCGGCGAGCAGGGACGCGGCTTCGCCGTGGTGGCGACCGAGGTGCGCAACCTCGCGGGCCGTTCGGCCACGGCGGCTAAGGAGATCAAGGAGCTGATCAACGACTCGGTCAACAAGGTCCACAGTGGTAGTGACCTGGTCAACGATTCCGGTGGCAAGCTCGAGGAGATCGTCGTCAGTGTCAAGAAGGTCGCCGACATCGTTGCCGAGATCAGCGCGGCCAGCGCCGAACAGTCTTCCGGCATCGACCAGATCAACCAGGCCGTGACCAGCATGGACGAGGGCACGCAACAGAACGCCGCACTGGCCGAGCAGACCTCGGCCGCGGCGACTGCACTGGACGACAGGGCGCGCGAGATGCAGTCGCTGATCGCGTTCTTCCGCACGCGCGGTGGATCGAGGCCAGCCGCTGACGCAACGTCGAAAAAACCGGCACCGTCACCGGCACCGGCGGCAAGGCCGACTGCCAGGCCGGCCGCAGTGGCCCCGTCACGTGCAAAGGCGCCATCGCCCCCGGTTGCACAGCTCGACGATGACGACGACTGGGAGACGTTCTGAGACCGGGTGACGCTCTTCCGCGCCTGCTCGACCGCTGCTGACAGGTCT
>JAGRGW010000464.1 GCA_020445315.1 Gammaproteobacteria bacterium
GCTCGCCTCCTCCGCGCGTGACCAGGCCGCCCAGGGCGGTGAGGTCGTCGGTCGCGCCGTCGCCGCGATGTCCGAAATCAACGAGTCGAGTAAGAAGATCGCCGATATCATCGGCGTCATCGACGAGATCGCGTTCCAGACCAACCTGTTGGCGCTCAACGCCTCGGTGGAGGCAGCCCGGGCCGGCGAACAGGGCCGCGGTTTCGCGGTGGTGGCAACCGAGGTGCGTAATCTTGCAGGACGCAGCGCCACGGCAGCCAGGGAAATCAAGGACCTCATCCAGGATTCGGTCGGCAAGGTCAGGAACGGCTCCGAACTGGTCAACGAATCGGGCGCCAACCTCAACGAAATCGTGGCCGGTGTGAAGCAGGTCGGCGACATCATCGCCGAGATCGCCGCCGCGAGCGCGGAACAGGCATCCGGGATAGACCAGGTCGATCGCATGATCACCGCAATGGACGAGGTGACGCAGCAGAACGCGGCACTGGCGGAACAGACGTCGGCCGCATCCGGGGCCATGACCGAGAACGCCCGCCAGATGCGCGAACTGATCGGCTTCTTTCAGCTGAAATAAGGGATGCGCCGGACCGGGCGACCGTCCCGGTCCGGCGACCCTGAAGCCGGAGAAACTCACGCGCTCCGCTTGATCCCGCCCAACGTCTCGATCTCCCTGACCGACGGCTCGACCACGCGCGGGTTGAGCACACGCAGGCGGGACCACTGCTGGCGCAGCGGCGTCACCCGCGAGACGCGCTTGACCGCGCGGATTACGTAAACGCCGGCCAGCATCGGCCAGTAGCGACGGGCGAAGCGCTCGAAGGCATCGAAGTGGCCGCTGCGCGTGGGTGGCCGGAACTCGGCGACGTCCATGCGTTCGATGTCGAACCCGAGCAGCGTCAGCCAGTCGTTGAGCCGCGAGTAGGACAGGAAATGACCGCACCAGGGTACCCGTCCGCGCCAGCGCCCGAACAGGCGCCACACACCCCACAGACTGTACGGGTTGAACCCGACGATCAGTACCCTGCCCTCGGGAATCAGCACCCGCTCGACCTCGCGCAGGACCTGGTGCGGATCCGGGGAGAAATCGAGCACGTGGGCGATGATGACGGCATCCATGCAATCCGACGCGATCGGCAACTGCTGCGCGTCGGCAGCGATACTGTTACCCGCGGACGCGGACTGGTCGAGCCCGATCGTGACCTTGTGCTTGATCGGGCAATGGCCGAGGTAGTCCTGGTCGGTGCCCAGTTCCCCGAGCTGCAAAAGACCGTAACCGAACAGGTCGTCGACCATCCCGCAGAGGATCTCACGCTCGTGTTCGACCAGGCGACGACCGGGCTGATCGGCGAACCAGGCGGCAACCGCCCGGCTCAGTTCTCCATTCTCCTGACGACAGAATCGGAAACGCGACATCTGGGTTTTCTGCTGGCAGCGCCTGCGGGCATTTCGTATATTGAGCCGCCATGTGCACGGCGAACGATAATCCCGATTGTGGCCAAAGGCGACGCCGACGGCAACGACCCGGGTTAGTCGCTGTCCTGTTCCCGGTGGTCGCCGCCATGTGGCTTTCTGCCTGCACGACCCTGCCGGAACAGCCACCGCAGGCAGAGGCCTTGCCGCCGGAGACGGCGGGCAACCCCACGATCCCGGCGGACATTGTCGACGCTGCCGAGTACCCCGATCCCGTGTCGGACGATGCATCACAGGCCGTCGTCGACGAAGGCGTCCTGCCAACCGGGCCGGAGCAGGCCGAGCCGATACCGGACCCGATCTGGGACCGCCTGCGACGCGGATTCGCACTCGAGCACGTCGAACACCCGCGCGTCCTGCATGAGATCGAACGTCTGCAGCGTTCCCCGTATGCCTTTCGCGTGCTGATGGCGCAGTCCGAGCCTTACCTGCACCATATCCTCGAAGCGGTCGAGAACGCCGGCCTGCCGAGCGAGATGGCGCTGCTGCCGGCCGTCGAGAGCGGGTTCCAGCCGCATGTCTATTCGCCCAACGGCGCCGCCGGCCTGTGGCAGTTCATGCCGGCAACCGGCCGCAGTCTCGGCCTCGACCAGGACTGGTGGTTCGACCGGCGCCGCACGGTGCGCCAATCGACCAGCGCGGCCATCGTCTACCTCGACCGGCTCAACCGTCGTTTCGACGGCGACTGGCTGCACGCGCTGGCGGCCTACAACGCCGGTGCCGCGACCGTGAACCGCGCGATCCGCAAGGCGCGCAAGCGTAACCTGCCGACGGATTTCTGGTCACTCGACCTGCCCGGCGAGACCGACCGCTACGTTCCGCGCCTGCTGGCACTGGCGCGTATCGTCGATGCGCCCGGGCACTACGGACTGGCCCTGCCCGACGTCCTCGACGCGCCCTACTTCGCACTGGCGGAAACCGGTGGCCAGATCGATCTCAACGTCGCCGCGGAGCTCGCCGGCATCCCGGTAGAGGAACTGTTCGCGCTGAACGCCGGTCACCGGCGCTGGACCAGCCACCCCGACGGACCGCACGTGCTGTTGCTGCCGGTCGAGTCGATCGACCGGTTCCAGGCCGGGCTTGCGACCCTGCCGGATGAAAAGCGCCTGAAACTGGCCCGTTACCAGGTCCAGCCCGGTGACAGCCTGAGCGTGATCGCGCGGCGCCACGGTGTCTCGGTCGCGGCCATACAACAGACCAACGGGCTGCCGGATTCGCGCATCCGCGCCGGCCGGCACCTGCTGATACCGACGTCGGGGAGTGCCATCGACATCGATGACCGACGCCTGCCGACGGCGCGACAGCGAACCCACTACCGCGTGCGCAAGGGTGACTCGCTGTACACGATAGCCCGCCGTTTCCAGGTCTCGGTCGCGGACCTCAGGCGCTGGAACCAAGTCGGCAAGTACATCCGCCCCGGTGACCGCCTGACGGTGTTCATCGACCCGGACGCCTAAGCCGCCGGTCTCACCGCTTCCCTGCTGCAGGCTCCGATACGTGCAGCCAGCAGGTCACCTTGCGCCCGTCACGTTCCACCGTCGGCGGATACGCGCTACGGCACTGGTCGGTGGCCTTCGGACAGCGGGGATGAAAATGGCACCCGCTCGGTGGATCGATGGGTGACGGCATGTCGCCCTCGAGCCGGATCACCTGGCGGTCGTGGTCGGGATCGGCGACCGGCACCGCGCTGAGCAGCGCCGACGTGTACGGGTGCAACGGCGCCCGCAGAACCTGCTCCACGCCGCCGTACTCGACGATGCGGCCGAGATACATGACCGCGACCTCGTGCGCGAGGTAAGCCACGACCGAAATGTTGTGCGTGATGAACAGGTAAGACAGGCCCATCTCGCGCTGCAGGTCCTTCAGCAGGTTCAAAACCTGGGCCTGGACCGACACGTCGAG
>JAGRGW010000465.1 GCA_020445315.1 Gammaproteobacteria bacterium
TGATGTGGAACTGGCTGGTCTCCGGGCTGGCCAGCGGGGCGACGCTGGTGCTGTTCGACGGCAACCCGATGTACCCGGCTGCCGATGTGTTGTGGGACATGGCCGACGAGCTCGGTGTCACGGTGTTCGGCACCAGCGCCAAGTACCTGGCGTCGCTGGAGAAGATGGGCGTGCGCGTCGTCGACCGGCTGCCCCTGGCGTCGCTGCGCTGCGTGTTGTCGACCGGTTCGCCGCTGGCCGCCGAGTCGTTCGACTTCGTCGCGCGGGACATCAGGCCGGCGGTCCAGGTCTGCTCGATCTCCGGCGGCACCGACATCGTGTCGTGCTTCGCCCTCGGCAACCCGGTGCTGCCGGTGCGCCGTGGCCAGTTGCAGTGCCGTGGCCTGGGCATGGCGGTCGAGGTGTTCGACGCGGACGGTCGCAGCCTTGTCGACGAGCCCGGAGAACTCGTTTGTACCCGCCCGTTTCCGGCGATGCCGGTGGGTTTCTGGGACGACGCCGACGGCAACCGCTACCGGGCCGCCTACTTCGAGCGTTTCCCCGGTGTATGGACGCACGGTGACTGGACCACGCTGACTGCGGCCGGCGGCCTGGTCATCGAGGGGCGTTCCGACGCGGTGCTGAATCCCGGCGGCGTGCGCATCGGCACGGCCGAGATCTACCGCCAGGTCGAGCGCCTGCCGCAGGTGCGCGAGAGTATCTGCGTCGGCCAGCCCTGGGATAACGACGTCCGCGTCGTGCTGTTCGTCGTGCTGGATGCCGGCGCGACGCTCGATGACGCGCTGCGCGGGCTGATCCGGCGTACGTTGCGTGAGCATGCCAGCCCGCGGCACGTCCCGGCAAAGATCCTGCAGGTCGACGACATCCCGCGTACGCGCAGTGGCAAGATCTCCGAGATCGCCGTCCGTGACACCGTTTCCGGGCGGCCGATCAATAACACCGAGGCACTGGCGAACCCTGCCGTGCTGGCGCAGTACCGCGACAGGCCGGAGCTGCGCGACTGACATCCCGTTTCCCGTCGCACCTGTCGTGCCAACGTTCTGCCTAAAGCTCGGCTGTCGTCCCGCCGCCAACTCTCAGGAACAGGCTGGCTGAAGATGCGTGCATTCAGCGGCCGGACCAACAACGGCTCGCGACCGGACACGGTCGTCGGAGGACGGGCAGGATTCATGACGGCATGGTTGCGATTTCGACGTAGAACGGCTTCGGTACTCGACGTGTCCGAGCCCGGTGATCGCCTGTCGCGCCTGTTCGACTACCTGTTGATCGGCCTGATCCTGCTGAATTTTCTTGCCGTGATACTCGAATCGGTGCGCTCGATCAGGATGGAATGGGCGGTCGAGTTTCGCCTGTTCGAGGTCTTTTCCGTGGCCGTCTTCACCGTCGAGTACCTCGCGCGCGTATGGTCGATCGTCGACAACAAGTGGCGCCAGGCGTATCGCCACCCGTTTTGGGGGCGCGTGCGCTTCATGGCCAGTCCGATGGCAATCATCGACCTGCTCGCGGTCGCGCCGTTCTGGCTGAGCATGATCTTCCCGGTCGACCTGCGTTTCCTGCGCGTGGTGCGGCTGTTGCGCGTGCTCAAGCTGACGCGTTACTCGGCGGCAATGAACCTGCTGTTCGACGTCGTCAGGGAAAAGCTGGGTATCCTCGCCGCGGCACTGTTCATCGTTTTCATCCTGCTGATCGTCGCGGCCAGTTCGACCTACCTTGCCGAGCACGAGGCCCAGCCGGAAGCGTTCGCCAATATTCCGCAGGCGATCTGGTGGGCAATCATCACGGTCACGACGGTCGGTTACGGTGATGTCGTGCCGATTACGCCGCTGGGCAAGTTCCTCGGCTCGATGCTCGGGTTCATCGGTGTCGGCATGGTCGCGTTGCCGGCCGGTATCCTCGCGTCCGGGTTCAGTGACGCGCTGCACCGGCGTCGGCACACGCTCGAACGCGACCTGAACCGTGCGCTCGAAGACGGTGAGTTCGATGCCGGCGAGCGCTCGATGCTGGCCTCGCGGGCGAGGTCGATGAGTGTCTCGGACGAGGAGCTTGCGGATATCCTGCAGTCCAGGCAGGACCCGGTCGCCCTGTCGGCATGCTGCCCGCATTGTGGAAAATCGCTTTCGATGGCGCCGCAAGGCCGCGCTGGTCGGGATAGCGGGTGCGCTGGCTGACAATCGTCGTACTTCGCGTGCGCTGACATGCGTGCCGTGACGGGTTGCAACTGCCGCCGCCGGTTTGGCGTTGTGTCGATGCCGACCTCCGATGACTGCCGGAGCAACAGTGGCAATACCGGAGCCGCGCTGCCTGGGTGGGAATGACGGAAGCCGCATGGATTACACTGCGCCTACGAAGCAGAGGTAACACATGAAGGCACTGTCCATTTCCGGGCTGCGCAAGACCTACAGGAACGGCCACGAGGCGTTGCGGGGTATCGATCTCGATGTCGACGAGGGCGATTTCTTCGCCCTGCTGGGGCCGAACGGCGCCGGCAAGTCGACAGCGATCGGCATCATCAGTTCGCTGGTCAACAAGTCGGGGGGGCGCGTCGAGGTATTCGGCCACGACCTCGATACGTCACCTGCGGCGGTCAAGTCGTGCATCGGCCTGGTCCCGCAGGAGTTCAATTTCAACCTGTTCGAGCCGGTCGTCGAGATCGTCGTCAACCAGGCGGG
>JAGRGW010000466.1 GCA_020445315.1 Gammaproteobacteria bacterium
TTGATCCCGGCCTCGCCGTCGCGATAGCCAAAGATACCTGGCGGCAACGGTCCCTGCGCCGCCTCGCCGCGGCCGTTGCGGAAGATCGAGATGAATTCCTCGAAGTCGGTCGCAATGGCGATCGCCTGGCGCAGCAGGCGGGCACGCTCACTGTCGCCGCCGACGACGGGGTCGGTCATGTTGAAGCCGGTATAGAAGATCGAAGTCTGCACCGCGGTACTCAGCTCAATGCCCTTCTCGCGCATGCCCTCGGTCAGCGACGCCTCACCGCCATCGCCGAACTGCACGGCCTGGTCGAAGCTGTCGGAACCGATACCGGAGTTGTCGTAATAACCCTGCAGGAACTTGTTCCAACGCGGGATCGCCTCCTTCTCGAGCGAGTAGACGGCGCGTTCGATGAAAGGCATCTCGCGACCGGCATCCTCGAGCAGACCGGCCGCTCGCTGTGCGTCCGAGCCTTCATCCGGGTAAGGCTCGCCCCGGAAGTTGGGATTGCGCACCAGCACCATGCGCAGGTTCGGGTTGTTCTCGGTCAGCATGTAGGGACCGGTGCCGATGGGGTACCAGTGCAGGTTGATGTTCTTCTCGTTCAGGCCGGGTTGGGCGTAGAAGCGCTCCGCCTCCCATGGCATGGGCGCGAAGAAGTTCATCGCCAGCCAGAACACGAACTGAGGGTACTTGTTCTCGATGCGCACACGGTAGGTGTAGCGATCGATCAGTTCGACACCGGCCATGTCGATGTCGCGCAGGTCCAGCCAGGTACCACCGGTCTCGTCCATTGCAGCCTTGGCGGCCTTGGCCTGCTGCGAGAACTCGGCAAATCCCCGGATGTGCTCGGCCATCAGGCTGGCGACCGGCGAATGGTTGGGCAGGTAGGCCAGGCGCTTGACCTGGTAGACGTAGTCTCCGGCCGTCAGCTCGCGCGTGCCGGACAACGGAAAGTCGGCCAGTGTGTTGACCTGCTCCAACATGACCGGGGCCAGCGGCCAATAGGCCAGCTCGCCATCGTCGCCGGTCGCCAATGCCGGGTGCGGCTGGTACTGAATGCCTGGCTGTATTGTCAGAATGTAGTCGGTATAGGCCACGTCGGCCGCCGGCGTATCGGCGCTGACCTCGCTACCGTCGTGACCAAAGTGGCGGATCTGCGGCATCGACTCGGCGGTCAACGGCACCAGCGAGTAAGGGCGTTTCAGGAAATGGTACTGCAGCGGCGGCTCGTAGACCTGCGAGATGAAGGCCCACTCGTTCGAGCTGTACGAACGCGCCGGATCGAGGTGTTTCGGCCGCTCTTC
>JAGRGW010000467.1 GCA_020445315.1 Gammaproteobacteria bacterium
TGCCCGGCTCGAAGGTCTGGCTGGTGATCGCCAGGCTCGTCTCGACACCGACGACGATCTCGATGCCGTCGGCGCCGGTGTTGCCGTCGTTGTCGGTAGCGCGCAGCGTCGCGGCGTAGATGCCGGGCTGGTCGTAGGTATGGCCGACGGTCGGCGCCGTTGCCGAGGCGTGGTCATAGGTGCCGTCCCCGTCGAAGTCCCATTCCCACAGCACGATGCTACCGTCGTCCGATGCAATGCCATCCAGCGACACGTTCAGCGGCGCGTTGCCGCTGACCGGCGTGGCGCTGGCCGTCACGCTGGGCGAACCCGGCGGCGCCGGCCTGATGACCGTGGTCGTGGCGCGTGCCTGGCCGGTCAGGCCGTCGTTGTCGGTGACCCGGCAGTTGGCGGCGAACACGCCTTCCTGCTCGTAGGTGTGCATCGTGCTGCCGGACGTCGCATGGCTGTAGTCGAAGGTGCCGTCGCCCTCGAAATCCCATTCGTACAGCGCGATCGTGCCATCGAGATCGGTACCACTGCAGGACAGGGAGACAGCCAGCGGGATCGGGCCGTTCGACGGCGATGCATCGGCAACCGCGGTCGGCGGGCTGCCGCTGACCACGATCGTGCAGACATCGCTCGCGGTGCGCCCGAGGTTGTCGGTCACCTCCAGTTGCGCGTCGTAGCTGCCGGCCGTGGGATAGGTATGGTCCCTGTCGGTGGCGACCGAGTCGGTGGTGTCGAAGGTGCCGTCACCGTCGAAATCCCATCGGTAAGAGACGATGCTGCCACCACTGATCTCGGCAAGGCTGCGAAAACGCACGGCCAGCGGCGCCGTGCCTGTCGACGGCAGGCACTCGGCGATCGCGCGAAAGACCGACACGGCGAAACCGATGCTGGTGTCGGCACGGTTACCGGCCTGGTCGAGGATAATGGCGGTGGCGATGTTGTCGCCCGCGGGCAACGGCGACGACGGCTGGTAGGTCGCCCCGGTCGTCGTCACTGTTGTCGCCGTCGTGACGTCGATACCGTTGATCAGCAACTGGAAGGTCGCGGTGTCGATGCCCGACTGCGTGTCTTCGAACTGGACCGTGAACTCGGGCAGCGAGTCGTTGACCGTGTCGCCACTCAACGGTGCGATAAAGGACAACGTCGGCGCGGTGACATCGGGCATCTCGTCCGCGAGCAGCAGGCCGATCAGGATCGTCATCATGCCGGCAGTGTCGATCGCGTTGGTCACGGTGACATCGTCGACGTACCAGCCCGCCGCCGACGTATCCCGGTCGGAATAGAACGAGTACCTCAGCTGTACCGTGTCCCCGCTGTAGTCGACCAGGTCGACGGTCTGCTCGCTCCAGCCCCCGATCATGCCCGTGTAGACGGCGACGATGTCGTAGTTGACGCCGTCCCGGCTGATCTCGAGCAGACCAAAATCGAAATAGTCTTCGGAAGCGAAGTAGTGGAAAAACGACAGCGTCGACGCGTCACCCACGGCCAATTGCGGCGACAGCAACCAGGCGTAACTGTCGTCCGGGTAATCGCCATCGAGATTCGTTCCCCAGGCTGCCGCGCCGGAATGCGCCGCCCCCGGTCCCGATGTCGGCGTGCCGAGTGCCCAGGTCCCTGCACTGCCACCGTACGTCCAGCCGTTGGCGCCGGTTTCGAACGTCTCCTGGTATAGGGTTCGCGAAGCGGAATAGGAAGCTAATGCGTAAAGGCAGGCCGAGAGAACACAGATGGCTACTGAAAACCGTTTGACTGCATTCCTGGTTGTCCGGCGCTCTCGCGGCATTGGCGTCGTATTACCCTGCCGTCTCTCTATGTTGTCTCCAACCTACCACTTCGCGACACCGGAGACCCCACCGTGGACACCTTGGTTCGCATCGAATGCCCGAACACTTGATCGGCATCAACAGATTTCCCGGGAAACGGTGCCCGCCCGCGCGGATCACCCGGCAGGACTGTCTGCGGGCGTGCTGCACGCCCCCTTTATCGATGTCGAGAAATTAGACAGTCGACCCGCGATTCCAGGTGCGGCCGTCGCCGTCCCATTCCTTACCGTTTGAAAACGCGATGGATTCCCACGAACGGATCGATTCTTGCTTGACGAAAAGTTCACGTTCAGATCGGCGCAACGCTGCGTAACCGTTTCATTTTTTTGCTGATTCGATAACCAAGGCCGCACAAGAAAGGCCCGTCACGCAAGCCGGTAGCGGCATGCGTGAGCAGTAAACCAGGGGACAAAAATGGCAGTTTCACCGAACGTTTTCATCAACGAGATCCACTACGACAACTCGCTGTTGTCCGATACCAATGAGTTCGTCGAGATCGTTGCCCCGATAGGGACCAGCCTCGCCGGGTGGACTGTCGTGTTGTACAACGGCAGCGACGGTACCCAGTACGCCAGTGCAGCTGTCACCGACGGCACCACCTCCAGCGACACGACCCATCGCTACTTCGTCCTGAACCCGACAGTGCTGGGCACCAGCGCAATCCAGGACGGCGCCCCCGACGGCGTGGCATTAATCAACGACATGGGCACCGTCGTCGAGTTTCTGAGCTACGAGGGAAGCTTCGTGGCGACGGACGGCCCGGCCGCCGGCATGACCAGCACGGACATCGGGGTCGCCGAATCGAGCAGCACGCCCGCAGGCTTCTCGCTGCAGCGCAAGGGAACCGGCTTCCAGGCGGATGATTTCACCTGGTCGGCACCCAGCAGCGACTCGCCGGCCGCCATCAACGCCGGGCAGACCTTCACCGCCCCGCCGACTGGCGCCCGCATCAACGAGTTCCACTACGACAATGCCGGCACCGACATCGGTGAATTCATCGAGATCCGCGTGACCAAGGATGCCGATGTCACCGGCGTGACAGTCGCGCTGTACACCGGCGCCGGCGGCATCGTGTACGACACACTGTCCCTGCTGGCGGATGGCACCAAGACCAGCGATGCCAGTTACGACTATTACGTCATCGATCTGCCGACCAATGGTCTCCAGAACGGCCCGGCCGAAGGCATCGCGCTGGTGGACGCTGTCGGTGACGTCATCGAGTTCCTCAGTTACGAGGGCACACTCACCGCGACCGGCGGCCCGGCCGTGGGCCAGACCTCGACCGATATCGGCCAGGAGGAAGGCACCGGCACAGCGGCCGGCGACTCCCTGCAGCGCCTCGAGGGCGACACCTGGGACGCCCCCCGTGCTGAGACCAAGGGAGCGGACAATACGCCGTTCGAGATCCGCATCAACGAATTCCACTATGACAACGCCGGCACCGACATCGGTGAGTTCATCGAGATCCGCGTGACCAAGGATGCCGATATCACCGGCGTGACAGTCGCGCTGTACACCGGCGCCGGGGGCGTCGTGTACGGCACGCTGTCCCTGCTGGCGGATGGCACCAAGACCAGCGATGCCAGTTACGACTACTACGTCATCGACCTGCCGACCAATGGTCTCCAGAACGGCCCGGCCGAAGGCATCGCGCTGGTGGATGCTGGTGGTGACGTCATCGAATTTCTCAGTTACGAGGGCATACTCACCGCGACCGACGGCCCGGCCGTGGGTCAGACCTTGTTAAGGGTTGTCGGATGCCTGCCCTCAGCCGCAGGTCTTCTGGCGCTCACTGACGCTCAGTGGGCAGGCGTCGGACAAGCCTCGAGGGAGGAAACCGCG
>JAGRGW010000468.1 GCA_020445315.1 Gammaproteobacteria bacterium
CCGTTGAGCAGCGCGATATCGTGGACCAGGTTGGCAAAGCCTTCGTCGTTCAGCGCCTCGCCACCGAACGAAAGCACGAACACCTTGCCGCGATGGGCGTGAATGTACGGTGACGAGCGCCGAAACGAGTCGACGAAGCTTGGGTTGTCCGTTTGCTTGCTGTTCACGTTCGGCTTCTCGGGCATTGGCTTTCGAGAATAATCGTCCGCAAGGGACAAGTGAAGCAGTGCTGCCTGTGCGTCAACGCTCGTCGAGGCAGAACTGCTGCACCAGTCGTCGAATGACCTGGCGTGACGGCTCGACCTGGCTGAGCGCAAGGTACTCGTCCGGCTGGTGCGCCTGGTCGATACTGCCCGGCCCCATGATCACCGTCTGCATGCCCATCTCATTCAGGTACGGTCCCTCGGTGCCGAACGCGACCGCGCCGGCGCTGTACCCGGTCAGTTTCTCGGCAGCCCGGACGATCGGCGAGTCGGCCGCGGTCTCCATCGCCGGTATGCCCTCGAACAGCGAGACGCGCTCGAACTTCAGGCCGCTGTCGGCCAGCCTGGCGCCTATGCGGCGGTCGAGTTCCTCGCGAATGGCGTCGAGATCCATGCCCGGCAGCGGGCGGATGTCGAAATGGAGTTCGCATTCGCCACAGATCCGGTTCGGGTTGTCGCCGCCGTGGATGTGGCCAAGGTTGACGGTCGGCACCTCGACCGCGAACTGCGGGTTGCGGTAGTGCCGCTGCAGGTCGCTCCGCCACGCCAGCAGTTCCGTCATCGCCAGGTGCATGCCCTCGAGCGCGCTCGCGCCGAGTGCCGGATCGCTCGAGTGGCCTGAACGCCCGGTCAAGCGGATCGCCTCCATGCTGATGCCCTTGTGCAGCCGCACCGGCTTCATCCCGGTCGGTTCGCCGATCACGGCGTAGCGGCCGAGTTGGCGATGGGTCTCCACCAGCGCCTTGGCGCCGCACATGCTGCTTTCTTCGTCGGCGGTCGCAATCAGCACCAGCGGGTGCCTGAGCCTGGCCAGGTCGATGTCGCGTATCGCGTCGAGCGCCACGGCGAAGAAGCCCTTCATGTCGCAACTGCCGAGACCGTACCAGCGGTCGTCCTGCTCGCGCAGTTGGAACGGGTCCGTCGACCAGCGCGCCTCGTCGTACGGCACGGTATCGGTATGGCCGGAGAGGACGAGGCCGTCGGGTCCGCTGCCGGCGCTGGCGACCAGGTTGAACTTGCCGGGATGCCCGGCCACCGGCAGCTGTTCCACGGCGAAGCCGGCGTCGCGGCACCACTCGGCGAGGTGATCGACCACGGCGGCGTTCGACTGGTCCCATGTCGGGCTGACACTGCTAACCGATGGCGAGGCGATCAGGCGCCCCATCATGTCGACGAGTTTTGGGTATGTCATGGTGATTGATTGTAGGAGAAACCGCTGTGCCCCATTGCGCAGCGTGGGGGCGTTTTGTTCAGCCGGACGTCGTCATACGCCGTCCGTCGGGCCCGCCGAGCGCGGCGAACAGCCCCAGGCCGATGAAGGTGGCGCCGGAAAGCCATCGCCCCATCCGGCGGAACCGGTGGCCCCGTCCGATCGCAGGCCCCAGTGTCCCGGCTGCGATGGCGTAGACGGAATCTGTCACCGCGGCGATCACGACGAACAGCAGGCCCAGCGATATGCCCTGCAGCATCGGGTTGGCGCCAGCATCCATGAACTGCGGCAGAAACGCGGCGAAGAACAACGTCGTCTTCGGGTTCAGAATGGCGACCCAGAGGCCGTCGCGGAATACGCGGGGCGCGCGTGAAGCTATCTCGGCAGGCGCTTCGTCGGAGGAGGCGCGGGTCAGTGCGCGAATACCGAGGTAAACCAGGTAGGCCGCACCGAGGTACTTGACCACGAGGAAGGCTGCCGACGATACGCTGAACAGGGCGGCCAGGCCCACTGCCGCACCGATCGCGTTGACCAGGTTGCCAACGGCGACGCCGGCCACTGATGCCAGGCCCGCGTTGCGCCCCTGGGCCAGGCTGCGCGTCACGATATAGAGCACGCCCGGGCCCGGCGTGACCGCCAGCAGCAGGCTGGCGGTCACGAAGGCGGTCAGCAGGGGCCAGGACGGGAACAGGTCTGTCATGGTGCGTTTTTCGTGCTGCGGGTGAAAACGTAAGCGGCGTCACATCGGACCAGGGCATTCGTCCTCTTGTTACGACCTGGGCTCGTAGACCTCGTTGACGACGGTCTCGGGCGGCACGGTGACGAACTGCGCCAGCATCGAGGACGATTTCTGCCGTATCGACTCACCGGCATTCATCGCGGCTTCCCGGGTCTCCCATACCGTCAGGGACGAATAGTCCTGCTCGTCTTCCGAGACCATGTAGGTCGCGCTGACAAAGCCATCGAGTGACTTCGTGAATGCGTACAGGCCGTCGGCCATCGCTTCGATCGCTTCCCTGTTGTCCGGTGTCGATCGAAATGAAAACAGTCGTGCATACATGAGATCTCTCCTCCACTCGTCTCGCGGTCACGGTGCGTGCCGCGCTGGTTATACGCGTTCGCACGAACACGGATTCGTCCGGTTGCCGATCAGCGGGCATCGGCGTGAGCGCAGCGTCCGATGCCGATCGTTGCCACCCGGTCGGCCCGGCCCCGGCGCGAATGCGGCATCGTGGGACGATCTTTCTGCGCCTCTTCGCGCGGTGGTGTCAAGTGCCGGGCCGCCATTTCGACCCGGAGTTGGTTCTGCGTGGCCGGTCAGTCGGCCATGCGGATCCTGTCGATCACCTCGATTTCGCCGTCTTCCGTGACCTCTCCCACCAGGAGTTCGCCGATGTCCAGCAGCTCCATGGTCAGCGCATCGATGTTGGGGCGGTGATTGACGAAGACGATCGGCCTTTCTCCCCGGTACCGGGTGAGCAGTGTGCTGGCGGCTGCCAGGAATGCCTCCTGGCCCTGGCTGTCTTCGGGGTGTCTTTGCCTGAGTGCGGGATCGCTGACAACGTGCCCGAACGCGATTTCGGCGGTTTCACTGCACCGGCACATGGGCGAACTGATCGCCAGGGGCTCGATGCCGCGCTTGGCGAAAGCCGCGCCGATGCGCCTGGCCTGCTCCCTGCCCGTGGCGGTCAGGGTGCTTTCGCCTGCACAGTTTCCCGATGCATCCCATGCCAGCATGTCGGTGCCATCCACGTTGCCGCGCGACTCGGCGTTACGCATGACGACGACCCTGTTCGGCGCGTCGCGCAGTTGCTGCCAAAACCCGTCGTCGGCGGATACCGCGGACAGGTTCAGCAACAGGCAGATACCCATTGTCAGGATGATCGGTGTCTTACGTGCCCGCTTAGCTGACATGGCGGTGCCCCTTACCATTGCCCAGGGTTGTGACCATGCTAGGCCAGTCTGCCTCTGAACATGAAATAGACTGCGCCCACCAGGCACAGGCCCGCCCACAGGTAGTCCAGTTTCAGAGGTTCCTTCAGGTAGAGTATCGAGAACGGGACGAACACGCTCAGCGTGATCACTTCCTGGATGATTTTCAGTTCGCCCACCGACAGTACGGTGTAGCCGATCCTGTTGGCCGGGACCTGGAACAGGTACTCGAACAGCGCGATGCCCCAGCTCACGAGTGCCGCGATTATCCACACCCTGTCGTTCAGTTCCTTCAGGTGGGCGTACCACGCGAACGTCATGAACACGTTGCTGCATATCAGGAGCAGGACGGTCGTGGCGACTGGGTTCATGTGCAGGGATCTTCCGTGCCTGGGATTGGGACTTGCCGTTGTTGCGACGCGGTCCGCCGACTTTGTCGCCTGGCATGCCGGTCGTCGAGGTGTTTCGCAGGCCAGGCACCCAAAGGGAGACCGTGAAGTGAAAAGCCTGCGTGGTTCATCCCGGTCTACGCGTTTCTGCCCTCGGCCA
>JAGRGW010000469.1:0-2746 GCA_020445315.1 Gammaproteobacteria bacterium
GCGAACCCGTCGCCGACCCCGACCGGCAACGCCACGGGGTTACCGCCAAACAGGCTGACCATGTGCCGGTTGCAGGGATACCCGGGGTCCGTCAGCAGCACCTCGTCTCCCGGCTCGACCAGGGCCGCGAGCACGAGTTGCAGCGCGCCCGATGCACCCGGCGTCACCTGCACCCGGGCGGGGTCGACCGCGACATCGAAGCGGTCACCGTAGTAAGCCGCAATGGCTTCCCGCAGCGCCGGTAGACCGGCCGCCGGCGTGTAGTGCGTGTGTCCGGCCGCCAGAGCGCTGACAGCTGCACGGTTGACCGGCTCGGGCGAGACGAAGTCCGGCTCACCGATCTCCATGTGCACGACCTGGCGCCCCTGCGCCTCGAGGTCACGCGCCCGCGCCAGGATCTGCATGACCCGGAACGGCGCGATCGCCCGCATCCGCGAGGCCGTGTTCACGGTTCCGACGCGACTGCCGCCGCGTCCATCTGCTGCAGCCAGTCGAGATCGACCATGCCGTGCTCCAGCGCATCGCCGTGCAGCACCTGTGCCGGGGAGTCCGGCTCGCCGAGCTGATCGAGCACGATGCTGGCGCGGCCGAAATCCTGCTCGGCCGTGTAGCCGTTGACGGTCACGACAATGCGTTCGATCCCCGCATCGGCGGCAGACGTCACCCCGTGCCCCGAGTCCTCGAACGCGACGACCCGGGCCGGGGCCAGTGACAGCTCGCGCATGACCCAGGTGTAGATATCCGGCGCCGGCTTTTTTGCCGGCACGATATCGCCGGCGCCGATGACCTCGAACCAGTCGATGGCCCCAGCCGGCAGCGTACTGCCGATCAGCGCATTCACGTTCTCCGGTGTCGTCGTCGTGGCAATCGCCAGCCTCACGCCGGTCGCCCGCGCCTGTTCGATCAGCCGCCGCACGCCAGGCCTCAACGGGATCGCGCCTTCCGCCATCAGATCGGTGTAATGCGCCGTCTTCGCGCGATGCAGTTCCGAGATGAACCCGGCCAGGTCATCGGGGCGGACGAACTCGCGGTTGTAGTTGTCCAGGTAATGACGAATGCGCTCCTTGCCACCGGTCACCGTCAGCAGCCTGCCGTACAGTTCCACTGTCCAGTCCCAGTCCAGGCCGGCATCGGCGAATGCCCGGTTGAACGCGACACGATGTCCGTCGCGTTCCGTATCCGCCAGGGTGCCGTCGACATCGAACAGCAATGCCTCAACCACGCTCATTATTGACTCCGGTCAAGCGAAAACCCGAAGGTTACCCAAAACCACGGGCAAATTGCCCTTAATCTAGATCGGTGTTAGTTTGATTTTTTCGCTCGAGGTAAGCGCGATGAACGGGTACCAGGCCGAATCGCACCTGTATCACGGTGTTCCCCCGTACCAGGCAAGCGACGACGAACCCTACATGAACGCCGACCAGGAGGCGCATTTCCGCAAAGTGCTTAACGCGTGGCGCAGCGAGCTCATGGAAGAGGTCGATCGCACCGTCGACCACATGAAGGTCGACACGGTGCTGTGTTCCGACCCGAACGATCGCGCGACGCAGGAATCGGACATGGGACTGGAACTGCGCACCCGCGAACGTGAACGCAAGCTGCTCGAAAAGATCGCCAGGGCCCTGCGCAAGATCGACGACCACGAGTACGGCTACTGCGAGGTCTGTGGTGTCGAAATCGGTGTCGGCCGCCTCGATGCCCGCCCGACCGCCGACCTGTGCATCGACTGCAAGACCCGGCAGGAAGGCCGCGAGCATCTGACCGCTTGAGTCGCACGCGTTACCGCGGTCGTTTCGCCCCCTCCCCCAGCGGTCCGCTGCATTTCGGTTCACTGGTCGCGGCCGTCGCCAGCTACGCCGATGCGCGCCATCATCATGGTGACTGGCTGATACGGATCGAAGACGTCGACGAGACCCGCACCCGCCCCGGCGCCGAGACCTCGATCCTGCATGCGCTGACTGCCTTCGGCATGCATGCCGACGAGCCGCCCTTGCGCCAGAGCGAGCGTAAACCGCTTTACGGACAGGCGCTCGACCGCCTGCTCGCCGACGACAGGATCTACCGCTGCAGTTGCAGCCGACGCAAGATTGCCATGATCGCCACCATCGGTCCGGAGGGGCCGGTCTACCCGCGTACCTGTCGCCGACAGCCGCCACCCGCCGACGCACCGGCCGCGCTGCGGATCGAGGTGCCCGCCGGCATCATCACCTTCGACGATCGCGTCGTCGGCCCGGTCACCCAGGACGTTGCGCAGGAGATTGGCGATTTCGTCGTCCGGCGCCTCGACGGCTTCACCGCCTACCAGCTGGCCGTCGTCGTCGACGACGCCGACCAGGGCATCACCGACATCGTCCGCGGTGCCGACCTGCTGTGGTCGACACCGCGCCAACTGTGGCTGCAACGCCTGCTCGGCTTTCCCGAACCTCGCTACGCGCACGTGCCACTGGCGCTGGACGCCAGCGGCCGCAAGCTCAGCAAGCGCGACGCGGCCCACCCACTCGACGATGACGATCCGCTACCGGCCTTGCGCGCGGCATGGCAACATCTCGGGCAGGCAACACCAACGACGAGCCCCGATTCGGTGGACGCGTTCTGGCGCTGGGCGATACCGCACTGGCGTATGGACCGGGTCCCAAACGGGAAGGCCAGACAGGCATGAACGAAGTCACACCTTACGAGCTGCTCGGCGGCGAAGACGGCGTGCGCCGCCTCGTCGACCGTTTCTATGACCGCATGGACAGCGATG
>JAGRGW010000469.1:2820-3447 GCA_020445315.1 Gammaproteobacteria bacterium
GGCTGGCTCGGCGGGCCGGATCTGTATGTACAGCAGTACGGGCATCCACGCCTGCGCGCACGCCACCTGCCGTTTCCGATCGGTATCAGCGAACGCGACCAGTGGATCGCCTGCATGCGCCACGCACTGGATGACCCTTCGGTACCCGAAGACCTTCGGCCACGTTTGCTGCAGGCATTCCAGGCCACGGCCGACCACATGCGCAACCGGGCCGAACATGCCGGGGACCCGGCCTTCGGCATCATCCCGGCGAAGCGCTGAGAACTGTCAGCGCGTTATTCAGACCGTTTCGCTGGCGCGTTGCCAGTGCGTCGCGACAAGGTCCTGGTAAGCCGCCGCCTGTGACGGCGTGAGGCTGATACCCGGCGCCGGATCTATCGCGAACACCGCTGCCGCGCTGACCAGGCGGTCGATACTGTCGGCGAGGATGGCATCGCCCGAGGCTGTCCTGACCTCGTCGAGCCGGGCCACCCCGTGGGTAAACCATTCCTCGACGACGATCTCGTCCGCACCATCGATCTGGCGGATGGAAAGATCGACGCCCTGGCGTGAGAACCAGGTCCCGTCGGCGGTCTGCGCACCGGTGAAGGTCGCAACATCGTAGTCGGCCGGGTCCGTGGCGCCGTA
>JAGRGW010000470.1 GCA_020445315.1 Gammaproteobacteria bacterium
ACGTCGATGGTCGTCATCGCCTCGGTCTGGTCGATGACGAGGTGGCCGCCGGACTTCAGCTCGACCTTGCGCTCCAGCGCTTTCTGGATTTCGTCCTCGACGCCGTAGAGGTCGAATATCGGGCGCTCGCCGGGGTAGTACTCGATCGCGCTGCGCTGGTCGGGTATGTACTTGTGGGCGAATTTCTGTGCCTTCTCCCAGGTCGAGCGTGAATCGATGCGCACCTTCTCGACCTCCGGGCTGACCAGGTCGCGCAGCGCGCGCAGCGCCAGCGGCAGATCCTCGTGGATCAGTTCCTTGGCCGGCGCCACCGCGGTGCGCTCCTGGATGGAACTCCACAGCCGGGTCAGGAAGCGCATGTCGTTGTGCAGCGCCTCCTCCGAGATGCCTTCCGCCGCGGTACGCGCGATGAAGCCGGCCTGCAGGTTGTTGCTCTCCGCATACCGGTGGAGGATCTCGCGCAACCGGCTGCGTTCGTTCTCGTCCTCGATTTTCTGCGACACCCCGACGTTGCTGACGTTGGGCATGAACACCATGTAGCGCGACGGTATCGAGATGTTGGTGGTCAGCCGCGCCCCCTTGGTGCCGAGCGGGTCCTTGACCACCTGGACGACGACTTCGCCGCCTTCGCGGACCAGGTCGGTGATCTGCGTCGAACGATCGTCGTCGCCGGAGTGGATGTCAGATGCGTGCAGGAATGCGGCGCGTTCGAGACCGGCATCGACGAAGGCGGCCTGCATGCCGGGCAGCACGCGGCAGACCTTGCCCTTGTAGATATTGCCGACCAGTCCGCGCTTGGCGGCGCGTTCGACAATGATCTCCTGCACCACGCCGTTCTCGATGACCGCGACCCGCGTCTCGGGCGGCGTCACGTTGATCAGGATCTCTTCGCTCACGGGTACCTCGTGTATACAGCCCGCATCATTCTGGCCCCGAGTTTACACGCCCGGGCCTGAGGGAATCCCGATCCTGGCGAGCAGTTCCAATGTTTCGAACAGCGGCAGGCCCATGATCCCGGAATAGCTGCCGTTGACGTTGGCGACGAACGCCGCGCCGAGGCCCTGAATGGCGTAACCGCCGGCCTTGTCGGCCGGTTCGCCGCTGTCCCAGTACGCGCCGGCCTCGGCCGCGCCGATCTTGCGGAAACGGACCTCGCTGCGGCTCAGGCAATAGGCGACCCGGCCATTGTCGACGGCCACGCCGGTCAGCACCTCGTGACAGCGGTCGGACAACGCGAGCAGCATGCGGACCGCATCGTCGCGGTCGCGCGGCTTGCCGAGGATCTCGTCGTCGACGACCACGGCGGTGTCCGAGCC
>JAGRGW010000471.1:0-488 GCA_020445315.1 Gammaproteobacteria bacterium
TCGGTGACGCTGATCGGCACCTGCTCCAGGTCGGCCAGGCTGCTGACGTAGCCACGCGTCCGCACCATGTACTCGGCCTCGGCCAGTTCGAGTACCGAGCCGCCTACCTCGCGGTTGGCCGCGCGGATGGCGTTGGATACGCGCGCCAGCGGGATGCCGTAGGCGCGCAGCTTCTCCGGGTCGACGAGGACCTGGTATTGGCGCACCATGCCGCCGACCGTGGCGACTTCCGACACGCCGGGCACGGTCTGCAACTCGTACTTGAGGAACCAGTTCTGCAGGCTCGTCAGCTGGGCCAGGTCGTGGCGGCCGGTGCGGTCGATCAGCGCGTAGTTGTAGATCCAGCCGACGCCGGTCGCGTCCGGCCCCAACCGTGGCTGGACACCATCAGGCAGGTCGGCCGCAGCCTGGTTCAGGTACTCGAGCACGCGCGCCCGCGCCCAGTACAGGTCAGTCCCGTCCTCGAAGATCACGTAGACGTAGCTGTC
>JAGRGW010000471.1:560-1733 GCA_020445315.1 Gammaproteobacteria bacterium
TGTTCCTCGACGACGCGCGGGGCCTGCCCGGGGAACGAAGTCTTGATGATGACCTGCACGTCGGACAGATCGGGAATGGCGTCGAGCGGGGTCTTCTGCAGTGACACCCAGCCCCAGCCGGTGATAACGAGGGTCGCGAGCAGCACCAGGAAACGGTTTCGCACCGACCAGACGATCAGGTTCTTCAACATGGCGAGCCCCTCAGTTGGTGGTGCCGGCATCCGCCGCCGGTGCGTCGTCCATGCGCAGGAAGCTTGCCTGCAGGCTGGCCTCGGAGTCGATCAGGAACTGCCCGGACACGACGACCTCGTCACCGGCATCCAGCCCGTTGAGGATCTCGACCATGTCACCGGCGCGCATGCCGGTGACGACGTTGACCGGCTGGAACCTACCTCCACCGAGTGCACGGACGACGGCGGTTCGCTTGCCGGTCTCGATCAGTGCCTCGGTCGGAATGGCGAGGGCGTCACGCTTGGGGCCGCCGTAGATGATCACGTCGGCGAACATGTTGGCCTTCAGCAGGCCGTCGGGATTGTCGAACGCCAGCCGGACCTTGAGCGTGCGCGACTTGGGATCGAGTTCCGGGTAGATGTACTCGACCTCGCCCTCCCAGGTGCGACCGGGATAAGCGGGCACCCGGATCTCGGTGCTGAGGCCCTCGGCCAGCCAGTCGATCTGGTGCTCGTAGATGTCGACCATGACCCAGATCCGGTTCAGGTCGGCGATCGTGACGATCTCCATGTTCGGCGTCACGTACATACCCTGTCGGACACCGAGCATGGTTACGACGCCGTCCGCGTTCGATACCACCGGCACGGTGTTGGTCGATTCGCGTTTCTTCTGGATCGACGAGATCGAGTACTCCGGAACGCCCAGCAGGCGCAGGCGGTTACGCGCCTTCTCGACCTTTACCTTGCCGCCGGGTTGGTCGAGGGCGATCAGGAAATCGACCTGGGCCGACAGGATTTCTTCCGAGTACAGGCGACCGATGATCTGGCCGCGCTGGATCGGGTCGCCTTCGGCGCGGACGTTCAGGCTCTCCATCCAGCCGGCGGCGCGGGGGTGGACGTGGGCCAGTCGGGTTTCGTCGTAGTCGAGTCGCCCGACGGTCTCGATGTATTTCCACAGTGTCGTGTTGCGTGCCGGCGCGGTGCGCACCCCCATGCTGTTGAC
>JAGRGW010000472.1 GCA_020445315.1 Gammaproteobacteria bacterium
CGCCTGGCATCGATCTGGTCGATCTGCCCCATCACGGTGGCCAGCTCGCGGTCGATCCGTTGACCGTGCACGGCCGCGTTGAAGCTGTTGAGGAAACTGCGTAGTTCGGCGAGACGGGCATCCGTCTGCTTGCGCTGCGCCGCCAGTTCCGGACCAAACTTGGCGCCCTTGCTGCCGAGGAACCCGGCGCTCGCACCACGCTCTTTCTGCAATTCGTGCACCAAGGCACTGACCCGGGTGCCGAATGCGGCCAGTTCACCGAGTTGCGCCGCACCGGTGCGCAGCGACCAGGTATCCCGTGTCTGGCTGATCGAAAAATAGGAAACCATCAGCAGCGGCACCAGGATCAGTACCAGCAGCTTCTGGCTGAGGGTCAAGCGGTCGAGCATGGCCATGCCGGATTCTCCAGGGTTGTCAGCTGGCATGATTGCCATACGGCTTCCAAACAACCCAGTACCTGTTTGATAGCGTCCGGCAGGCGGCAATCTTGAACTGATGGCGGGGGAAAATCGTAGGTTTTGACATCGACGGGACAGGGATGAACGCGTCGGTGTTCCGGTAGGAAAAAAACGTCACCGGCCCGCAGCCGGGCCGGCCCCCTTATCTGGCCGGTGCCGCCCAGGCCCGCATCAGATCGGGACGCCAGCCCCACAAGCCGCGGGCATCGGCGCGGGCTGCGTCCGCCGCGGCCGTCAACGCCGGCTCGCGCGTGGCGGCCGGGTGCGATGGCAGCGCGTAACCCGCCTCGACCAGGCGCAGGCTCAGCGTGGTGCCGTCACGGTCCAGCAGATCCCCCGGGGTACGGCCGTAGCGGTCTTTCACCGCCGGGTCGAATGCCAGGTGGTAGGGCTGGAACGACGACAGCATGTCGCGCAGGGCTTCCGCCGCCTGCTGCCCCAGCGGCAACAGGTCCTCGGCCGTCATACCGGTCCGTGCGACGTCGCGTTGCAGCTTCGGGTTCATGACGTTTTCCGGCGCATCGATCTCCGGCAGCTGGATGCGATAGTCGACGCCGGCGACCTGCACCAGCAGCGTGTCACCATCCTCGATGGCAACACGTTCGACCGGCACCGACGGCTGCGCCGCCATCGCCGCCGCTGCTGCAACGTACAGCCCGCCTGCAATCAACCAGTCTCTCGCGCTCATCCGATCCTCCGGGATCTTGAAAAATGGTTACCTCAGGTACCGGCAATCCGGTCGTAGTAGCGCGCACGATACAGCAGGCGCTTGCGCGCCGGGTCGTCGGCATCGTCGAAACCCGAACGATCGTGCAGCACGTTGTTGCTGACCAGCCCCCAGCCCGGCTGCAGCGTGCCACGCAGGATATAGGGGGAATCACCGTTGAGCAGTGCCTCCAGCCAGGACACCGCGGCGGTCACAGCCGGGTCGTCCTTCCACACCACGTTGCGCTTCCGCATCGTGTAGCGCATGTGCAGCCGACCATCCGCGGTCACCATGAATACCGGCCCGGTGCGGTCGGGCCGCAGTTCGACGCCGTCGACGACGTTGCGTGGAATCATCATGGCGTCCTCCTGCATCAGCGCGTGAATGTGCCCGGGATCGGCATCACGCATCAGCAGGTAGACCAGCTCGTGATCGATCAATGCGTTCTCACCACCGCGCGCCGCCGGTCGCACGCAGTGCAGCAACAGGGCGTGGTTCTGCAGGTCGAGCCGGTTGTAATAGCCATCGGTATGCCAGTGAATCGGGCGATCGGTGTACGGGATGTACGGGCTGTGCAGGGCATCACTGCGCACCGTCAGCGCGGTCACGGCATCGGTCTCGGCGCCGCGATTGTGATCCAGCCGTTGCAGGCCGAACTGCCGACCACACTCACGCACGATCTCCGTTCCCTCGCGTTCGCCGAGCTGGCTCACGTAGAGGGCCATGTTGGCGCGCCGGCAACGCTCCAGGATCGCCGCGTGCTCGGCATCCGACAGCCTGCCGGGATCCCCGACTTCGACGACCAGTTCATCGAGAGCGCGCGGCGCCTGCGCCAGCTTGTGCTCGCGCCATGCCTGGTAGGCGGCGTCGTTGCCGAGATCGAAAGGGTTCGTGGACATCGCTGCCTCGCTCCGGGAATGACCCTACGGCTTATACCGGTCATCGGCACACCCGCGTTTGAGCAACATCAAGTCGCCGC
>JAGRGW010000473.1 GCA_020445315.1 Gammaproteobacteria bacterium
GCACTTCAACCTGTTTCCCCACCTGACCGTGCTCGAGAACTGCTGCCTGGCGCCGATATGGGTACGGAAGATGCCGCGCAGGCAGGCAGAGGAAATCGCGATGTCTTTCCTCGAAAAAGTCAAGATTCCGGAACAGGCGAAAAAGTACCCCGGGCAGTTGTCGGGCGGTCAGCAGCAGCGTGTGGCGATCGCGCGCAGCCTGTGCATGAATCCCAGCATCATGCTGTTCGACGAGCCGACCTCGGCACTCGACCCGGAGATGATCAAGGAAGTGCTCGATACCATGATCGAACTGGCCGAGAGCGGCATGACGATGCTCTGTGTGACCCACGAGATGGGGTTCGCCAAGACCGTCGCCAACCGGGTGATCTTCATGGACGGTGGCGAAATCATCGAGCAGAACGAGCCGGACGAGTTCTTCGACAACCCGCAGTCCGATCGTACCAAGCTGTTCCTGAGCCAGATCCTGGCGCACTGACGGCGCGGCGCACGCACGCCGGCTTCAACCTGCGATCAACGGTTGCCGCCAAGCGTCCGTGCAACTTCGGTACACAGGGCGCGAAAGCGGCGATAGCCGTCGTCCGACAGGTCGCCCTGGTCGGCATAGACGAGGCCGAGCGGCTTGTCCCGGATGAAGATCGACATCACGTAGCCGCCAGACTCATCCAGTAGCCGGGCGAGGTCGGCGGGCAGGTAGTTGCCGTACTTGGCCCTGTTGGTCGGGTTGATCCATACGCTCTGCGACTTGGCCATCAACGCGATGAACAGGTTGCTGCGTGCCATCGGCAGGTTCAGGCCGCGCAGGCCATCCTTCGCGTTGCCGCCGAGCGCGAGCCGGGTGCGCAGGTGAGACTTTTCGGCGTTCAGCATGGCGAATACCACCCGCCGGGCGCCGGTGTCCTGGCGAATCTGGCGCATCAGGGCCGCCATCATGCCATTCAGGTCGGGTTTTCCCGCTGGCTGTTCGACCTGTTTTTCGCGGAAGAAGCGCATTTCCGCCATGTCTTCTTCGCTGTCGTCCTCGTCCGGCAGCCACATCAGCTCGAACCCGGGCAGCGGGTAATCGAAGCGCTTCAGCGTGCGTGCCGCGTCTGTCGACAGGCGATGCATCCACTGCGTGGCACGATCGGGTTCCATGCGCAGGAAATCGCCCAGTTGTGCCGTCACCGGGTGTTCGTTGCGGTTGCCCCAGCCGGCGGCCGTACATTCCGCCAGGGCGCCGGCAAGGCGCACCACCTGCAACTGCCTGCCGGTCGATTCGTCTGCGCTCATGGCCTGGCGCGCCAGCCGGGGAAAGGCCCAGGCCTCGGCCAGGCCACGGTTGGCCAACGACAATGGCACGCCGAGTTCAGCGCCGAAGGCGAGTTCGGCCGGCACCCCGTCGCGCAGCGCGTAGCTGGCCCGCTGGGCCGATTCGGGCTCGATGGCCCACAGTGCCAGCATGGCCGGGTTCTGCAGCAGGGCCGCGGTGGGCAGGGCCTGGCCGCCGTTCAGTCTTGCGTGTCCAGCCAATGCGTCCGCGTACACGGCTGCGTGGGCGGCCTGGCTGTAGGCCAGCGCCGGGGTCGCCGGTTTGCGTGGTGCATGCTCGTACGCGGGCAGTTCGGGCAGGGCGCCGAGCAGTTCGCGCACCGAATCCATGCCGATCATCGATACCGCGTGGGCGATCTCGGATACCTGTTCGAATGCGCCGGGGCGTGCGACCTGCAGGCGCTTGAACAGTGCGATCGTCGCGGCCGGGTCGTGGATCAGCACGTCCTGTAGATTGGGGTTGCGCGTCACCTCCAGTTCGAGCAGGCGACGCAACTCGGCCGCTGTCTCCGGCATCACCGGCAGGTCGACAGCGGCCAGGTCCCGGACCCGGTCGCTGAGGCTGTGAACTGGCTCCCCTCGCATACCGGTTGTGGCGGCGTGCGGCGGTGCATCTTGAGCGGCCCGGCTCACGACAGTGGCAGTCGCCGGATGCTAAAATCGCCCGATTGACGAGCGTCGCCCAGGGCGGCGCTGGAAGACGGGATTTTTCGACGGAGTAAGGTATGGCAGGTCACAGCAAGTGGGCCAACATCAAGCACAAGAAGACGGCCACCGACAAGGCGCGCGGCAAATTGTGGGCGAAACTGATT
>JAGRGW010000076.1:0-13207 GCA_020445315.1 Gammaproteobacteria bacterium
ATGCAGCAGGCCGCGCGGGTCTCGCAGCGTACGGCCTATTTCCACCTCGGCAACCTGGTCGAGGTCGGGGAGACGACGCAGATATTCACCAACCCGAAGCACAAGTTGACCGAGGACTACATCACCGGTCGCTTCGGTTGATCGAAAGCCGGCTGGTTTCCGAACTTGTCTGACAAGCCCGGCTGCCCGACGGACAAGGGCCATATCCTGTCGAGGTTCGACGGCGATCTCGGGCGTTTTCGCGAGATCGTCCTGGACATGGGGCGGCGGGTGCAGTGCGAGGTCGATCTCGCGGCCGACGCCTTGGCCCGGTGCGATGTCACCAAGGCGCGCAAGGTGACGGTCGAGCACCGACGGGTTCGCGACCTGGACATTGACGCCCTCGAGGCCAATGCCCGCCTGTACGCAATTCACCAGCCGGTCGCCCGCGACCTGCGTTTCGTGTTGACGCTGTCACGCGCTGTCTACGACCTCGAGCGCATCAGCGGCGAGGCACTGCGTGTCGCGGAGATTGCCGAGGCCCTGTACGAAATCCAGCCGTCGAGCCAGGACAACGTGATCTTCGAGGACGTCCGGCGCATGCACAAGCCGGTCGCCGACCTGCTCGATCGCTGCCTGCGGGCGGTCGCGGAGGAAAACGTGCAGATCGCCGTCGGCGTGGCGCTCGACGGCAAGGAACTCGGCGAGTTGTTCAAGGCATCGATCAGGCGCCTGGCCACCTACTTGATGGAAGACCCCCGCAACATCCGTCTCGTCATCGATGCCACGCTCGGCATCAAGGCGATGGAGCGTATCGGCGATCACGCCTGCAGTATCGCGCGCAACCTGATCTACTCGGTGACCGGAAAAGATGTGCGCCACGTCAACGTGGCCAGTCTCGATGCTGGCTGAAGCGGGCGCTCGGTAACGCTACGTCTGCAGCAGCGTGCGGAAGTAGGTCCCCCAGACCAGCAGTATCGCGGCTCCCGCAGCAAGGTCCAGCCACATGCGTGTGCGCCTGGTGGACTGGACTTCGGGCGGCTGCTCGATCATGAACACCCGGTTCATCAATGCGTCGAGCATCAACACGAAGAAGAAGATCACGACCAGGGATGGCACGATGTAGGCCGTCATCACGCCAATGCCCTCTGGTTCCATGTCAGCGAAGAAGACCAGCGGCAGGCTGGCGATGGCGAGCGTGACGAGCGCCAGGCGCATGCCGCCGATCCGGTGCAGGGTATTTGTCATCGTCGAAACCGTTGCTGCTGTTTGTGCTTGTCGCCGGCGGGCTGTTAGGCTCTGCGACCGACCACGAGGCCTTAGTTTACTACGGCGTGTGCGAAGCGGCGGCGGTCGATATCCACGCCGGGCACCGGGGCTTGCTGCGACCCGGGCGACAGCGCACGCAGAACCTGAAGAGGAACCGTTTTTCGATGACCCGAGTCGTCTCTTTCAACATCAACGGTGTACGCGCCAGGCCCCATCAGCTCGAGGCGCTACGGGACCAGTACGACCCCGACATCATCGGTCTGCAGGAAACCAAGGTGCAGGACCCGGACTTTCCGCGCGAGGTCATCGAGGGGCTCGGTTATCACGTCGCTTTCTACGGCCAGAAGAGCCACTACGGCGTGGCCCTGTTGTCGAAGCAGGCCCCGCTCGATGTCGTCTACGGCCTGCCGGGTGACGATGCCGACTCGCAGCGTCGCCTGATCAGCGCAAGCTATGCCGTGGGAGACCGGCAGTTGACCGTCGTCAACGGCTATTTCCCGCAGGGCGAGAGCCGCGAGCATCCGGTCAAGTTTCCGCACAAGCAGCGTTTCTACGGCGACCTGCTGGCGATGCTGCAGCAGCGCCACGCGCCCGACCAGTCGTTGCTCGTCATCGGTGACATGAACGTCGCGCCGCTCGACAGCGACATCGGTATCGGCAATGACAATGCGAAACGCTGGCTGCGCGACGGCAAGTGCAGTTTCCTGCCTGAAGAGCGTGAATGGCTGACGCACCTGACCGATTGGGGGCTCGTGGACACCTTTCGCGCCTGTCATCCCGACACCGACGATCGCTTCAGCTGGTTCGACTACCGCAGTCGCGGTTTCGAGCGCGAACCCAAGCGCGGCCTGCGTATCGACCTGTTATTGGCCTCCAGGCCGGTTGCGGAACGCGTGGCCGGTGCCGGTATCGCCTACGACATTCGCGCCATGGAAAAGCCGTCGGACCATTGCCCGGTCTGGGTCGACATTGATTGATCGACCGTTTCGCGCGAGGTCTCGACCGGGTGTCCGGGATGCACCCTGAGTAGACCGCATGTTCGTTCAGGGCCTGAGGATACCGCCGGTCGCCGGTAACGGTGTGGGTTTTGCGGGTGGCCGGGGACGCTGGCCGGGTGGTCGAAGCACCGGAGGAGCACGGGGTCCTTCCCATTCGGGGGGATAACCGGGCCGGTTGGGGCGGCCTGGCCATCGCGGGTGATACGGGTAACCGTAGTCGGGGCCGTCGTCGTTTTCAGATTGCGCAGGCGGGACCGGGGTGACCGGGCGGTCACGTTTCGCCGCCTCCTGCTCCGCCTGCCGCGCCTTGCGCTCCCCGGCCAGTTCGTCGGCCAGTTCGCGCTGGCGCATGGTGCGCTGCCTGGATTGTTCGATCGTTTCTGCGGACGGGGCAGGGGGTACCGACACGGTTTCGGTTTCCACCGCTTCCGCTGGCGGCCTGTCCGAGTAGGTCGTCGCACCCTCCGCATCGGTCGATCGGTAAAGGGTTTCGGCCGAAGCCGTCGCGATCAGCATCAGCGTGCCCGCCAGGTATGCCGCTGCCCCGGCGGGACACGGGAGGCGCGGAGCCTGACTTCGTCGCGTCATGGCGTTGACATTCCTGTACCGGCATCGATCAGGGGCTGTGCCAGCAGCCGATTGCGATCTTCGTCGAGGTCACCGGTACGGACCCGGATGATCCGGTTTTCGAGATCCCCGCCGCGATTGTCCCGCACTTCGACCCGCAGGTAGTTCGGTGTGTATCCGGTCCAGGCGCGGCGCCCATCGGTGCCATCACCGCAATCGCCCTCGATCAGCACCTCGAACTCGCGCCCGCGGAAGCGTTGCAGCGTCGCAATGCGGCTGCGTTCGGCGACCTCGTGCAACTGCTGGCTGCGGCTGCGCTTGGTGTTGCGGTCGAGTTGGCCGGGCATGCCCGCAGCCTTGGTGCCGGCCCGTGCCGAGTAGGCGAAGATGTGGACGTGGCCGAACTGCATTGTCTCGGCGAACGCCAGTGTCTGCTGCCACTCGGCCTCGGTCTCGCCCGGAAACCCGACGATGATGTCGGTCGTGATATTGAAATCGGCGGATGTTGCCCGCGCCTGTTCGACCAGGGCGGCAAAGTCTGACGTGCGGCAGCGGCGCGACATGCGCCGAAGCACGCTGTCGGCACCGCTCTGGACCGGCAGGTGCAGGTGCGGCATCAGGCGTGGGTTGTCGAACAACGACCAGAAGCCCCCGGGCAGTTCCCAGGGTTCCAGTGAGCCGAGCCGGATCCGCGGCATATCGGTGTCGGTGAGCACGGCCTCGATCAGTGCACGGAGATCGCTGCCGTTGTCACTGCCGTAACCGCCGAGATGAACCCCTGCGAGTACCACTTCACGCGTGCCCAGTGCATGCAGCTGCCGGATTTCGTCGACGATATCGTCGATTGTGCGACTGCGTTCCTCGCCCCTGGCGCGGGTGACGATACAGAACGCGCAGCGGTACCGACAGCCGTCCTGGACCTTGATGAAGGCACGCTGTCGACCACGCGCCAACAGCGTGTTTTCGCCGGGTTCGGTGGCGGCCTCGGGCATGACGCGCAGGTCGAGCCGCTCGCTGGCGATCTCGACCAGGCGGTCCTTTTCGGTATTGGGGACCAGCAGGTCGATGCCGAGTTCGGCGATGGTTTGTTCCGGTTCGAGCGATGCGTAGCAACCGCTGACGACGACTTTGGCCTGCGGGTTGGCACGTTGCGAGCGGCGCACGAGCTGGCGTGACTTGCGCACGGATTCCGCCGTGACGGCACAGGTGTTGATGATGACGAGGTCGGCCTGTGCGGCGTCGTCGATCAGGTCGAAACCGCGCTCGCGGCAGTCACGCGACCAGGTTTCGAGTTCGGCCTCGTTGAGGCGACAGCCGAGTGCTTGCAGGTGGATCTTCATCGGGACGGGCGGGAAATGGATCGGAGCCGGATTTTACCCCCCCGGCCCGATCCTGTCAGATGGCGCGGTGCGTTCAGGCGGGGCCGCCCGCGATGTTTCTCACCCGGTCACCCATGACGCCGTAATAGACGATGGGGATCACGATCAGCGTCAGGATGGTCGACACCAGCAGGCCGAAGATCAGCGATACGGCCAGGCCGGAGAATATCGGGTCGTCGAGGATGAAGAATGCGCCGGCCATGGCAGCCAGTCCGGTCAGCACGATCGGTTTGGCCCGTACGGTCGCCGAACGCACGACGGCCTTGTCGAACGGCATGCCATCGCGCACTTCCTGGTTGATGAAGTCGACGAGCAATATGGAGTTCCGGACGATGATCCCGGCCAGTGCGATCATGCCGATCATCGACGTGGCGGTGAACTGACCCTCGCCGGTCAGGAACTGCATGATCGCGTGTCCGGGCATGATTCCGATGATGGTCAACGGTATCGGCGCCATGATTACCAGCGGCACGAGATACGAGCGGAACTGCGCGACCACCAGGAGGTAGATCAGCAGCAGTCCGACCGAGTAGGCGATACCCATGTCACGGAAGGTCTCGTAGGTGACCTGCCATTCGCCATCCCACTTGATGCCGTAGTCGTAGGGGTTCAGTGGTTGCGACAGGAGCCACTGTTCCGGGCCATTGTCGCTGCGCAGGCGTTCGGCGATGTCGAACATGCCATACAGCGGGCTGTCGGTGTCCCCGGCCATGTCCCCGGTGACGTAGACCACGGGAAGCAGGTCTTTGTGGTGGATGCTGAATTCGCGAACTGACGGGATCACCGCGACCAGTTCTGACAGCGGCACCAGCGCACCCGCGTCGCTGCGGACCTTGAGCGCGAGCACCTGCGACAGGTCGCTGCGGTTGGCCTCGTCGTAGCGGACGCGAATCGGGACGGCGTACTTGTGGTTGGTGGCGTGGAGAAAACTCATGTCTTCACCACCCAGGGCGATACCGAGGGCATCGACGATCGTACTCTGCGACACGCCGAGTCGCGAAGCCTTGGCGCGGTCAAGAATGACGACACCCTTCTCCGAGGGGTGCTCGACCGAATCGTCGACGTCGACGATGTCCGGCGTGCCCTCGAACTGCCGGCGCACGGCCTTGGCGACGGCGATCTGGCCTTCGTAGTCGAGTCCGTAGACCTCGGCCACCAGCGGTGACATGACGGGCGGCCCGGGCGGTACCTCGACGATTTTCGCATTCCCTCCATGCCGCAGTGCGATCGCCTGTATAGGTCCCCTGACGCTGCGCGCGATGCCGTGGCTCTTGCGCTGGCGGTGCTTCGCGTCGACCAGGTTGACCTGGATGTCGCCAAGGTGGCCTCCTTCGCGGAGGTAGTACTGGCGAACCAGGCCATTGAAACTGATCGGTGCGGCGGTGCCGGCGTAGACCTGGTAATCGGTCACCTCCGGTACGGTGGCGAGGTAGGCGCCGATCTCGCCCAGTACGCCGGTCGTGGTCTCCAGCGGTGTTCCCTCGGGCATGTCGAGAACGACCTGGAACTCGGACTTGTTGTCGAACGGCAACATTTTCAGCACGACGGATTTGTTGGCCACCAGCAGCAGTGACAGGACGATCAGCAGCAGGATGCCGCCGAGCATCAGCCAGCGGTTGCGGCGTCCTTTGGCACCGAGCAGGAAAGGTGTCATGACGCGGTCGAACAGGCGTCCCAGCGTGCTGTCGCCGTCGTGCGCTGCGGCGTGCGAACCGAGGTCGGCCGCGACCCGGTTCAGCATCACGCGGCTCATCCACGGCGTGAACACGAAAGCGACGAGCAGGGAAATCAGCATGCCCATGGAGGCATTGATCGGGATCGGGCTCATGTACGGCCCCATCAGGCCGGAGACGAACGCCATCGGCAGCAACGCGGCGATCACCGTGAACGTGGCGAGGATCGTCGGTCCACCGACCTCGTCGACCGCCGCCGGAATGGCGTCGAGCAGCCGCGTCGTTCCCAGCGACAGGTGGCGATGGATGTTCTCGACGACGACGATCGCGTCGTCGACGAGGATGCCGATCGAAAAGATCAGCGCGAACAGCGATACGCGGTTCAGCGTGAATCCCCAGGCCCAGGACGCAAACAGCGTCGCGGCCAGCGTGACGACGACGGCCGAGCCAACGATGGCTGCCTCGCGCCATCCAAGGGCAAAGAACACCAGCAGTACGACCGAGGCGGTTGCGAAGACCAGTTTGCTGATCAGTTTCTTGGCCTTGCTGTCGGCCGTTGCGCCGTAGTTGCGCGTGACCTGCACGCCGATGCCGTCCGGGATGTAGATGCCCTCGAGCTGGTGAAAGCGATCGATGACGCGTCGGGCGATCTCGACTGCGTTGGTACCGGGCTTTTTCGCGATGACCAGGGTCACCGCTGTCGCCGTGTCCGCCTCGCGCAGCTGCGCGTCGCTACTGGCATCTCCGGCGGCGGTCCAGACGTAGGTCGAGGGAATTTCCGGGCCATGCCTCACGCTCGCCACATCGCGCAGAAATACGGGTTTGCCGTGGTGTACGCCGACGACGAGCTGGCCGATCTCGTCTGCGTGGCTCAGGAACACGCCCGCCTGGACCAGCAGTTCGCGGTTGTGCGACTGGATCCGGATATTGTCCCGGGTCACGTTGGCGGCCTGCAGGGCCTGGCGCAGGTCACGCGGATCGAGGCCCCGCGCGGCAAGCGCCTGCGGGTCGAGATCGACCGCGACGATCTGGTCGGCTGCACCGATGGTGTAGATGTCGCGGGTTCCTGGTACGCGCTTGAGTTCGGATTCGATCGCGTGCGCGATCTGTCCCAGCGCGAACGCGCCGTGGTCATCGTCATCCGACCACAGCGTCACCGTGACGATCGGCACGTCGTCGATCCCCTTGGGTTTGACGATCGGTGAACCGGCTCCGGTGCCGCCCGGTAACCAGTCCTGGTTGGACAGGATCTTGCTGTAGAGGCGGACGATGGCGTCGGTCCGGTCCTCGCCGACCTCGTACTGAACCGTGAGCACCGCCATGCCGGGCATCGAGGTCGAGAACACGTGCTCTATCCCCTCGATCTCGTCCAGCACCTGTTCCGCCGGCGACGCGATCAGGCTCTCCACTTCGCGCGCCGACGCGCCAGGGAAGGGAATGAAGACATTGGCAAACGTGACGTTGATCTGCGGTTCCTCCTCGCGTGGCGTCACCATGATCGCGAACACACCCATCAGCAGGCCGACAAGTGCCAGCAGCGGCGTGATCTGGGTCGATTGAAACCGCTGCGCGATGGAGCCGGAGAACCCGTACTTACTCATTGCCAACCCGCTTGTTTCGTTGCGACTTCAGCGTGATGCCGGCTGCCACCGGGTCGGCGGCGATGCGCTCGCCGGCCTTGAGACCGGCCAGGACCACGACGTACTCCGGACCGGCGGGTGAACCCAGGCGCACGCGGCGGAAGAACACCCTGCCGTCGTCATCGACGATGTACACGGCGATGACCTCGGATCGCACCACGACCGCCGACAGCGGGATCACCAGTTGTTTCTGGCTGCCGGAGACGAAGCCGACCTTGATGTACATCCCGGGGAAGACGGCGTCGATGGCATCAGGCAGGTCCACCCTGACCTCGAACGTGTTGGAGGCCGGGTCGGCAATCGGAAAGACGGTCACCTGCCGGGCCTCGACCCACTGCCCATTGGCGCGGACGCTGGCTTTTCTCTGCTGTCGGATCGATTCGACCAGGTCCTGGGGTACGTCGACGCTGACACGCAGGTTGTCGAGCGCAAACCCCGACATCAGTCCCTGGCCCGGCTGTGCCGTCTCGCCGATCTCCACCAGCCGGCGCGTCACCACACCGGTGTAGGGGGCCTTGACCACGGTGTAGTCGAGTTCCTGTTGCGCCTGGTGTAGTGCCGCCTCGGCGGCGGTTTCCGCGGCACGTGCCTGGTCGCGGCTGGCACTGATCCGGTCCATGTCCGCTTTCGACACGGCGTCGCGATCGAATATGCCCTTGATGCGCTGGTACTCACGCTCCGTGTCGCGTTTCCTGGCTGTCGTGGCAGCCAGGTTCGCTTCGGCCTGTCGCAGTGCGGCACGTTGGTTGGTGTCTTCGAGTACGACGATGACGTCGCCGGCATTGACCGGTTCGCCGACGTCGAACCGGACGTCGATCACGCGGCCGCTCGTCTGCGCCGATACGGTACCCTGGTTCACGGCCTCGACAACGCCATCGAGTTGGTAGAGCCTAGGTAATTCGGCGCTTGCTACCTCCACCGTCCGCAACTCCGCATTGACGGGCCAGGCGTTCAGCAGCAACACCAGGGCGCCCCATGCGGTGATCTTGTGCGGCTTTTCCATCGTGCAATCCTCGGTGACACGACCCGTCTGCCCGGGATTAACCTGTGTTACGCGATCCCGGACATCATGTCGCGGATCCCCGGTGGCCCCAGTGGACAGGTTGACACTAAAAATTGTAGTGAAATTTGAGCGAACCGGCGGCCTTCGGCCGAGGATGGCTATGCCTGCGGCGTCGGGGCGATTGAATGATTCGCCGATGGCTGCCGACATGGCCGGTCGGTTGCGGGCCGGGCCGGCGCTCCGGGCCGCGGACCCGGTCGGAGATCGTCTTACCCGCGAAACTTGACCATCCGGGTCACCTGGATGTCGGACAGGAAGACCACGCCGGAATGCTCGGCGAAAAACGGGGCGAAGCCCTGCATGATCGGGTTGACCAGTTCCTCCGGCACGGCGGCTATGATCATGATCAGCACGTCGTCCTCGTTGAACATCAGGTGGCCTTCATGAAAGCCGTGGCTACCCTTGCCGGACAGGTTGTTGATGATCGTGTAGCCCTTGACGCCGGCACGATCCAGCAGATCGGTCGCAAAGCCGCGGTGCTCGCCGCTGAGGATGATCTCGAGTTTCTTCAGTGGACTGAAATTCAGGTTTTTCATGATGGCGGACACAACTCCTCGAGCGTGGCGTTTGCGGCAGCGGCGCCGTGTGGGCGTCGGTACCACTGGCCGCTGTCATATTGACAGATGGTGGCCGTTTCGGGGTCGATGACGAGCAGCCTGATCCAGCCGTTGCGGACCAGCCGCTTGACCGCGACGACGCTGTCGACAGCGCGCTGGGCGGCCGCGAAGGGCGCCTCGATGACGGTGATCAGGCGCATGGGCTCGTGGTACGGTTGCCCGTCCTTGAGCACGGTCTGCGACGGCAGGCCGGTGCGCAGGTCGCTGACGTTGCCGGTCATGACGCCAAAGCGTCCGGCAACATTGTGATAGACCTTGCTGCCGCTGCCGAAGCGTTCGTTGTCGACAGTGGAGAAATAGTGCTCCATGTTGATCCATTGCCCGACGACCAGCGGCCCCGTCAGGATGTTCTCGAGCAGTCGCTGCCTGGGGTCGAGCCGGTAGTCGTAGGAATGCAGGAAGGCCCGCCCGTCCAGGCCGAGCGACTCGGTCAGCGAGCGACGCCCGATGACGAAATAGGCGTTGCGCGACAGGCCCCATTCCGGTCGGACCTGTGACCAGTCGACCGCGTTGCGCTGGGTACCACGGAATGCGGTCGTGGGATTGGCCTCACGCACGCTCGCCTGCAGGCTCGGCAGGCGTTCCTGGGCGCACAGCCTGGCGGCGGCACCCAGGCCGCTGCGCAGGCGGTCAAGGTAGACCAGGTGGGAGGGGGGCAGCAGTTCGAGGTCGAACAGGTCGATCTGGTCGGTCGTGGTGTTGTGCATGGCGGGCACGAACCAGGCATCGTCGGCGATGTCGATGCCTTTTTGTTTCAGGCGTCGCCGGATCTCCGGCTTGTTGGCCATCTGCGCGAGCACGCGGGCGCTGACGAGTCCGTGGCTGCCGCCGCAGGCACCGCAGTCCAGGGCCGATTCGAACGGGTTGTTGTCCGATGTGCTGCCGTGGCCGACGAGCAGGATGAAGCGGGAAAAATCGCGGTTCAGGCCGATCGACATCAGTGCCTGCAGTACGAAGCGGGTCTGCTCCTCGAGCGAGAAGCCGATCCGACCGAGACGTTCCATCTGCAGCCGGGCAAAGGCCGGGTTGATACGGTAACCGGTACGCAGGCGTTCCAGCAGTGCTGCCTGGCCGGCATCGTCGAGTTTCAGTTCGGCGGCAAGCGGCGCGGGTATCGGCTCGTGGCCCATCGCGGCCTCGCGCAGTCCGCGGATCATGTCGTCGGTGATCCGTTCCGGTTCGAACTGCAGTTCCTGCTCGACGGCCTTGACGATGATGGCCCGTTGCGCCGCACGCAGGATCGAATCGGCCTGTTCACGGTTGAGCTTGTCCAGCAGCAGGTGCGTGCGCGGCTTGTGTTCGTGCAGGCGCTTGCGCAGGCGCTGGTAAACTGCCGGCGCCAGGGTCTTGCCGATCATGTCGAAACCGAACAGCAGGCCAATCGCCTCGACCGTGACGAACGGCGTCAGGACCGATTCCTTCAACTCGTGCAGCACCTTTTCCAGGGCCGTGAGACCGGTCAGTGTCTGCGTGGTCTCGGTGGTCATTTCGAGGACCAGGTTCTTCGGCGTCAGCAACACCGGGCAGAGGTGGTTCTCGCTGCCCTTGCCCAGTTCCATGAAGCTGAGCGGCACGCCGAAGAAACCGGCGATGCCGTAGGTCTGGTAATCGCCGACCGACTCCAGGTGGCGGCGAATCCGTTCGGAGCGCGTGTCGATGCAGAACATCGCCTGCGCGAATGGCCGCTTTTCGCGTGGGGCGGCGGGCTCCAGGTTGATGCCGGCGAGCAGCCGGTCGATAGCGTGGCGCTCGAGCGAGCGCAGCCAGGCCATCCCTTCGCGTTGCTCGAAGGCCAGCAGGATCTTGAGCAGCTGCCGGAGATCGTCGGGGGACAGCCGCCTCAGCACCTGCAGTTCGGGGCCCGATGCCAGCGAGGTGAGGAACGCGGCCGACTGCTGCGCCTCGTGCCGCCGCAGCTGGTCGACGTAGTCGGTGAACAGCCCCAGCAGTCTCTTGCGGTCACCACGCGCCAGCTCGCGCTCGACACGCTGGGCCAGCGCCGGCAGCAGGTCGTCGCCGTGGAAGGCGAGCCGGAGGTAGATTTCCGCAGGGTTGTCGCTGATCGTTTCCGCAATCTCCCGCAGCGTTCCGGGCCGATGCCTGCCGCGGCGTTTACGCAGCAACGTCAGCGACAGCAGCAGGCGCACGGCGACGAAATCGACCTGGTCGCCGGGGTGGCGCTTCGACCAGTGGTAGTGGCTGGCGCCGGCGCGCCAGCGAATGAAGCCAGCCCAGCCGTGTAGCCGGGCCAGTTCGCGCGTGAAGTATTCGACCCACTGCGACTCAGGGACCTCGAGCGCCCGCATGGCCCGGTCGATGACCGTTTCCGCGGTCAATTCGGCGTGTGGTATGTCGCCGAGCAGCAGGCGCAGTGTCTTCGTGACATCGCGGCCGGCGACGTTGACCCAGGCGCGAAAGAAGCCCTCCTGGCGTTGCGGCATGTCCCAGACCGACTGGCCCTCGTCGAAAAAGTCCAGGCAGGCCTTGACCAGTCGCTCGTCCAGTTCGTTGCCGATCCCGGTGTCGTAGAGTCTGTCGACGGTCTCGTAGACGGTCAGTCCGCTGGTCAGCCGGCCCTTGAGTCCGTCGACCACCTGTCCCGGCTCGATGGGACGCTCGACCGGTACGCCACCGTTCATCACCGCCAGGACATCGTCAGCGTCGGCCAGCGTGGCCTGCGGAAAAGTCGCGTCGCCGCGCTCACGAAGTATCCGCAGCAGCCAGGTCCTGAGGTCGATGCCCGGTATCTCGGGGTACCTGGCGACAAAGCGGTCGACTTCCTCGTCCAGGGCTTCCTGGCGGATCCGGCCATCGGCCAGTAATGCCTGGTACTGGCTGCGCCTCAGGAATCCTTTGGCCTCGAACAACTGGGTGCCCTTGGCGACGGCCTTGACGAATGGCAGTTGTTCGAGGCCGTGCAGCGGATTGTGGTGGATGAACGACCGCATCGGCCAGAAGTAGGGGATCGGCTCCCCCGCGACGTAGATCATCGAGCGGATCTGCAGGTGCTGGCCGAGCGTGGGTGTCATGGCATCTTCCCGAAGAGGAGCAGGCCCTGTGCGGACAGCGCTGCCACGAAAAGGCCGAACAACCAGGCCTGGGCCGGGCCGATGTCGGATTGCGGCCGGGTTTCGACAGTGCCGACGATGAATCCCTGGACCAGGCGGGCGGCCGACCAGGCCCAGAACAACCAGGTGACAGTCACCACCCCGGCAACGACGGGCGCAGCCGGCATCGCGTAGATGATCGCAGCGAGCAGTGTGAAGAAGCCGGGGGCCGGTGGTGTTGCGACCGCGACCAGCACGCTGACGACGAAGACGGCGGCGAGGCGTGGACTGGCCTGGGCGAGGCCGCGGCTGACACCGGCGTAGGCGGCGCCGAAGCGGCGTTCGAGTCCGACACCGACCAGGGTCAGTATCACCAGCGGCAGGCTGCTTGCCAGCGCATGCATCGGCAACAGCCCGGTGTCGCTGGCGAAGACCGCCAGCAGCCACAGCAGTGCCCAGGTCGAGGTGCCGATGAACTGGATCCAAAGGCCGAGGTCGCGGACGACGATGGCGCGGAAGCCGTACAGCGCTGCTGTTGCCACGGCCCATGCCGCGACCCACGTCGGTACCGTGCCGTTGGCAACTGTCACCAAGGCGATCCCGACCTGCGGCCAGGCCAGCAACAGGACGATGCGCTGCCACGGCCGGCGAATACGCGGCATGACCTGGTTGAGCAGCATGCTGAACGGGAACAGTGGCAGGAAGAGCGCGGCCGCCAGCCAGGTCAGGTCACTCATGTCACGACCACCTCAACAGGACGTTCAGCCGCGTCGCCAGCGCCATGAGCATCCTCGACAGGCGGGAGTAACCGTTGATGACGAAGAACTCGCGTGACACCAGGGCGTAGAACTGCCGCCACCAGAGGGCGACACGGTTATTGCGCCGCACGCGGCTCCGTTGTGCGTAGTACGTTCCCAGCCAGCCGAAGACGATGATCAGTGTCATCGCGATGACCAGCGTGTCGAACCAGACCAG
>JAGRGW010000076.1:13242-17476 GCA_020445315.1 Gammaproteobacteria bacterium
TACAGTTGTGTCCGGAACGCCGGGTCCGGGTAAAGGAACAGGTCGAACGCGTGGCTGATCAGCGTGTAGCCGACGACGACAATGGTGAACGAGAACAGGATCAGCGTCATCAGGCGCCAGATGTTCCCGCCACGCATGCGGTAGGTGGCGAAAACCAGCTGCGCGCCGGTGACCCAGCCGAAGAACAGCAGTACGACGGCGCCCTGCTTCTGGAAGAAGTCGCTGGCGACGAACCAGTGGGCCAGCACCAGGATCAGCAGCGGGACCGCCAGCGTGACGGCTGCCATGACCAGCCATGGCTGCGAATTCTCCGCCGGCCTGCGTTCGACGACGAAGGTGTACAGGTCGTCTTTCGGCACGCCGTCGTTGGCGCGTGCCTGGTTGATCACGCTGCCGGAGCTGAGGAACAGCGTTCCCTTGAACAGGCCGTGCGCGATCAGGTGGTAGACGGCGAGCGAGAATGCGCCGACACCGCATTCCATGATCATGAAGCCCATCTGGCCCATCGTCGAGTAACCGAGCGATTTCTTGATGTCGTTCTGGGCCAGCATCAGCACCGACCCGACGACAGCGGTGACCAGGCCGACGATGAAGACCCAGTGCAGCACGTGCTCGGTATGAATGAACAGCGGGGCAAACCGGTTGATCAGGAAGCCGCCGGCGTTGACGATGCCGGCATGCATCAGCGCCGACACCGGGGTCGGGCCGCTCATCGTGTAAGGCAGCCAGGTGTGCATCAGGAACTGGGCCGAGCGAGCGAACGCCGCCAGCGCGATCAGCGTGGCGACCGTTTCCGTCAGCGGCAGCCCGTACAGCGTCTCGATGCGCGGGTTGGCCGCCAGCCCGGTGAAGATGACATCCAGCGACCAGGTCCCCATCGCGTGGTAGAGCAGGACGGCAGCCAGCAGCAGCGGCAGGTCGCCAAAGCGATACGTCAGCAGCGTCCATAGTGCGTAGCGCTGGGCGGACTGGCTGCGAGTGTCGTGTCCCAGCAGGAAATAGAGCAACACGCCGACCAGGTGCCAAGCGATCAGCAATGACACCAGGTCGCCCGCGGTCACCATCAACAGCAGGGCCGCGGTCATCAGGTCGAGCAGAACGAAGAAACGGACGTAGCCCGGTTCCTCGACCATGTAGCGCACGGCGTAGACGTGCACGATGAGGCTGATACCGGCGACCAGGAACGCGATCAGCGTTCCGAGCGGGTCGAACAGCAGGATACCCCAGTCCGCACCCAGCCGGGTTTCGTGGAATGGTGTGTCGCCAAGCGCCAATCCGAAGGCGAGCGTGGCGAGCGCGAAGGTCGCCACGGTGCCGACCACGCTGACCAGGGCTGCGCGCTTGCCCAGCAGTCCGTCAAGCAGCGAGGTCGCCGCGGCAGCGATAACCGGGAGCATGAACAGGGCCGGGATCAGCAGTTCCAAGCAGGGATGCCTCGCGTCGCGGGTTTCATTCGTCGGTGACCGTCGTCCTGCAGCGCCGTACCCGGACGCCGCCTTGCCCTCCTCGGTCGTGAAGTGCCCACGCCGGGCGTGGCTTTTCCACAGTCTAAGGGCGCGCCGCCCCGTTAACTGTTCGATAATTCATTCCTTTTTTATCGCCTGGAGTCTATAGATGGCGTGTATTGCCGCGGCACCGGGGCAAGCCAGGGTCGTCCGCGTGGGGCCGGCCGCAGACGGGCGTTGGGGCGGCGGTATCGTCATTCAACGGTTATGCTTGCCTTCGATGGACGAATTACAGTCGTTTCTGGCCGCTGTTCGGTCGCACCAGCCGCTCATTGTCGCGAGTCTGCTTGGGTTGCTTGTCGTCCTCGTCTTGCGGCTGCTGGTCAACCTGGCCGGCCTGCGTGCGCGGTTGCGCGAAGACCTGGGCGATCAGCGCGCGTTGCTGCGGGAGGTGCGCGAGGACATCGGCGACGATGTCGCGCAGAGTCGCCAGCAGGTCCAGGAATCACTGACCGCCGGGCTGATGCGCCTGCAGGACCTGCTCGACCAGCGGATGAACGCGTTGCAGCGACAGATGCTGCAGGACGCGGCCATGCTGAAGACCGACCTGATCGAGCGCTTCGAGGCGCAGCGCACGGCCATCGGAGACACCCTGGCCGAGGGTCGGCTCGCCCAGCAGCGCGAGTCGGCCGAGTTGCGCGCCGCGCTCGAGGCGGCGTTGAACCGCCATCGCGAGGCAACCGAACGGCACCAGCGCGAGGTGCTCAGGGGGCAGCAGGAGACCCTGACCAGCGGCATGCGGGCGATGGCCGAGCAGGTCAGTACCGCGTTCCGCACGTCGTCCGACGAACTGGGCAAACGTGTCGAGGGCCTGACCCGCACGACGGATGACCGCCTCAAGGACATCAGTGGCCAGGTCGAACGACGCCTCAGCGAGGGTTTCGAGAAGACCACCGAGACCTTCGCCCGGGTACTCGAGCACCTGGGACGGATCGACGAGGCGCAGAAGCGCATCACCGAGTTGTCGACCAACGTCGTCAGCCTGCAGGAGGTGCTGACCGACAAGCGTTCGCGCGGCGCCTTCGGTGAAGTGCAGCTCAACGGGCTGGTGCGAAATGTGATGCCCGAGGGGAGTTTCAGCCTTCAGCACACGCTCAGCAACGGTACCCGGGTCGATTGCCTGTTGCGCCTGCCTGACCCGACCGGCAACGTGCCGGTCGACGCCAAGTTTCCGCTCGAGAGTTTCCAGGCGATGATGGACAACGCGTTGCCGGAGACAGACCGCGCGCGCGCGGCACGCCAGTTCCGCCAGGATATCCGCCGGCATGTGCGCGACATTGCGGAGAAGTACCTCGTTCCTGGGGAGACTGCCGACGGTGCCGTCATGTTCCTGCCGGCAGAGGCGATCTTTGCCGAGATCCATGCGCATTTTCCCGACCTCGTCGAAGAGGCCCAGCGCGCGCGCGTCTGGCTCGTTTCGCCGACGACACTGATGGCCGTGCTGACGACGGCGCGGGCGGTGCTGAAGGACGAGGCGACGCGCAAGCAGGTGCACATCATCCAGGACCATCTGCGCAGGCTGTCGGAGGACTTCGGTCGCTTTCAGGACCGCATGGACAAACTGGCACTGCACATCCGCCAGGCCAACGACGACGTCAGGCAGGTCAACACCTCGGCCAGGAAGATCAGTGCGCGCTTTCGTGATATCGACCAGGTCGAGATACCCGAAACCGAGGCCGATGCCGACGCTGAACAGGGACTGGCCGGTGGTGCGCCGGCGGCGGTGCTGACCGGGCCGGAGTCGAGGCCCTGAACGGCCTGGCCGGGCCGCGTCGACATGTCGGTGGCGGCTACTTGCAGTCCTTGGCGATGATCGCCTCGAGTTCGGCCCGCTGGGACTGCCGTTCCTCGTCGGTCAGGCGCCTGACCTGGCCGTCGGGGGCACGGAACAACTGGCGGGAGCGGCCGTTTATGCCTTGCAGGTTGTGCTTGGCGGCTTCGCAGCGCTGGCGCGATACCGTCGCCTTCTCGGCGTCTTCGGCAGCTTTCTCGGCCGCCAGTTCGCGGTCTTCGCGGTTGTCCTCGTACTGCTGCAACTGCTGGTTCAGGCGCTCACGCGCCCGCGCCGGAGACTCGGCCGGTGGCGGCGGTGGCTTGATGATTTCCGGCTGGTGTTGCCGGTCTGCCGGCGGAAACTGGGAGTAGACGACCTCACCGTTTTCGTTGACCCACTTGTAGAACCCTGGCGCGGCCTGCGCGGCCGAGATCGCGGCGACGAACGCCAGGAAAGGAACGAAACGGTGGGTCGACATCGGGACTTCCTGTTGGGCGGCGCAGAATCATACCGGTCGGTATTGACCTGGCAGACCAATATTAGTAGTTTGGCCGGTTCCTATAAGCTTAGCTGCTATTCGGGTTTCCGCCGTGAATCAGCGCAAGCTTTGGTCGAATCAAGCAAACAGCGTATTCCAGGTTTGGGAGGTCATCAAGGTGGAACTCAGTGGTGCCGAAATCGTCGTTCAGGCATTGAAAGACGAGGGCGTAGAGTACGTTTGGGGTTACCCGGGCGGTGCCGTGCTGCACATCTACGACGCGCTGTTCAAGCAGGACGAGGTACGTCACATCCTGGTCCGCCACGAGCAGGCGGCCACCCATGCCGCCGATGGATACGCGCGTGCCACCGGCAAGGTCGGCGTCGTGCTGGTGACCTCCGGCCCCGGTGCAACCAACGCGGTGACCGGCATTGCGACCGCTCACCTGGATTCCATCCCGATGGTCATCCTGACCGG
>JAGRGW010000474.1 GCA_020445315.1 Gammaproteobacteria bacterium
GGTGTTCCACTCGTCCATCGCCGCCAGCACCGTGTCGGGCTGGTGAATCGCCAGTACCGGCCCTTCGGCCAGCTCGTTCAGGTGGCTGTCGGTCACGACCGTCGCGATCTCGATGATGCAGTCGTTCTGCGGGTCGAGCCCGGTCATTTCGAGATCGATCCAAACCAGGTTGTGCTCGGAAACAGCCATCGTAACTCCTGTGCATCGGCGTCGAGAACGCGCATTCTAAACGACTCGGTGCCCGGTGGTGCCGCCCCGGGTCCGGACGCCGCCAATTCCCACGGAGGCGATCCTGTTTCTCATTTTCGGCCACCAAGCTCGCGTAGAATCCGCCACATGGAAAATCTGACCCTGGTATTTCTCGTCGCCCTGGTTGGCGGTCTCGGCCTGCAGCTGTGGCTCGGCATGCGCCAGTCGGCACATATCCGGGCCCACCGCGCGGCCGTGCCCGACGCATTCGCCGATCGCATCCCGCTGCCCGACCACCAGAAGGCCGCCGACTACAGCCTGGCGGGCCTGCGCCTGAATCGCTGGGACCTGCTGCTCAGCGCGGCGGTGGCGCTGGCCTGGACCCTGGGCGGCGGTATCGACCTGCTGAGCGGCCTGGTCGCGCAGCTGACCGAGGCGCCCCTGTGGGCGGGGGTGCTGCTGGTCCTCGGCGTCATCCTGATCGGCAGCCTGGTCGAGCTGCCGCTGTCGATCTGGCGCACGTTCGGCATCGAGACCCGCTATGGCTTCAACCGGACGACGCCGGTGCGCTTCGCCGTCGACCGCGTGCTCGGCCTTGTGCTGACGCTGCTGCTGGGCGTGCCACTGCTCGGCGCGATCCTGTGGCTGATGCAGAGCGCCGGTTCCGGCTGGTGGCTGTGGGCCTGGCTGTTGTGGATGGGCTTTACGCTGCTGCTCACCTGGGCCTACCCGATCTGGATCGCACCGCTGTTCAACAAGTTCAAGCCGCTCGACGACGACGCCCTGCGGCAGCGCCTGGAGACGCTGTTGCAGCGCTGCGGGTTCAGGAGCAACGGCATGTTCGTCATGGACGGTTCCAGTCGCTCGTCGCACGGCAACGCCTACTTCACCGGCTTTGGCGCGAACAAGCGCATCGTCTTTTTCGACACCCTGCTCGACGGTCTTGACGCCGCCGAGGTCGAGGCCGTGCTGGCGCACGAACTCGGTCATTTCAAGCGGCGCCATGTCGTCAAGATGCTGTTGCTGTCAGCGGTCATGTCGCTTCTCGGCCTGGCCCTGCTTGGCTGGCTGACGGGGCAACCCTGGTTTTACAGCGGCCTCGGTGTTGACCGGGTGAGCGATGGGGCTGCGCTGGCATTGTTCCTGCTCGTTCTGCCGGTATTCACGGTATTCGTCAGCCCACTGATGGCGATGTTCTCGCGCCGTCACGAGTTCGAGGCCGACGACTTTGCCGCGGAACAGACCGACCCGCGCGACCTGGTCTCAGGATTGATCAAAATGTACCGGGACAACGCCAGTACGCTGACGCCGGACCCGCTGTACTCGGCGTTCTATCACAGCCACCCACCGGCGCCGGTACGCATCGCCCACCTGTCGGCTAGAATGTCGACCTGATTCAGCGAGGGAATCACCATGCAGCTTGTTTTCGTGCCTGTTACGTTCATCGCCCTTTCCGCACTTGCCGGCTACGCGACCGGTGCGGACTTCGAAGCTTCCAGCTACCACGAACAGCACTGCACGCGTTGCCACGGCAGCGAGGTCTACACGCGCGACAACCGCCGCGTGCAGTCCTACCAGGCGTTGCATGCCCAGGTCTCGCGCTGTGACGCCAACCTCGCGACTGGCCTTTTCCCCGACGACATCGACAGTCTCGTCGAACACCTGAACGACCGCTTCTACCGGTTCGACAAGTAATCGGCATGGCGCGCCGCAGGCTGACCGTTCAGCAGAAGGCGCGCATTGCGAAAATCCAGGAACGCCGACGGCAGAAGGCATCCAACGCCGCCGAAACGTCGCTGCAGCACGCCGGCGCCGTGGACCAGCGCAGCGGGCGTGTCGTCGTGCGCCACGGTCGCAACCTGCTGATCCGGGACGACTCGGGCAGCACCGTGCACGGCCTGTTCAGGGCCAACCTCGGCGAGGTCGTCTGCGGCGAACGGGTCATCTGGCAGCCCACCGGGGATGGTGAAGGCGTCGTCGTGGCGGTGCAGCCGCGCAAGACAGCGCTGACCCGGCCGGGTTTCGACGGGCGCGACAAGGCCATTGCCGCCAACATCACCCAGTTGGTCGTCGTGCTCGCTGTAGAGCCCGAACCCACGGGCTACCTGCTCGACCAATACCTGGTCGCGGCGCAGCGGGCCTCCCTGGAAGGACTGATCTGCCTGAACAAGGCCGACCTGCTCG
>JAGRGW010000077.1 GCA_020445315.1 Gammaproteobacteria bacterium
TCAAGGGCCAGGGCATCTATTGCTATGTGACGCTGATGGCCGGCGAGACGCCTTCTGACGAGTTGAAGAAAGAACTGGTCGCCCATGTGCGCAACGAAATCGGGCCGATCGCCTCGCCCGACAAGATCCAGTTTGCGCCGGGCCTGCCCAAGACGCGTTCGGGCAAGATCATGCGCCGTATCCTGCGCAAGATCGCCGCGAACGAGATCGACGGTCTGGGCGATACCTCGACGCTGGCCGATCCGACCGTCGTCGACAACCTGATCGACCATCGCGAAAACAAGTAAACAGGTGTTGGCCGCGCTAGCGCGCGGCGCACCATGATTTCGAGCCCGGCCCCGTGCCGGGCTTTTTCGTCCCCTGGTCAAGACCGGAAAATCGCTGCGAAACGGGCTCGCGGCGATAACGTCGGGCAAACGAAACCCCGCCGAAGCGGGGTCTCGTCACAGGCATCACTGGCCGGGAACCGGCCGCGCGATCAGTTGAAGGTGAAGTTGTCGCGCATGATGTACGGTGCGCGACGGGCGTTCTTCTCGAACTCGTCACCGACATCGATCGGGTTCGGGATGTCGATCGTCGGCGCTTTCCAGCCCGGCGGGACACGGCCCATGCGTGCCGGCGCGTTCATCATGTCGTCCCACGCCTGCGACATGCCTTCCTTCGGATCGGTCGGGTTCATCCAGACCTGCGGACCGGCACCCCAGACGCGCGGGCGCATCGGGTTGAAGCTGTCCGGACGCGACATGTCGAAACTCTGCATGAACGGCACGCCACGGAACGGGCTCGCGCCACCGAACGGTCCGCCACCGTTGTAGGGACCACCATAGGGTCCACCGTACGGGCCTGCGCCGTAACCGGGCCCATAGGGACCGAAACCGGGACCCGGGCCGTAAGGCTGGGCAGTGGCCATCTGGCTACCGGCCAGCAACAGCGACGCGGCCAACACACGAAAAACTGACATGAGATTCTCCTTTAAATATGGAACCCGCCCGGCGCGATATGCCCCAGTGGCAGTATAGTCATTGTGCTCACGGGTACTGCGCAGCGTCCGGCCTGCTCAATGGATCAACCCGATGCCATTCCGCGATGAGCGTTTCAAAAACAATATTAGTGTATTCTAATTTAGAATCGCGCGCAAGCACGATAAGTTCTGCTTATCAGAGAAATGCCCTATGAAAATCCGCGTGCCAGATCGGCCTGGATGTCTTCGATCGCCTCGAGGCCCACGGCCACGCGCACCAGCCCGTCGCTGATACCGGCGTTGGCCCGTTCCTCGTCGCTGAGGCGCCCATGGGTCGTCGTCGCCGGATGGGTGATCGTGGTCTTGGTATCACCCAGGTTGGCCGTGATCGACAGCATGCGCGTCGAATCGATCAACCGCCACGCGGCTTCTCGCCCACCTCGCACCTCGAACGCGACGATGCCGCCGGGACGGTCCTGCTGTGACGCGGCCAGGGCATGCTGTGGGTGGCTTGGCAGCCCGGGATAATGCACCTTTTCGACTCCCGGCTGCGTCGCCAGCCATTGCGCCAACTGCGTGGCCCGCTCCGAATGTGCCTGCATGCGCAGCGACAGCGTCTCGAGGCCCTTGAGAAATATCCACGCGGCGAACGGACTCATCGTCGGCCCGGCGGTGCGCAGTACACCAAAGACATCCTCGCCGACGCGCTTGCCGTCACCGACGACGGCCCCCCCGACTGCCCGCCCCTGGCCGTCGAGATACTTGGTCGCCGAGTGGATGACGATATCGGCGCCGAGCGCCAGCGGTCGCTGCAGGGCCGGTGTGCAGAAACAGTTGTCGACGACCAGCACGCAATCGTGGGCATGCGCCAGGTCGGCCAGCGCCCGGATATCGCCCAGTTCGGTCAACGGGTTCGACGGCGTCTCGACGAACAGCAGGCGCGTGTTCGGCCGGATCAGCCGCGCCCAGTCGTCGACGTCGGAGAGTTTCGCGTAATCGGTCTCGATGCCGAATCGCGACAGGTACTTGTTGAACAGCATCGTCGTGCTGCCAAAGATGCTGCGCGAACTGATCACGTGATCACCCTGCTGCAGCAGGCCCATGCAGGTCGCCAGGATCGCCGCCATGCCCGATGCGGTGGCGACACAGGACTCGCCACCTTCCATCGCCGCCAGGCGCTCTTCGAACGCCCTGACCGTCGGATTGGTGAACCGCGAGTAGATGTTGCCCTGGGTATCGCCGGCGAACCGTGCCGCGGCCTCGGCGGCACTGCCGAACACGAAGCTCGACGTCGCGAAAATCGGCTCGCTGTGCTCGCCCTCGGCGGTGCGCTCGTGCCCCACCCTGATACCCAGTGTCTCCATCGACCAGTCACTCGGAATGTCGCTCAAATCCCGTCTCCGTGTTGATGCCGATGCGTTCCGCCACCCACCAGCCACAAAAAAACCCGCCCCGGCACAGATTTGGCCAAAGCAGGTTGTTCCTCGCTTTAGCAGCATTTCTTGAGCGCCCGCAATCTGAGCCAAATCGGCGCTGAAACAGAAGGTTAGCCCTGATTTCCCGGCCGGTCAATCGGCCGGGTCGGGCGGCGTTGCGTCACCCGTCGTTGTGCAGGCCGATGACGTTGGCCGGTCGCTGGTTCTCGCGCGACGACTTGGCATCGTCATTGCGGTCGGCCTCGAGCCGGTCGAGATACTCCGGGGTCACGTCGCCGGTCACGTACGTGCCGTCGAACACCGAGGTGTCGAAACGCCTGACCGCGGACTTACCCTTCTTGCCGACTGCGTCGATCAGGTCTTCGAGGTCCTGGTAGACCAGGCCGTCGGCGCCGATCCAGTCGCAGACCTCCTGCTCGGTACGCCCGTGCGCCACCAGTTCGGAGGCCGCGGGCATGTCGATGCCGTAGACGTTCGGGTAACGGACCGGGGGTGCCGCCGAGGCGAAGTAGACCTTCCGGGCACCGGCGTCTCGCGCCATCTGCACGATCTGGCGCGATGTCGTGCCACGAACGATGGAGTCGTCGACCAGCAGCACGTTCTTGCCCTTGAACTCGACATCGATCGGGTTCAGTTTCTGTCGCACCGATTTCTTGCGCGCGGTCTGCCCCGGCATGATGAAGGTTCGGCCGATGTAGCGATTCTTGATGAAACCCTCGGTGAAGCGCACGCCCAATACGTGCGCCAGGCTCATCGCCGACGTGCGACTCGTGTCCGGGATCGGGATGACGACATCGATCTTGTCCTTGCCCAGCACGCGGTCGGTCTTTTTTGCCAGTTTCTTGCCCATGCGCAGCCGCGCCTTGTGCACGAAGATATCGTCGATGATCGAATCCGGCCGCGCAAAGTAGACGAACTCGAAGATGCACGGGCTGCGCTGCCACTCGTCGGCGCATTGGCGTGTAAACAGATTGCCATCGTGGGTGAAAATGACCGCCTCACCCGGATCGACGTCGCGTACGCGATCGAAATCCAGCGTATCCAGCGCAACACTCTCCGACGCCACCATCATCTCGGGGCCGTTTTCGCTTTCGCGAACACCGAACACCAGCGGACGGATACCGTTGGGGTCACGGAACGCGATCACCCCGTAACCGGGGATCATCGCCACGGCCGCGTAGCCGCCACGGCAGCGCTGATGGACGCCCGTCACGGCGCGGAAGATGTCGTTCTCGTCGAAAGACAGGTTCTTGGTCTGTTCCGCCAGTTCGTGGGCGAAGATGTTCAGCAGGATCTCGGAATCCGAGTCGGTGTTGATGTGGCGCCGGTCCTCGCGAAACAGGTCGCGCTTGAGTTCGTCGGCGTTGGTCAGGTTGCCGTTGTGGGCCAGGCAGATCCCATACGGCGAGTTGACGTAGAACGGCTGCGCCTCGGCAGATGATGAGCACCCGGCAGTCGGGTAACGCACGTGGCCGATACCCATCGCCCCGGGCAGGTTGATCATGTGCTGGTTGTCGAACACGTCGCGCGCCAGACCATTGTCCTTGCGCAGGTGCAGACGACCATGATCGCAGGTCATGATGCCGGCAGCATCCTGGCCCCGGTGCTGAAGCACCTGTAGCGCGTCGTAAAGAGACTGGTTAACCGTGCCCGTCCCGACGATTCCAACAACTCCGCACATCTTGCCGTCGCCCTCTTAGCGCTTGACCGCCAAATCATAATGAAATCGTTCCGCGATGTCCGGTGGCAACAGGTCGCGCAACCACACCGCCAACTCCTCGAAGTAACCGACCAGGGTCGAGCTGCCCCACCAGCTCTCCTCCGGCAGCGGTGTCAAGCCCGCCAGCAGCACCAGCACGGCCACCAGCAGCACGCCGCGGGCAGCACCGAATACCATGCCGATCAGCCTGTCGGTGCCGGACATGCCGGTGAACTCGACCAGCCGGATGACCACGTAGTTGACCAGGCCGCCAACCACCAGCGTCACGATCATCAGCAGGCCGAAAGCGATACCCAGCCGGGCTGTTGGCGAACCGATCCAGGCACGCAACGGCACTTCGAGATCGCGGAAAAAGCTCCAGCTGACCCAGAATGCCAGCACCCAGATCGCCAGCGAAAAGGCCTCGCGGACGAAACCCCTGATCAGACTGACCAGCGCCGACAGGGCGATCAGGCCAATGATGAAGATATCGAGGCCGGCCATGCGTCAGTGCCCGCCCAAGAGGCGCGCACGGCCAACATCGCCGATGACGGACCAGTGGAACCAAAGCCTCAACGCGGGTACCTCCTGACCGACGACTTGACGCCCGCCACGCGATCAGCGCGCCGACTCAACTGTTCGGCATCGCTGCGCTCGAGTACCGGCCCGACCCTGACCCGGTAAAGGCGCCTGCCACCGACCCGGACCGCCTCGGCGTCGGGCGTCGGCAACTTGGCATCACGCAGCTTGGCCACCAGGCGGTTGGCGTTGTCGCGGTTGCTGAAGCTGCCAACCTGGACGACCCACGCGGTGGGTGCCGTGGCAGCGGGCTTTTCCGGCCCGGAGCTGGCTTGCGCGGGCGGTTCGGGCGCGGGATCGTCGACAACGCGCGGCGCCAATGGCGTGATCTCGGGAATCCTGGTGTCGAGCATCTCGGTCGCAAAATCGCTGGTGGGTGGCTGCGGCGGCAGCGGCGGCAGTTCCGGAGCGGCGGGCGGCGGCTGTTCGAACAGCATGGGGACGAACATCACGGCCAGCGACGCGAGTACCGATGCACCGATCAGCCGCTTTTTGAGCCCTTCGTCCATCGTTCTCGCGTCAATGGGAAAAGTCGGATTATACCCGGCAACCGGGGGCACTTGTCCGTTTGCGCGCTCGCCGGGCGGCGACTTTTCGCTGTCGCCGGCCGCATCGACGCCGGGGCCTCAACCACGCGCGTCTATCCAGTCCATCGCCGCGCCCACGGTCAGGAACGAGCCGAAGACGACGAACATGTCATCGGCCGCCGCCCCGGCCGCGAGCCTGTCGAGCGTCGTCGCCACGTCGCCACACAACTGCAGCCTGTCGGAATCGACGACTCCCGCAAGGCGTTCAGCGAGTGCACCCGCCGACAGTCCCCGTGGTTGCGCGGACAGGTCGACCAGGCACCAGCGCTCGAAGCGCTCACGGAGCGCCCGCCCGATGCCAGCCACGTCCTTGTCCCCGAGTGCGCCGAAAACCGCCGTGCGGTGACCACCCGCGGCGTGCTCGCCGAGCATGTCGTCGAGCCGCGCGGCAGCCTGGGGATTGTGCGCGACATCCAAAATCCAGGTCGGATGCCCCGGTCTCACATCGAATCGGCCAGCAAGCCTCGCTGACTGTAGTCCGGCATCGATGGCCGGTCGCTCGAGCGGAAGCCGGGCACGCAGAGCGTCGAGCGCGACCAGCACGCCGGCGGCATTGTCGATCTGCATGGCGCCGTGCATCGCGGGCCGCGGCAGCCCCCGGTACTCCACCTGTTCGGCCAGCAGGTCCCAGGTTTCGTCGTGGCGCTCGACGCGGTAGTGTCGACCATTGACCAGCAACCCCGCCCCGACCTGCCCGGCGTAGGTCGCGATACTGTCCGGCATGTCGCTGCCGGAATACACCGCGGGCCGCCCGGGACGCATGATCCCCGCCTTTTCCCGGCCTATCGCCTCGATGTTGTCACCCAGCCAGTCCTGGTGGTCCAGGCCTACCTGGGCGATCAACGCAACGTCGCTGTCGACGAGGTTCACCGCGTCCAGGCGTCCGCCGAGACCGACCTCGAGCACGATCGCATCGACGCCGGCAGCGGCGAAGATCCACAGTGCCGCCAGCGTACCGAATTCGAAGTAAGTCAGGGCGATGTCACCACGCGCACGGTCGATTCGTTCGAACGCCTTGCACAGCGTGTCGTCGTCGACGGGGGTTCGGTCCACGCGGATGCGCTCGTTGTAACGTTGCAGGTGCGGCGACGTGTAGCAGGCCGTGCGGTAGCCGCCCTGCTGCAGGATTGCCTCGGTGACGGCGACGCTGGAGCCCTTGCCGTTCGTGCCCGCAATCGTGATGACAGGCGCCCCGAGCGATGGCGACCCGAGTTCTCGCCAGACTTCCCGCACCCGGTCCAGGCCGAGATCGATCGTCCGCGGATTGAGGCCGGCCTGCCACGCCAGCCACGCATCCAGGTTGTCGAATCTCACGGGATACTGGCTGGCCGCAAGCCGGTTCAGGCGACCTTGTCGCCCATCATCAGGCCGAGGATGTTGCTGACGCGGTCGCGCATTTCGCGCCGGTCGATGATCGTGTCGACGGCGCCGTGATCGAGCAGGAACTCGCTGCGCTGAAACCCTTCCGGCAGCTTTTCGCGCACCGTCTGTTCGATGACGCGCGGCCCGGCGAAGCCGATCAAGGCGCCGGGTTCGCCGATATTGACGTCGCCGAGCATGGCGAAACTGGCCGACACGCCGCCCATGGTCGGATCGGTCATGACGGAGATGAACGGCAGCCCCTTCTTCGACATGCGCTGCAGCGCGGCCGAGGTCTTGGCCATCTGCATCAGCGAGAAAAGGGACTCCTGCATGCGTGCGCCACCGCTGGCGGAAAAGCAGACCATCGGACAGCGCCGCTCGATCGCCTGGTTGACCCCCTGCACGAAACGCTCGCCGACGACCGATCCCATCGAGCCGCCCATGAAAGTGAACTCGAACGCCGCCGCGACGATGTCACGCGAATGCAGTTGCCCACGCATGACGATCAGCGCGTCTTTCTCGCCGGTCGACTTTTGCGCCGAACTCAGGCGCTCCTTGTACTTTTTGCTGTCCTTGAACTTAAGCGGGTCGGTCGACTCGAGCGCGGCGCCGATCTCCTCGCGCGGCTCGGGATCGAGGAACAGGTCGAGGCGCCGGCGCGCGCCGATCCGGTTGTGGTGCCCGCACTTCGGACACACCTCCAGGTTGCGCTCCATCTCGGCCCGGTACAGGACGGCATTACAGCTCGGGCACTTGGCCCACAGGCCTTCCGGCACCGCTTTCTTGTTGCCACCCTCCGTCCGGATTCGGGTCGGCATCAGTTTTTCGAACCAGCTCATGGACTTTCCAACTATTCGTTAACCCGATTCTAGCAGAATCAGGCGGCATCCATGGCACGGCGCATGGTACCCAGCAGTTCGCGGATCTCGTTGATGGCCACGTCGGGCTGCGCGGCGTTGGCCTCGATCCTCGAGACCAGCGCACTGCCAACGACAACAGCATCGGCGATCCGCGCCATGGCGCCCGCGGTCTCGGCATCCTTGATACCGAAACCGACACCGACCGGCAGGTCGGTGCAGGCGCGAATCTCCGCGAGCTTGTCGCGGACACTGTCGAGCGACAGGTTGGCCGCGCCGGTGACGCCCTTCAGCGACACGTAGTAGACGAAACCGCTGGCGGTCGCCGTGATGCGCTCGATCCGTGCACGGTGACTGGTCGGCGCGAGCAGAAAGATCGGGTCGATACCGTGTCGCTTCATCGCCGGGACGAAATCGCCGCCCTCCTCGGGTGGGATGTCGACCGTCAGCACGCCGTCGACGCCGGCCGCCGAAGCGGCATCCGCGAACGCCTCGTAACCCATCGCCTCAATCGGGTTCAGGTATCCCATCAGCACGACGGGAGTCGTCGAATCGGTCTCGCGGAAGCGGCGCACCAGGTCGATCACGTCGTGCAGCGACACGTGGTGGGCTAGCGCGCGTTCGCTGGCGCGCTGGATCACCGGTCCGTCCGCCATCGGGTCGGAAAACGGCACGCCCAGCTCGATCAGGTCGGCTCCGGCCTCGACCATCGCGTGCATCAGCGGCAGCGTGACATCCGGATGCGGGTCACCCGCGGTGACGAACGGTACCAGTGCCTTGCGGCCCTGCTCGCGAAGCGCGGCGAACACGCCGCCAATTCGACTCATAGTTTCAGCCCTTCCTGTGCGGCCACGGTGTGCATGTCCTTGTCACCGCGACCAGAGAGATTGATCAGGATGCTCTGCTCCGGCGACATCGTCGGCGCCAGCTTGATCGCCTGCGCGATTGCGTGACTGGTCTCGAGCGCGGGAATGATACCCTCGGTTCGGGTCAGGCGGTGAAATGCCGCCAGCGCCTCGCTGTCGGTCACGGCCACGTACTCGGCGCGCCCGGTGTCTTTGAGCCAGGCGTGCTCGGGACCGACGCCGGGGTAGTCGAGGCCGGCCGAGACCGAGTGGGTCTCGATGATCTGGCCGTCGCGGTCTTCCATCAGGTAGGTGCGGTTGCCGTGGAGCACGCCGGGCCGGCCAGCACACAGCGGCGCCGCATGCTGCCCGGTGTCGAGACCGTTGCCGGCCGCCTCGACCCCGATGATGCGTACGTCGGCGTCGTCGAGGAACGGATGAAACAGGCCGATCGCGTTGGAACCGCCGCCGACGCAGGCCATCAGCACGTCCGGCAGCCGCCCCGTCATCGCCAGCATCTGCTCGCGCGACTCGCGACCGATCACGGCCTGGAAATCACGCACCATCGCCGGGTAAGGGTGCGGGCCCGCAACCGTGCCAATGATGTAGAAAGTGTTGTCGACGTTGGTGACCCAGTCGCGCATCGCCTCGTTCAGCGCGTCCTTGAGCGTCTTCGAACCCGACGAGACGGCCTCGACCCGGGCGCCGAGCAGGCGCATGCGGTAGACATTGGCCTCCTGGCGCGCGACATCGACCTCGCCCATGTAGACGACGCACTCGAGCCCGAGACGGGCAGCCACGGTGGCCGACGCGACGCCGTGCTGGCCGGCGCCGGTCTCGGCGATGATACGGGTCTTGCCCATGCGCTTGGCCAGCAGCGCCTGACCGATGGTGTTGTTGACCTTGTGCGCGCCGGTGTGATTGAGATCCTCGCGCTTGAGCAGAATCTGGGCGCCACCGATCTCCTCGGACAAACGCTGGGCGTGGTAGATCGGCGAGGGGCGTCCCACATAGTCGCGTCGATCCCGCTCCATCTCCTCCCAGAAGGCCGGGTCGGCCACCGCTGCGGCATAGGCCCTGGTCAACTCGTCCAGCGGCGCCATCAGGGTTTCCGAGACGAAGCGACCGCCGAAACGACCGAAATGACCGCGCTGATCCGGCAAGCCGGTATCGGCGGGTGGACTCAGTTCCAATTCACTGACGTTGTCTATCGACACGATTGACCTCATTGATGAACGCTTCCATGCGCTCGGGGTCCTTGATCCCCGGCGCGCTTTCTATCCCCGAACTCACGTCGACCGCAAAAGGTCGAACTTGCCCGATCGCCTCCGCCACGTTGACGGGATTCAGGCCACCGGCCAGCACCAGCGGTTGGGTCGTTCGCGGCTGCAGCGCCGACCAGTCGAAAGGTCGGCCCTGGCCACCCAGTTCACCGCGACGGTGACCATCGAGCACCAGTCCGGCGGCGCTCGGCCAGCGACTTAGCTGCACTGCAGCATCATCATCGCCCATGGCCACCGCCTTGACAAAGGGTCGGCCGTAGATCTTGCACTGGGAATCGGTCTCGTTGCCGTGAAATTGCAGCAGATCGACGCGCATCGCCGCCAGTATGGCGCGAACTTGCGCCTCAGGCGCATCGGCCAACAGCACCACCAGAGTCACCAGCGGCGGCACCCGAGCGCTAAGCTCGATCGCCCGCGGCAGGCTCAGCTCGCGCTTGCTGCCGGGCACCAGGATCAATCCGATCGCGTCCACTCCCAGGCTAACCGCCCGATCAATGTCCGCTTCCCGGGTCATCCCGCAGAACTTCACCCGGGTGCGCATGAGCCCTCCCCCGCTTCTGGAAGACTGACTTCCGGCGGCAGACCCCATTCAAGCGGATAGGCCGGACCCAGGAAACACAGCCCCGCGCTTGGGGCGGTTGGACCGGCCTGGCAGCGATCGCCGCTGCGCAGCACCTCGGCGACCCATTCCGGCGGCTGTTCGCCGCGCCCCACCACCAGCAACGACCCCACCAGATTGCGCACCATGTGATGAAGAAAACCGTTGGCCTGGGCCTCGAACACGAACTCGTCCTGATTGGCAGTGATCGTTAGCCGATAGAGGGTGCGCACTGGCGACGGTGCCTGGCAATGGACGGTACGAAAGGCACTGAAATCGTGCTCACCCAGCAGCAAAGTTGCCGCCGCCTGCATTGGTGCCAGCGCCAATGGGCGCCTTTCCCAGGCGAGATACCGTCCACCCAGACCCGGTCGTACCCAGCGGTTGAGCAGGCGGTAGCGATAGGATCGTCGACGCGCGGAAAAGCGCGCATGAAAACTCTCTGGCACCTGCTGTGCCCAGCGAACCGCGACCGTGTCGGGCAGGTTGCTGTTGGCACCCAGCACCCAGCTGCGCTCGCTGCGTGGGGCGCGAGTGTCGAAGTGCACCACCTGACAGCGGCCATGTACACCGGTGTCGGTGCGACCGGCGCAGACCACTTCGATCGGGTGATCGGCGACCTGAGCCAGGGCCTGCTGCAGGACCTCCTGCACCGTTGGCGACTGCGCCTGGATCTGCCAGCCGTAGTAGTCGGTGCCGTCGTATTCGACGCCCAGGGCGATTCGCTGAAGGGAGTTCATGGCAGCTGATGTGGTGTCCCGAAAGTAACTCGCACAATGTCCGCGTCTTCTCACCTGAATGCGGTGTTGCTCGTCGTCGCCATAGCGCTGCTTTGCCTCATCCCCCGCCTTGCCTCAGGAAAAATCCATCAGTTGTTTGTACTGCATGGGGCGCGACGGACAGTTGGGAGGCGGATACTGCGGGGGAAGCGCTCAGACTGCAATGGCAGATTCCTCTGTGGAAGGCTGAGGCCCGGGCTCCAGCTGCGCGATCGGCTCCAACTACCCGCCGCCGTTCCGACCGCGCTGCGGCTATTGCCGACATCCGGAGATCTGACGCGATTGGATGCTGGAGCGCAGGATTCTCCAGGGAGGATCTGGCGGAAACAAAAGGCCGGGGCAATGCCCCGGCCAGTCATTATTTACTCAGGACCGGGCACCTCACCGGTGCGCGGTCTGGTTGGCCTCAGTCCAGCGTTGCCATCAGCCCTTCTGCCTCGGAGCGCTGACCGGCATTGCCCTCGGCAATCACCTCTTCGAGCATGCTGCGGGCGCCATCCGGGTCACCCATGTCGATGTAGGCACGGGCCAGGTCCAGCTTGGTACCGACCGCATCGCTGTCGCCCATGGCGCCCAGATCGAGCTCCAGGTCGAAGCCGTCATCATCCGCGTCTGCCGGTTCTTCGGATTGATCGGCGGCTTCGGACATGTCGTCATCGAGATCGCTGACGCTCTCGGCGACGTCCTCACCCAGATCGAAGCTGAGTTCTTCTTCCTTGTTCTGCTCGTCGAAGCTCACCACATCGGGCGCCTTCACTTCGGAGTCATTGAAGTCGAAGTCCAGCGGAGGCAGATCAAGTTCAAACTTCTCCTCTTCCTCTGGCGCAGCAGACGGGGCCTCGTCGACCACCGCGGGTTCCGGCTCCGGCTCCGGCTCGGGGGTCGCTTCCTCGCGGGGCTGCAGCGGCGCCATGGTCTGCGTGGGAGAGTCAAAATCGAACTCAAAATCGAAGTCGTCACCGCCGCTGGTGGCCGCCGGAGCTGCGGGCTCCGCAGGCTGACTCATGCTGGCGTCCACCTCGATCTCCAGATCTTCCACCGCATCCGACTTGGCCGGCGCCGGGGCAGGCTCATCGAAGCTGTCGAAGCTGAGCGTGTCATCTTCGGCAGCAGGTGCGGGCTGCTCCTGGGTCGGCGCCTGTTCGGTCTCGGTCGCATCGAAGCTGCCGAAGTCATGCGGCTCGGCAAACAGCGGATTGCCCGGCAGCAAACCCTCGCCCAGGGAACGCGCTTCGCGCCACTCGGGTCCGTGCTGATCCTGGACGTGTACGAGCATTGCCTCGGCGGCCTGCTCGAAGGCATCCGACTCGCCGCGGCCATAGTGGAAGCGGAGCAGATCCAGGTGCGCATCCAGGTTGCTGGGATCGTCCGAAATCCGGCTGCGCAGATCGAACAGCGGATCGGCACCGGCATGATCGTCGTCGTGGTCGTCGTGACCACCGGCGGCCGGAATACCGAAATCCACTGCGGAGTCATGATCGTCCGCGCCTGCGTCGAAGTGGGCCTCCTTCTTGCGACGGGTCGCGAAGAAGGCCAACAGCGCCAGAACTGCGGCGCCTGCGCCACCGAGAATGTAATAGTTCTCCCACCAAGCCTTCGCCGGGGGCGGGGGCTCGACGGGTTGGGGAGTGGCAGCAACCGGATCGGAAACCGGCTGAGTGACCGCGGGGGGCGTGGTCGGATCATCCGCCGCCATCGCCGAATCGTCGCTCGTCGGCATGCCATCATCAACGACGTCGTCGGTGACATCATCGGCGGCCAGCGGGTCCACGCCATCATCCGTCGGCGTGTCGGTGCTTCCCCAGATGTCTGCACTGGTGACAGAGCCATCGTCGGCAGGCGGGGTGTCGTCTGCGCTGACGGTGCTGCTGTCGTCCACCGCCACATCGTCGGCCGGCACATCGTCCATCGGGGTAGCACTGTCGTCGCTGGGCGGGGGCGCTGCGGCCGCGATGGCCGCCGCCTCTGCTTCCTTGGCTTCCAGAGCGGCGATTCGCTTCTTCAGCGCAGCAAGTTCGTTGTCGCGCAGGGACAGCAGTCGCTCCTGGTCGGTCTTGATCTTTTCCAGGTCAGCTACCCGGGAGCGCAGTTCGGACGCTTCCTGACGCGCACTGACCAGATCTTCTTCGGCCCGCGCCAGATCTGCGCGCACTTCGGCAACCGCGCTGGAACTCGCGTTCATCCCGCCGCTGCCGGGTCGATCGGCGCCGCCCTGATCGCGGTCGTGGTGCTCGCCGTGCTGTGGTTGCGCGCAGAGGGCAAGCGCGACCTGATGCTCACGTCGTTCGTGGCGATCACGGCGATCGCCTCCACCGTCCGCAGCCAGATCGTCGCGTACTACCTGCGCAACGAGGACGCCGAGAAGCTGGCGTCGTTCAACAACCGCACACTGGTGTGGGAGATCACGATCGAGAGCTTCGAGCGCCGCCCACTCCACGGCCGCGGTCTCACCGCGTCGCGCAGCCTGTTCCTCGACGACACCGGGCTGGGCGGCGCCCACAACGCGTACATCAACGTGATGGTGGACGTGGGCCTGGTCGGGCTCTTCTTCTGGGGCGGGCTCCTGGTGCTCGTCACCGTCGGCGCGTGGCGGTTGCGGCACCGCGTCCGGCGCACGGCCGGCGCCGACGCCCTCACCTTCGACAGCGTGACCG
>JAGRGW010000475.1 GCA_020445315.1 Gammaproteobacteria bacterium
AGTTGCCGCAGGCGGTGCAGTTCTCAGCGACGAACTTCGGGTACTCGAAGCGGATCTGGGTCATGTCGCGGAATACGCCGGTCGACGCCGGGATCAGCGACAGCGCCTGGTAGGGATCGGCGAGGTTGTCGCTGCCGCGCCCACTGCCGTAAAAGGAACCGGTCTGCTCCCAGAAGCGGTACACGTCGGAGATGCCGCCATCGGCCTCGGGGAGTTTTCTCAACATGACCGGCAGGCTCATGGCCTTGCGCCGTTCGGCCGATCGCGTGCCGACGGTCTTGTCGGTGATCTCGGTGATCTCGTCGAAACCACGGCGCACGACGCGCAGGTTGTCCTGCACGACGCGCTCACCCTTGTCGCCGAACTTCTCCCGCAGTTGCCGCTCGATCGCCTGGAACAGCCCCTCCTCGTCGAGTCCGGCACGCTCCATCAGCGGCGATGCGGCAAAGAACGCGCCCTGGAAGGCGTTGCCCTGCATGCGGAACTGCAGTTCCACGTTGGAGGCCTCTTCGCGCGCGATCCGGAAGCCGTCGACGAAGCAGACATGGATGTCATGTTCGACGACGAAGCGCTGCGCCTGCAGCGGAATCCGCGCCCAGACCTCGGCCGGGTCTTCGAGCTCGGACTGGATGATGAACACGCCGCCTTCCTTCAGGCCGGCCAGTGGGTTGGAGTGCGTGAACACGTTCGGGTCCGGCGCCATGACGACGTCGACGTAGGTGTACTCGCAGTTCAGGCGGATCGGTTCCGGCGCTGCCGACAGGAAATAGGTCGTCGGCTGCCCCTTCTTCTCCGAGCCGTACTTGGGGTTCGCCCGGATGTCGAAACCGAGCAGTTCGTACAGCGTCATCGCCAGGTTCTTGCCGGTGGTCACCGCGCCCCAGCCGCCGACCGAGTGCATGCGCACCGTGATCGCGCCCGGTGGCAGCAGGTCCGGGTTCTCCGAACCGCGCAGGGCCAGGCCCTTGATGTTCGGGTAGGCATCGAGCGTGCGCTGGATCCGGATCTCGTCCTTCGGATCGGTCG
>JAGRGW010000078.1 GCA_020445315.1 Gammaproteobacteria bacterium
TACGCCACCTGGTGGATCCGGCAGACCATCGAGCGCGCCATCATGAACCAGACGCGCACGATCCGACTGCCGATCCATGTCGTCAAGGAGATCAACGTCTACCTGCGCGCCGCGCGCCAGCTCACCCAGACCCTGGACCACGAACCGACCGCGGAAGAGATTGCCGACCTGCTCGATCGTCCGATCGACGAGGTCAAGCGCATGCTCGGTCTGAACGAGCGGGTCACATCGGTCGATACGCCGTACGGCAAGGACGCGGACAAGCCGCTGCTGGACACGATTGCCGACGAGAACGCGAAGGATCCCACCGAACACATCCAGGCCGACGACCTCTCGGGGCACTTGGATGCCTGGTTGGCCAAGCTGAACGACAAGCAGCGCGAGGTCGTCGAGCGCCGCTTCGGCCTGCACGGTTACGAGAACTCGACGCTGGAACAGGTCGCCAACGAACTGGGTGTGACCCGCGAGCGGGTGCGCCAGATCCAGATGGATGCGCTGAAGCGCCTGCGCGGTATCCTCGAGCAGGAAGGCTTCTCGATCGATACCATCTTCAAGTAACGCCCGTTGCGGCAAGCCCCCGGCTGGGTCATGGTTTGGTCCACCGGGTATCGGTTATCCTGCAACCAGTCAATCAATTTGCAGGAATGTCGATGTCGGTCAGTCAGAAAGAACGCGAGATCCTTGTCGTCATGCGCAAGGTGCTTGCGCAGATCATCAAGGACACGACGCCACCCAGCCGTGCCATGAAGCACCCGCTCAGCGAACAGACCATCGAGGACGTCCGCCAGTGTCTCGGGCTGATCTCGGCGCGCGAGCGCGAACTGGCCGATGCGGCCGGTGCGGCGACCGAGCGGCCCTACTACGCGGACGAGAAACCGGCGGCAGAGGTCGTTTCGATCAACCGCATCGGCAAACCCGGCAACCGTGACGACAAGGCCTGAATGCCGGTCGTCACGATCCCCGTCTTACTGCTGGATGTCCTGCACCTCGACCGAGACTTCCTCGCGGATGGCAGCAATCGCCTCCGCGATCTGCCGTTGACGTAGCTCGGTCTCGAGTTCGGCCTTGACCGTGTCGTAGGCGGGTGGCTGCACGGCGCGGCTCTGTTCACGCAGGATCACGTGCCAGCCGAACTGTGTCTGCACCGGCTCTTCGCTGAAAGCGCCGTCCGCGACCGCTGCCGTGGCGCTGGCGAACTCGGGCACCATCTGGTCCGGTTCGAACCAGCCGAGGTCGCCGCCGACGGCCTTGCTTGGGCCGATCGAACGCGTGCCGGCGAGTTCGGCGAAATCAGCGCCGTCACGCAGTTGCCGGATCACGTCTTCCGCCTGTTCCTTCTCGGCCAGCAGGATATGCCGCGCCTTGTACTCGGTACCGGTCTCGCCGCTGTAACGCTGGTCGTAGTAAGCGCGTACCTGTTCGTCGCTCAGCTGGATCCGGTCGAGCTGGTCGCGGACGAAGGTTTGCGCGATCAGGCGCGCGCTGGCGACCTCGAGTGCCGCGACGACTTCGGGCTGCCCGGCCAGTGCGCGGCCGGCCGCCGAACGGGCGATCATGACACTGTTGACCAGTTCGTTCAGCAGGCGGATCTGGCCCTCGGCATCCTCGGGTGAGCGGCCGGTCTGGTTGGCGAACAGGGCCAGGTGCAGGTTGGTGACGGCGAAGTCGTCGACCTTGACCAGTGTCACCGGATCGACCGGCGCGCTGTCTTCGGCATGCGTGAGCAGTGGCATGGCCAGGCACAGCGCCCAGGCCAGGCGTTGGAGTGGACCGTTTGTTTTCATGAATCTCTATCCCGTTGCCGGCTCAGGCCGGCAGTACCTTCTTGAACGGCTTGACGACGACATCGGCATAGACCCCGGCGGCGACGTAGGGGTCGGCATCGGCCCAGGCACGTGCCTCGTCGAGACTGGCGAACTCGGCGATGACGATGCTGCCGGTAAACCCGGCATCGCCGGGATCGGCGCTGTCGATCGCAGGACTGGGCCCGGCCAGGACCAGGCGGCCCTCGGCCTGCAGTGCCTGCAGGCGTTCGAGATGGGCGGGGCGTGCCGTCTTTCTCAACGGCAGGCTGTTGTCGACGTCGTTGCTGACGATGCTGTACAGCACGGGCTTACTCCTCTTCGGTGGATGGCGCGGTATCGATGTACCGGGACAGGTAAAAACCCTGTGCCAGCATGAACACCAGGGTCAGGCCGAGAAAGCCGAACAACTTGAAATTGACCCAGGCGTTCTCGGAAAAGTTGTAGGCGACGTACAGGTTGACGACGCCCATGGTGAAGAAGAAGGCGACCCAGGCGGTGTTCAGTCGTCGCCACGCGTGATCGGGCAGAGTGACGGCGTGATCCATCATACGTTGAAGCAGGCCGCGCTGCATGAACAGCTGCGAGCCGAGAAAAGCGACGGCGAACAGCCAGTTGACGACCGTCGGTTTCCACTTGATGAAGGTCGGGTCGCGCAGCGCCAGCGTCAGACCGCCGAAGACGACCAGCAGTCCCAGCGTGACCCAGTGCATCGTCTCGACGCGTCCGTGTCGCAGCCGGCTATAGGCCACCTGGGCGATGGCTGCGACGATCGCTGTCACGGTTGCGACGTAGATGTCGTAAACCTGGTAAGCGACAAAGAACAGGATGACCGGGAACAGGTCGGCGAGCATCTTCATGGCGGAATCGAATCGTATCGTGATGGAAGTCAATGCAGCCGGCGCGGCCTGGCGTGTTCGACGAAGTAACGCCTGACGATATCGCGCACGTATTCGGGGTAATCGACCAGGGCCATCTGTTCCATGGCCTCGGCAAAGAACGACTGGGCATCGTTGGGCAAAACGTCCAGGACGCTGTCGAAGGCGATCTCGATCAGTTCCGGGTTTTGGCTGCGGGTAGCGACGATTGCGCGGTTCAGCAGCAGCATCCGGTAGGGATGGGCCGCCTGCTCGACGAAATTCTCCTGGCTTGCCGGGCTGGCGGCCTCGATGATCTCGCAGCATTGGCCGTACAGCGTCGTCATGGCGGCAGGTCGCGAATTCTGGTTGGCAAAGTAGGCCAGGGCATTGACGACCGGCCCCAGGTTGCGGATCTCGCCGCCGCGGCGCGCCACCCAAAGGGCGAACGGCAGGCTCAGGTGTTCGATGTCGCTGGCGGCGGCCTGCCGGATGCGTCGTGCCTGGGCGGCCAGGTCTTCCAGCAGGTGCAGGCCGTATTCGCCGAGTGTGTTCAACTCGCCGATATTCGCCGTGGGTTCGGTGCGCTCGCCGTCCAGTTGGCTGAGCAGGCCGATCAACTGCAGCAGGGCGTCGCAGAGTTGTCCCGGTTCACTCGTCGAAGGATCTGCCGGCACGCCCGTTTGCGCCTCGTCGGCCAGTTCCGCGGCCAGTGCGGCCAGGCGTTCGCGCAGGAAGTTCAGGTCGACCGGGAACTCGCTCATAGCGCGGGAGTCTAGCATGTGCGCCCGCCGGCGCGCTTGGGCTGCCGGGGGGTGAAAAGGAACCGTCGGCCACCGACCGGGCGCCGGCTGCTGGTACCATTAAGATACGATGAGTTGCACGATCGACCTTCACGCCCACTCGACCGCTTCGGACGGCACGCTGACACCGTCCGAACTGATGCGGCGCGCGGCGTCCGCCGGCGTCGAGGTCATGGCCCTGACCGATCACGATACGCTGGCGGGGCTGGCCGAGGCCGCGCGCGCGGCGGCCGACATCGGGCTGGGCTTCGTGCCCGGTGTCGAGGTATCCGTGACCTGGCAGGGGGGAACCGTGCACATCGTCGGTATCGGCGTCAACGCGGACAGCGAGGTCCTGCAGCGAGGCTTGGCCGGGCTGCGCGAGTTCCGCGACTGGCGCGCCGAAGAGATCGGCCGGCGACTCGCGCGCGAGGGCATCGCGGGCAGTTTCGAGCGGGCGCGCGAGCTGTCGAACGGGCAGTTGATCAGCCGAACGCACTTCGCCCGTTTCCTGGTCGAGGCCGGGCATTGCCGGGACGTGCGATCGGTGTTCCACAAGTACCTGGTGCCGGGGCGGCCCGGGTTCGTCGCCGGTCAATGGGCCGAGCTGGGCGACGCCGTGCGGTGGATTCGCAGTGCCGGGGGACAGGCCGTGATCGCGCACCCTGCACGGTATAAGATGACGCGCAGCAAGTTGCGCCGACTGGTCGCGGAGTTCGTCGAGGCCGGCGGCGAGGGGCTCGAGGTCGTGTCGGGCAGTCACAGTCGCGACGAGTATTTCACGATGGGACAACTCAGCCGCGATTTCGAACTGTGCGCGTCGGCGGGCTCGGATTACCATGGGCCCGAGCATCCCTGGATCGAACTGGGGCGCCTGCCGGAGTTGCCTCCGGGCTGCACGCCGATCTGGCACGATTGGCCGATTGACGCCGCGAACTGACCGCGGCAGCGCGGCTCCAACCACTTTTTCCTCTAGACGTACCCCGATGTCCCAGTTCTTCCAGATTCACCCGGATAATCCGCAGGCACGGCTGATCGGCCAGGCCGCCGATATCGTGCGCCAGGGCGGCGTGGTCATCTATCCGACCGATTCGAGCTATGCGATCGGCTGCCAGATCGGGCAGAAACATGCGATGGACACTATTCGCCGGGTCCGGCAGCTCGACGACAACCACAATTTCACGCTGATCGGGCGCAACCTGTCGGAGCTGTCGGCCTATACCAAGCTCGACAACCAGGCCCATCGCCTGATTCGGAACCTGACCCCGGGACCGTACACCTTCATCCTGCAGGCGACCAAGCTGGTGCCCAAGCGCCTGATGCACGCCAAGCGCAAGACCATCGGGATCCGGATTCCCGACAACCGGATCGCGCAGGCCCTGCTGGAGGACCTTAACCAGCCATTGCTGAGCAGTACGATGATTCTGCCCGGCGATGACATGCCGATGATGGACCCGTACGAAATGAACCAGGTCGTCGGTCACGCCGTCGACCTGATCATCGACGGTGGTTACTGTGGCTACGAGCCGACCAGCGTCGTCGACCTGCATACCGACGTGCCGGTCGTGTTGCGCCACGGCAAGGGAGATGTCAGCCTGCTCGAGGGATAGGTGTATGATGACGCCAAACCAGCGGGATTAACCTGCAGCCGACCAGCATCCCGTGCCGGGATACGGACGCGGCGTCACTGCCGTGTACTCAATCTTGCCGCGATCCGGCCGATCCCTACAGCAACTGGCTATTGAGCGACGAACAAGCTGATGTTCAAGGAATACTACGGTTTCACCGGCGACCCGTTCCGATTGAGCCCGGATCACAAGTTCTGCTACCGCTATCCCAGCTTTGCCAAGGGGCGGGCCTACATGCAGTACGCGCTGCAGGCGGCAGAGGGCTTCGTTGTCGTCACCGGTGCGCCGGGCATGGGCAAGACGACGCTGATCAACGACCTGCTGTCGGACTATGGCCCACGCGACTACACAATCGCCACGCTGGTCAACACGATGCTGGAGGCCAACGAGGTGCTGCGCTCGGCCGCGTACGAGTTCGGCCTGAACGTAGAGCACATGGACACGGCCACGGTGCTGCAACGTCTGAAACAGATGTTCGTCCAGGCGCACAACGAGGGGCGGCCGCCGTTGCTGGTCGTCGACGAGGCGCAGAACCTGACGATGAACGCGCTCGAGGAGCTGCGCATGCTGACCAACCTGCAGCTCAACGGCAAACCGTTGCTGCAGATATTCCTGGTCGGCCAGGAGGAACTGCGCGAGAAGTTGCAGGACCCGAGCCTCGAGCAGCTGCGCCAGCGCGTCACCGCAGCCTCGCACCTGCATGCGCTCGACCAGGAGCAGGTCGCCGCGTACATCATCCATCGTCTCAAGGTGGTCGGCTGGGACGGCAATCCCAAGCTCAAGTCGTCGTTGCTGTCGGTCATCGACGTGGCCTGTGCCGGCGTGCCGCGACGGATCAACCAGTTTTGCAGTCGCCTGCTTCTGCACGGTGCCGTCGAGCAGAAGACGGTACTCGACGCCTCGGACGCACAGGTGGTCCTGGAGGAGCTGGCGGAAGAACGGCTGAGTCCGCGATCGGTGTCGACCAGCAGTACGGCCCAGACCGAGTACCTGGGGATCGGGGTCGGCGAAGACGACGAGCATCCGGCCGATACCGAACTGCTGCAGGATCCCGACGCAGAGCGCAAGCAGCGCAAGGTCGTCATGCCGCCTCCGCAGGTCAGCGAATCGCCGGTGGTCCCGCCGATGGACCCGCTGCCGGCCGTCAACCTGCCGCCCGTCGTACCGCCTCCGCCACTGACGCGGGAATCGGCAGCGCCGCCCCGCGGTACGTCGTCGGTCGGAGCCGTTGGCGCGCGGCCGCCATCGGGTGGAGCCGGTTTCGCGGCGACGCCGCGTGGTCCGGCACCCGCCTCCAGGGCCGAACCGATCATTCCGCGACCGTCCTATCCACATCCGAACATGTATCCCGGTTACCGGCGCGGGCCGCGCGTGCCCTGGCTGGCGATCGTCGTCGTGTTGTTCCTCGTTCTCGGCGCCGGGTTCTATGCCTGGATGCAGATGGACCGGGAATCCGCCCAGGACCTGCTGGGACTGGAGATTGATTCGTATATCAGTTACCTGCAGAACGAGGGGCAGGAAACCCAGCCGGCGGTCGACGCCGCCGACATCGTACCCATCGAGCGGGCCGAGACGACGGCGGCCGCTCCCGGCGACGTGCCCGCGACACCCGCAGCAGCGCGCACCGAGTAGCCTGCCGCCCCGCCTTGCCCGGCCCAGCCGGGTTTTCACTCCCCAGCCGGTGTTCCCGGTGTCGACGCCACGGTGAGCCCGTTTTCCGGTGATTATTCACCGCTCGGCGCTTGCTTATTCCCCGGTCCCGTCTTCGACGCTCACGTAACGTTTGTGCACGCAGGCGCCGAGTTGTTTGCGCCATTGAAATCGGAGCCATGCAGATGGGCCACCGACAGGAACGGGGGAGCACGGATTTCTCTTGATTGACACGCGGTGCGAAGGGCTTGGGGCGGCATTGACCGCCCATTTTTTTGCGTGTTCGACAGGCGTTGCAACGTGGCTGCGGGATGGGCGCGAGCGGTGAATTTTCACGCTGCGCGACGGTAAATATCACCGGTTGCAGGGGGACGACGTTCCTAGACTGGTCCTCAAGGAAGCCAGTGTGGGCATGGATGCCGCAACGATCTCGATTTTCGACCAGGAGATAACAGCCATGAACAAATCAGCCATCGGATTCACCCTGTCTGTGGCCATTGCCGTGCACGGCGCCAATGCCTCGGACGCGTTGGACCTGGAGCCCTGCATCGACGGCGGCGTGTCGGCCACCGGGCTCTACGTCGACCAGGCCAGCGAGGACCTGGCGCTTTTGATCGAGCCGATCATGGCCGACGACGAGTACGCCCTCGAACCGTGCATCAACGGCGGTGTGTCGGCATTGGGCACGCTGCCGGCCGATTTCTCGAGTGAGGGCCGGCTGGCGTCGGCCGGTACGGGGCAGGCCGAATGAAGGCGCATGGCCGCGGCCCCGAAAGCCGCGGCCCCCGTCCTGCCGACCGGAAGCATGCCGGGTTGACGCCGTGCCAGGCCGGCGTCGCTGGACCCTGGCAAATTCGCTATGCTGTCGCTCGAACGCAGACACCGAGGACAGCCATGCTCGACCAGGTCCCCCTGTTCGCCGGTCTGGATGCCGAAGAACTGGCCACCATCGAACAGCACGCGGTCAGGAAACGTTACCGCAGGAATACCGTCATCATCGAGCGGGGCGACGAGGCCAACACGCTGTTCGTCCTGATCGATGGACTGGTCAAGACCTACGTGGCCGACGACAGCGGCCGCGAGATGGTGCTCAACGAACTCGGTCCCGGTACCCAGCTGGGCGAACTGGCATTGTTGGCCGATATGCCGCGTACGGCATCGGTCATGACGATCGAGGAATCGGTTTTCCTGGTGCTCACCAAGCGCTCGTTCATGCAGTGCCTCGCCGACCATCCAAACATCGCGTTCAACCTGATTCGACTGCTGGCTCAGCGCACGCGTGACCTGACCGACACTGTCGGTGAACTTGCGCTTTCCGATGTCTACGGCCGGGTCGCCAAGCTGTTGACCGAGGCCGCTTCGAGCGAGGATGGCCGCGATATCACGCGGCCGTTCACGCATCAGCAGATCGCGGACCGCGTCGGTTCCTCGCGCGAGATGGTCAGCAAGATTCTCAAGGACCTGCGCGTCGGCGGATACCTCGAGGCCGATGGCAAGCGGTTCATACTGCACAAGCGACTGCCGGCGAAGTGGTAGTGATACGGGTCGAGCCGATGTGTGAATTTTTCACGGAATAACGGCGACAGAGTTACACAAACAGCAACAGCGCGCTTCATAGACTGAAGACAGCAGACACGGGAGACCCGTCCCGTCGATGCCAGAGTCTGAACATGAAGAGGAGCGCACTGCCAATGACCAAACAACACTTGCTGGCACTACTGGTGATCGCCCTGGGTATCTGGGCCAACCTCGAATTCCAGGATGCCATCGCCGTTGCCCAGGGGCACGACATGAGCTGGGAAATGAAGCAACTTCACGAGCCGCCACCGTTCCTGCTGGCGCGGGAAGAGCGCGGCCAGGTCACGATATTCGATGGTCTGCCGTCAACCGAGGTCGACCGTGCCCTCGATGGCCAGTTCGACCGTATCGGCAGGATGATGTTCGTCAGGACCCGTCACGTCAGTGACGATGGTGACGTCACGGTGGATGATGATTGCGACTGACCGGCAGCCAGGTTTACGCGATCGGAACAACAACATCCGATCCCTGCCGGCACGGCCACATCGGGAAGCGGCCCTGCCGGCCCGACGATGACGAAGAGATGGTATTCCGCGATGCTCCTTGGGGCTGCCTGCGCAATCGCAGGCGGCCTGTTCTTTATCCTGCCCTGGGGGGCGCAGCTGGAACAGGCGGTCGGTCTGCGCGGCCTGTTCCTGGCCCGGGGCGAGCTGCCACCACCTGGCGACGTCGTCATCGTCGCGATCACCAAGGATGCCGCACACGCGTTGCGGCAGCCGTACAAGACGGAGCAGTGGCCGCGATCGTTGCACGCGCGACTGATCGATGGCCTGGAACGCGCAGGTGCGGAAACGGTGGTCTTCGATCTCGCGTTTCGCCAGGCGCGGGCGGAAGATGACGCCGTGCTCGCGTCAGCGATGCAGCGCGCCGGCAACGTCCTTCTGCTCGAATTCCTGGAGAAATCCACGATCGCCGGTGCCGGTCCCGGGGTGGCGGGTGAAAGGATCGCACTGCATCGGCTGCTGCCGCCCGTTGCGCCGCTGGCCGATGCCGCACTGGCAACCGGGCCTTTCACGCTGCCGAAAGTGCCGCTGCAGGTCGCCCAGTTCTGGACGTTTGACGCCAACGCCGGTGATGCGCCCTCGCTGCCTTTGCTCGCGATGCTGGCCAGTGCACGAGGCGTCCAGGATCACCTGCGTGCCTGCGGTCTGTCGGCGGGGACGGAAGGCATCGACCAGGCCCGCCTGACGAACGTCGCGAGCGAACTCCATCGACGACTGCAGGCCGATAGTGGTCTGCATGAACGCCTGCTGCGCCTGCTGCCACCGGATGTTCCGCCGGCGGATCGGTTGGTGGTAGAACGCGTGCTCGCGGCCGTGTCTGCCCCGCGCAGTCGCTTCCTGAATTTCTTCGGGCCGCCGTGGACGCTGCGCACGATCGCCTACGACGAGGCGCTGAGGCAACTGGATAGCGCGCCAGCCGGCCCCGATGCCGGCAATGATTGGCAGGGAGCAACGGTGTTCGTTGGACTGTCGAGCCCGGTCCAGTGGGAGCAACTGGACGAGTTCATCACGCCGTTCTCCGATCCCGACACCGGGCACGACCTCAGTGGTATCGAAATCCTGGCGACGGCCTTTGCGAACCTCCGTGATGGCACGGTCGTCAGGCCGCTGGCACCGTCTGCCGCTTTACCGTTGATGCTGGCATGGGGGTTGGTGATCGGGGTGGGTATGCGCCTGCTTCGGCCCGCCTGGGGGGCGCTCTGCGTGCTCGCTCTTTCGGCGGTATACGCCATCGCTGCATCCTGGTCGTTCAGTCGCTGGAACCTTTGGCTGCCGACCGTCGGGCCGCTGCTGGTCCAGGTCCCGTTGGCGATCGTCGCGGCGACGTCGCTGCACTACCTCGTGGCGAAGCGCGAGCGTCAGAGGATTCGCGAGATCTTCGGTTACTACCTGCCGGAGGCCGTCGTCGACAGGATCGCCGACGAGGGCCTGCAACCGGGAACCGATCGCGAGACCGTGTTCGGCGTGTGCCTGTACACCGATGCCGCCCAGTACACGACCTTGTCCGAGGACATGGCGCCGGACGACCTGGCCGGGTTCATGAATGCCTACTACGACGTGATCTTCGAGCCGGTACGTCGCCGTGGCGGCATCGTGTCGGACGTGGTCGGCGACGCGATGATGGCGATCTGGGCAGCGCGCGATGACGACGAAAAGACCCGGGAGCAGGCGTGTCGGGCGGCGCTCGAAATCCAGGCCGCGTTAAGAAGTGCCGACGCCGCTGGCCAATGCCTGCCGCAGACCCGGATCGGTCTGCACTGCGGGACCATGGCGCTGGCCCATGTGGGCGCAAAGGATCACTTCGAGTACCGCGCCGTCGGCGATATCGTCAACATGGCTTCGCGCCTGCAGGCGCTCAACAAGGAAACGGGCACGAGCATCCTGCTGTCTGCCGACATGCTGCGGGGAATCGACGCCGCCGTGTCGCGGCCGCTCGGTTCTTTCGTACTGGCTGGTCGTCGGTCCGCCACCGACGTCGTCGAGTTGTGCAACTGGCGGGAAGATGTTTCGGCCGGACCCGGGGGGCAGGGTGGCACAACGACCCCGGACCGGGCCTGATCGACCCGTGCCCGGGATATCGACTGCGTTCGACCGGGGGTCAGTTGAAATGTGGCAGATCGATGCGTATTGCCCGTCCATTGATGATCAGCACGTAGTAGTGCGAGCCCTGCACTTCCAGCGCCGAGATATTGCTGATGCGCTTCAGGGTGCCAGGATCGAGCTTGTACGGGAGTGGTTCCAGGTCCATTCGCTTGCCGGCTCGATCCAGGACGACGGGTTGACCTTCGCGATCGAAGGTGATGAAAAACGGCGCGTACTCGCCATCCGGCTTGGGCATGTCCCGCCGATAGTCAGTGGCATGGCTGCAACCAATCATCATCGTGGCCAGCAGCGGGAGAGTCAGCGCAGTGCTCAGTTTTCTTGCTTTCATCGAGTATCCTTCCGTCGTTCCGTTGGTGATTCGGGCGGTTGACCCTTGGTGGCGTCTTATAGTGCGAGGTTGACGCGGACGAACACAGTCCGCTCGCGTGCCAGGTTGGGTTGGTTGAGATCCGGCTCCTGGTAGCCGAACGTTTCGTCGAACAGGTTCTGTACGCCAACGGCAACACGTCCCAGCCGATTCGGCAGCCTGTGTTCCAGCAAGGCGTCGAAAGTCCAGAAGTCGTCGGACGGTGTCCGCATAGGGAACGGTGCCCCGGCCGCGGTATCGATGAGCCGCGCCTCCTGGTCGATCCAGCGGGCTGTTGCCCGCAGGGTCAGCCCCGATGGGGCTGCATAGACCATCGTCACTGGCACCTCGATGGTGTCCAGCGATGCCGTGCTCCAGGGCTGATCCGGGCGCGGAAACGTATCACCGAAATCCAGCTCCTCGACTGACAGTTCGGTGCGGATCGCCAGGTGTTTTGCGGGTGTCCAGAGCGCGTAAACCAGGCCGTTGGTTTCGTCCCAGTCAGCGCCGTTGCGCATGCCTGTGCTCACGTTCAGGTACGGCACCTTTAACTCGCGCTTGCGCAGTTCCGCACCGACAACCAGTGCTCGATCGAGAGTCGCATCGAAGGCGAGGCCAAAGAGCCGGGTGTCGCTGCCATCCGGGTCGTCGAACATCTGGGTGAAGCCGGCGACCTGCGTGGGTTCGATGGTCTGCTCGGCAACCAGCGCGCGTTTCATGCCGCGCGCCGCAATGCCCCGCAGTTGCAGGGCATCATTGGCCTGCCAGACGAATCCCGCTTTGGGACTGAACTGGTCCTGGTCAAGCGTGAGCCCGTCGAAATTGTCGTAGGCAAGGGCGAAAGTCAGGTCCAGCTGCGTGTTGACGGCCCTGGACCAGTACACATAGGCGTTGGCCTGACGGGTGTCGCTGTGGTCGCTCGTCATGCTGCCGCCGAGTGGTATCGGCGGCAGGCCTGGCAGTATCAGCGTTGATTCGGTGCTGGTGTCTATGCGCGAGTCGGCTTCGAAGTAACCGATACCGGCAATCCATGCGCTGTCGGTCGTACGGTGAATCAGCTGCAGTTCGCCGAGCCAGCCATCGTCGTCAGTGGTCGTGTCGAGTTCGGTTTCGATCAGTGGGGCGGTGGACAAGGTGACCTTGTCGCGCTGTCGCTCTTCGCCGTCGAAACCGGCAACCGTCGCCAGGAACGACGTACTCGGCGTGAACGCGTGCCGTCCGCCGATGCGCCAGCGGTTGCTGTCGATTTCGGTGCGCAGGTCGGGGGCGATGTCGCGGCTGTCGAACCCGAGGCTGAGATCGCCGAAGGCGCGCTCGTCGTCACGGTACTCGGCGAACAGCGTGGTGCCGGGCGCTGCCTGCCACTGCACCGACGCACCGTAGATATCGCGCTCCTGGTCGTTGTTGTCGGCGAAGCCGTCGAACGCGTAGTGATACTGGGCGAGTCCCAATACGACAGGTCCGGCCTGGTACGCGAACGTCAGGTCGTTGCTGAACAGGTCGTTGCTGCCGCCGACGGCATTCAGGCGCAGCGAGGCGCCGTCGCTGACGAACAGTTGTGACCAATCGGCGGCTGACGATGCGACCAGGTCCGCGGCCGAGGTCACGACCAGGTCCGCCTCGGTCTGCTGCAACTGCAGCAGGTTGGGTGTCAGCGGCGCGTTGATCTGCCATTGCAGCAGTTCACTGACCCGTGCGGCCTGCCGGCGGGGTGCCGTGGCATTCGACTGCAGTCGATGGACGGCAGCCGAACTCGGGTCGAGCATCAGTGAACGTGCCGTACTGCCTGTCACCAGGCGCTCGAAGCCGAGTTCCCGGTAGACCTGGCCCTGGTCCGCGGATCGCGCTGCCCGGTCGCTGTCGAGTAGCAGGCGCGAGCGGGTGACGGCGCGATTGTCGTTGAGGCGCAGCGACTGCTGGATGTCGGCGAGCGCCGCCACGGGTTCGTTGTTGCCGAGTTTGCGCAGGCTGTCGTAGAGCCACGGTGTCGGGTCGAGCGGGTCGAGTGCCTTGGCGCGCTCGAACTCGATGCCGGCAGCGCGGTCGCGTCCCTGTTCGGCGTAGGCCTTGCCGAGGTAGCTGCGCAGCAGCGCGCTCGACGGGTCCAGGGTCGCCGCGACCTCGAACTCGCGCACCCCCTGGTCGACGTCGCCTCGACGCATCAGCGCCAGGCCGCGTCCCAGGTGTGGCAGGGGATCGGCCCCGTCGAGTGCCGCCGCAGTCTCGAACGCCGTGGCCGCCGTGTCGAGATCGAGCGCGGACAGCGCCATGAAACCGAGCACGGATTGCGTACGGGACAGGTCCGGGGCCAGGTCGGCCGCCTGTTGTGCAGCGGCGTACGCGGCCCGGGGATCGCCGGTCGAGGCCCGCAGCTCCGCCAGCCTCGACCAGCTCAGTGCGTCTTGCGGGTGATGCCGCAGCGATGTCTCGATCGCAGACGTCGCCCCGGCGAGATCGAACACCGCCTGCCTGGCGTAGGACAGTGCCAGCAGTGCGCTGCTGCCGGTCGGATCGTCGGCAACCGCCTGCCGCGCCAGCCTTAGCGCCCGCTCGTTGTCGTTGCGGACCAGCTCCACGATAGCCGACAGCGCGAGCGCCGTCGGGTGGACAGCATCGCCGGTGCGGAGATCACGCAGCAGGTTCTCGGCATCCTCGACGCGACCGGCCGCCAGTGCCTGCTGGGCCGCTGCCAGGGCGTCATAAGTGCCGGGTTGTCGCCGGTCCAGGACCACCGGGTAGTACAGGGCCCAGCGCACCGCATCGTCGGGCCGGATATCCAGGCGCAGCACCGGTGCACTGTCGGCCGTTGCAGTGGCCGTCTGTCCGGGCAGCAAGCTGAGTCGTCCCCTGGGGTTGCTGACCGCGACGCGACCTTCGAGTACCGATACGACCGCCTGGCGCGGCAGCACGCGCACGACGAACTCGGTCCCTTCGAGGCCGGCGTTGACGAACGGGGTACGGATCTCGAGCTGGCGCCGGATCCGGCTCAGCAGGTACAGCGCGCCCTCGGTCAGGTCGACCCAGAAACCGTCGTCGCGTGCCGCTTCGGGTAACAGCAGCGTGGTCTTCTGGTCCAGGCGCAGGAGGGTTTCGTCGCGCAACTCGACGACGGCGCGACTGTCGGCCGCGACGCGGATCCGGTCACCGGGGCAGAAGATCTGCCCGGTTTCGGCCGGCTGCCACGTCGCGGTGTCGGGATACTGCACATCGGCCGCACCCTGCAACGAGGCCAGCCGGGCCATCGGGGGAGAGCAGCGCGGCGCATCCGAGGCCAGCGATGCCGTAACCGTCGTCAGCAGGAGCAGACAGGTGAGCAGCAAACCGTGTACGGGATTGGCGTGGAGCGCAGGCCGCCGCAGGACTGGGAGCCTGATCCGCTTATGGCCGGTTGCTGGACGTGACAATCTCAGGGTACCACTGCAGGGGCGTAGGCGAATTCTTCCCAAAGCATAACACCACTGCAACGGTGTGCCGGTTCGTGGTGCGCCGGGCATGCCCGCGCCGGTGACCCGTGTGCGCATGGCGAAGCGGCCCCCGGCCACCTGCGTAGCCGGCCGCTGGCGGCACTGTAGCGGCAGTGGTGCGGACATGAGCAGGTCTCCGAACGGGTCCACAGGCACCGTCAACCGGCCTGGACCGATGGTCCGAGTATGCGGCCATCGGCACATCGAATCCGGGCAAAGTTCACATGGCGGTTGGCCATCATTCACACCGACGCTGTGAAGTTATCTTAATAAAAACCGGTAACAAATAGAAAATCAACAAGAAAAAGAGAAATTTGCAGATTGCCCACAGTCGGCCAGGACTACCGTGGCCAGTTTTCCCCGGCGACGGGCAGTACAACAGGTTGAACTGCTGGCGCGGACCGGTGACGGGACGGATATAATCCGCCGATGGAAGAATTGACCCTGGTTCAGCGGGTGGCGATCTGGTCACTGCCGCTGATCTTCGCCGTTACCGTACACGAGGCCGCCCACGGCTGGGTTGCCGACCGGTTGGGGGACGCGACCGCGCGCAGACTCGGGCGGATCACGTTCAACCCGCTGCCGCATATCGACCCGGTCGGGACGATCCTGGTCCCGGTCCTGATGCTGAGCTTCACCGGTTTCCTGATCGGCTGGGCCAAGCCTGTCCCGGTGGTGGCCTCGCGGCTGCACTCGCCAAAACGCGACATGGCGATCGTCGCCGCCGCCGGCCCGGCCGTGAACCTGTTGATGGCGCTGGCCTGGTCGCTGGTGCTGCTGCTGGCCCACAGCCTGGTGCACAGCGTACACGTGGTGGCGATCCCGTTATTATTGATGTCGGTGGCCGGGGTCTTCATCAATCTCGTGCTGATGGCGATCAACCTGCTGCCGATCCTGCCGCTCGACGGTGGCCGCATCGTCAGCGGCCTGTTGCCCGACGGCAGTATCAACCGGCTTTACTCTCGGCTTGAACCCTACGGGATTTTCATCCTGATCGCGCTGCTGATCACCGGGGTCGTCGGGATGGTGATCTGGCCGATCATTTCCGTGTCGGTCGCCGTGCTGCCCGGCTCGGACCTTGTGTTGGGTATACTGCCAAGCCTGTTTCCGTCCTAGGAGAATTCGTTGACCGTCGTCGCCGCGCAACACGCCCGCGTGCTATCGGGCATGCGTCCCACCGGGCGCCTTCATCTTGGCCACTACCATGGCGTTCTCAAGAACTGGGTCGAGCTGCAGCACGAGTACCAGTGTTTCTTCTTCGTTGCCGACTGGCACGCGCTGACGACGCACTACGACGACCCCAGCCTGGTGCCGCAGGCCACCTGGGACATGGTCGTCGACTGGCTGGCGGCCGGGGTCAATCCCGGCGAAGCGACGCTGTTCGTGCAGTCGCGCGTGCCCGAGCACGCCGAACTGCACCTGCTGCTGTCGATGATCACGCCACTGGGCTGGCTGGAGCGGGTACCGACGTACAAGGACCAGCAGGACAAGCTGAAGGAAAAGGACCTGTCGACCTATGGCTTCCTCGGCTACCCGCTGCTGCAATCGGCCGACATCCTGGTCTACCGCGCCGGCCTCGTGCCGGTCGGCGAAGACCAGGTCGTGCACGTCGAGCTGACGCGCGAGGTCGCGCGGCGCTTCAACCACATCTACGGTCGCGAGTCCGGCTTCGAGGACAAGGCGGCGCAGGCGATCAAGAAAATGGGCAAGAAGAACGCCAAGCTGTACAACCATTATCGCCGTGCCTACCAGGAGCAGGGTGACGACGATGCTTTGGCCGCGGCGCGTGCGCTGCTGGAGTCGCAGCAGAACATCGGCATTGCCGATCGCGACCGCCTGTTCGGCTACCTCGAGGGGGGTGGCATGGTGATCCTGCCGGAGCCGCAGCCGTTGCTGACCAAGGCCTCGAAGATGCCGGGGCTCGATGGTCAGAAGATGTCGAAGTCGTACAACAACACCATCCCGCTGGATGCATCGGCGGCGGACGTCGAGCAGCAGATGCGCAGGATGCCGACCGATCCGGCGCGCGTGCGGCGCACCGATCCGGGCAATCCCGACGTGTGCCCGGTATGGCAGTTCCACGAGGTCTATTCCGACGATGCGATCAAGGGTTGGGTGCAGGAAAGCTGCCGCTCGGCCGGTATCGGCTGTCTCGAGTGCAAGCAGCCGGTCATCGACGCCGTGTTGGCCGAGCTCGCGCCTATCCAGGAGCGTGGCCGCGAATATGCCGGGCAGCCCGACCTGGTACGCAACATCATCAACGAGGGCTGCGAGCGGGCGCGCGAGGTCGCGCGCGAGACGATGGAAGAGGTGCGCCATGCCATGTCGCTGGACTACTGACCCGGTCGGCCTGCCTTGAGCAACCAACCCGTCGAACCGCTTTCAGACCCGGCCCAGGCGGCAGTGTTGCCCAAGCCGGGCGGCGCGCCGCAGCAGCAGGAGATGCCGTTCGCCATCGTCCAGGGCGAGCCACAGTACACGCTGCCGAAGGACCTTTACATACCGCCGGACGCGCTGGAGGTGTTTCTCGACGCCTTCGAGGGTCCGCTTGATCTGCTGCTGTACCTGATCCGGCGGCAGAACCTGGACATCCTCGACATTCCGCTGGCCGACATCACGCGCCAGTACATGGAATACATCGACATGATGCGCGAAATGCGCCTCGAACTGGCGGCCGAGTACCTGGTCATGGCGGCGATGCTGGCGGAGATCAAGTCGCGCATGCTG
>JAGRGW010000079.1 GCA_020445315.1 Gammaproteobacteria bacterium
CCGATCATCAGCGACAGCGTGTAGACGAACATGTTGAGCTTGGAGCCCATGACCTGCTCGGAGTACTGCGCGAAGCCGAGGTCGGTAACGACCTGGTCGAGCTTCTCCATCATGGTCAGGCCGGAGCCGTCCGCCATCGTGCCGATCAGGCCCAGCTGCGGCAGCGGGTTGCCGGTCAGGTTCAGCGAGATGAACACGGCCGGGATGGTGTAGGCGAAGATCAGGATCACGTACTGTGCGATCTGGGTGTAGGTAACGCCCTTCATGCCGCCGAGTACGGCGTACACGAACACGATACCCATACCAGACAGCAGGCCGACTTCGTAGCTGGTCTCGAGGAAGCGCGAGAACGCGACGCCGATACCCTTCATCTGGCCGATTACGTAGGTAACCGAGGCCAGGATCAGGCAGATGACGGCAACGAGACGGGCGGTCTGCGAGTAGAAGCGCTCGCCGATGAACTCCGGCACGGTGAACTTGCCGAACTTACGCAGGTAAGGAGCAAGCAGCAGTGCCAGCAGCACGTAACCGCCGGTCCAGCCCATCAGGAAGACCGAGGCGCCGTAACCGTTGAACGCGATCAGGCCGGCCATCGAGATGAACGATGCGGCCGACATCCAGTCAGCGGCGGTGGCCATACCGTTGGCGACCGGGTGTACGCCCTTGCCGGCAACGTAGAACTCGCCGGTGGAACCCGCGCGGGCCCAGATCGCGATCCCGATGTACAGCAGGAAGGTCGCGCCGACGACGAGGTAAGTAATTGTATTGAGATCCATTGTATCGCTACCCCTAATCAGTCTTCGTGCACGTCGAACTCGCGGTCAAGCGCGTTCATGCGGGCAGCGTAAAAGAAGATCAGCACAATAAAGACGAAAATCGATCCTTGTTGAGCGAACCAGAAACCGAGACCCACGCCGCCGATACGGATGGCGTTGAGGGCGTCGGCGAGGATGATCCCGAAGCCGTATGACACGACAAACCAGATCACCAGCAGGCTGACGAGAAGGCGCAGGTTGGCCTTCCAGTACTGTGCAGATTTCGAATCCATAGTTTCGATCACTCCGCTGTAATTGAAAGTTAACTTCTGTTGTTGAAATCCGGGGCCCTGGCTTCACCGCGTCCCGGTGGTTTTCCCACCAGATTCAGAGGCTTCCATGCTGTATTTGTCGGGGCGCGGTCCCGGACCTGTGTTACCCGATGAGGGTCGGGCTACCAAGGTCGGGCGATTGTCCGGCTGGGGGCAAGTGAATGTCAAAGTAAATCAGTTACTTAAAATTGCTAATGTTGCGCCGCACAAGGCCGTTTTTGGGGCGTAAGGTAACGCGCCGGACGGGGCTACGTTACGTTTCGTAACGCCGATGTTTCCGCAGGTAAACAGAAAAAAATATTCTCGGCAGCGGCACCCGTCAGCGGCTCGACCGGGCGCGCCGGGTCACCGGAACGCGGCGACGGTGTGCAGGCGTCACGGGCTTTTCCGAAGGCGGGAAACTTGCCGTGACGCGCGGCGGTCAGGTGCGCTTCTTCGAGCGCGGCAGGCCGAAGCGTTGGCGCTTTTCCCACAGCGTCTTGCGGCTGATGCCGAGCGCCTGGGCCAGCTCCGTCTCGGTCATCTTGTCCTGGTGTTCGAGGACGAACACGCGGAAGTATTCCTCCAGCGACAGCTTGTCGTTGACGTCGCTGGCATGGCCGCCACCGGACACCCGGTGATCGATCGCCAGCAGGTCGGGGGTGATCACGTCCCCGTCGCACAGGATGACGGCGCGCTCGATCGCGTTCGACAGTTCGCGCACGTTGCCCGGCCACGGGTAACGGCGGATCGCCTCGAGCGCCTCGCGGCTGAGTCGCAGCGGGTTGCGGCCGATCTGTTTGCGCGCCTTGTCGAGCAGGAATACCGACAGTTCGATGACATCGTCGCCACGTTCACGCAGCGGCGGCAGGACCAGCTCGACCACGCGCAGGCGGAAGTAGAGGTCGCTGCGGAAGGCGTTGTCCTGTACCAGTTTGCGCAGGTCGCGGTGGGTCGCCGCGAGAACCCGGACATTGAGTTCCTTGGCCCCTTCGCTGCCGTGCTCGCCGCCCTGCAGGATGCGCAACAATCGCGCCTGCGCCGCTGTTGGCAGTTCGCCGATCTCGTCGAGGAACAGCGTGCCGCCCTCGGCGGTCTGCATCAGGCCGGGGCGGAAGCGATCCGACTGATGCTGGCCGAACAATTCGGCCTCGATGGAACCTTCCGGTACGGCTGCGCAGTTGAACGCGACAAACGGCGCATCCTTGCGCTTGCTGTGCTTGTGCAGGGCGCGCGCGGCCAGTTCCTTGCCGGTACCGGACTCGCCGGTGATCAGGACCGTGGCCTCCGTTGGCGCCACCTTGTGAATGCGCGCGCAGACTTCGTTCATCGCGCCGCTGTTGCCGATCATGCCGGCGACCGGGAAGGCCTGGTCGACATCGGTCTGCAGTGCCGCGGTGCGGCGTTCCTTCTGTTTTTCGCGCAGTACCCGCTCGACCAGCATGACCATTTCGTCGTGGTCGAAGGGCTTGGCGATGTAGTCGGCGGCGCCGCCCTTCATCGCGTCCACCGCCGATGTCACGCTGGCGTAACTGGTCATGATGATGACCGGCACGTCGGGCGCGAGCTTCAGTACCGTGTCGCCGGGTTCGCCGGGCAGGCGCAGGTCGGTGATGATCAGGTTGTAGTCGTCGAGCGGACCGTCGGCCCGGGCCTGCTCGACCGATTCCGCTTCGCTGACCCGGTGTCCGTGACGTTCCAGCAGGCGGCGCAATGCGGTGCGGATGACCGGTTCGTCTTCAATGATGAGCAAGTGGTTCATACGGTTGTTGTGATTTTCTCAATGGCAGGTTGACGATCACCCGGGTGCCGAGCCCGGCCTGGGAATCGATGTCCATGGTCCCTTCGTGATCCTCGATGATCTTGTACGCCAGCGACAGGCCGAGGCCGGTGCCCTGGCCGGTCGGCTTGGTCGTGTAGAACGGCTCGAAGATGGTCTCGTGCAGTTCTTCCGGGATGCCCTGGCCCTGGTCCATGACCTCGATGACGGCCTCATCCGCGTCGACCCGGGCCAGCACGTCGACGCGGTCGCCGGGCTGCGAGGCGTCGGCGGCATTGTTCAGCAGGTTCACCAGTACCTGCGACAGCTGCTGGTGATTGCCCGTCAGGATGATGTGCGGCGGACAGCTGGCCTCGAAGCGGATGCCGTCGTGCTTGTGGCTCAGCCGCATCAGGTGCACGGCCTGCTCGATCGCCTCGTGCAGGGCAAAGGTCTCGGTCTGCCGCAGGTGTCCGCTGCCACGGCTGAAGCTTTTCAGTGTCGACAGGATCGTGGAGATGCGGCGCGTCTGGTCGATGATGTCCTCGACGCTCTGGCGCACGATCTCCGGGTCTTCCTCGTGGCGCAGGTTCTGCGCCAGTGACGCGATGCCGGTCACCGGGTTGCCGATCTCGTGGGCCACGCCGGCGGCCAGGCGGCCGACCGAGGCCAGGCGGTCGTTGTGGGCCAGTTCTGCCTCGAGGTTGCCGAGGTCGGTCAGGTCTTCGATCAACATGACCATACCCGGCCTGGACTTGGCATCGGAGGTGTCGTCGTCGTTGAAGTCGGGCTCGGCGTAGGCCGCCTTGTGCAGGTTGTACCAGCGCGGCTTGCCGGCCACCGGCAGTTCCATGCGGTAGATGTGGTTCTCGCCGCTGCGGGCAAAGCCGCCGAGCAGCCCGTCCCAGGGGCGCGGCACGCGGTCCAGGCGCGAACCGACCAGCTGGCGTGCCTCGACCCCGGTCATGCCCTCCAGCGCCAGGTTCCAGAGCACGATCTTGCCCTGGTTGTCGGTTGCGCAGACGCCGAGCGGCAGGTCCTGCAGGATCTGGCGGTGCAGTCGGCGCAGGTTGTCCAGCTCGACGCTGAGTCCCTGCATCTGCGAGCGCGAGGTCTCCAGCCGGTCCTCGACGTAGCGCAACGAGTCGGCCAGCGCGGTCTTGGCCTCGCTGTCGAGCTCGAGGCGGCGGTTGACGATGATGTGCGCGAGCTGGGGCCCGAGCAGGCCGGACAGGTTGCGCTCGATGCGTTCGCGCAGGCGGCGCAGTTCCGGCGTGCGGCGCTCGTTGGCGCGCAGGCCGAGGTCCTTGAGTGCCTGGTCGACCTCGCGGTCGGCCATTTCCTGGCCCAGCGCGCTGGCTAGCAGGGCGCGGAACTCACCCGGTGAACCGGCGACGACGACGCCGGACAGCGTGACCATCGACTCGGTGCAACAGGCCCGTGCGGCCTCGAGTTCGCCCGGTGACTGGCGGGTCAGCAGCGAAACCAGGATGAACAGCCCGCCATTGACCGTCAGCGTCGCGAACGTGGCGAAGGCCCACTTGTTGAGGCCGCTGGCCTCGACGATCGGCGGGATGCCGAGATCGGTGATCAGGATGCCCGAGGCGTAAAGCAGCGGTGCCAGCAGCAGGACCGACCAGACGCAGATGCCGCCGAGCAGGCCGAGGATGAACCCGCTGCGGGTTGCACGGCGCCAGTACAGCAGGCCGGCGATGCCGGGCAGGAACTGGGCGACGGCGACGAACGAGATCAGGCCCAGCTCGACCAGGCCCGCGCTGTGTTTCAAACCGGCATAGAACCCGTAGCCTGCCATGATGATCAGGCCGATCAGCAGGCGCCGGCCCCACAGGATCCAGCGGTACAGGTTCATCGCCGGGTCGGGGTAGCTGGCCGGCAGCAGCAGGTGGTTCAGGCTCATCGACGCGAGCGCGATGCTGGTGACGATGACCATCGCGCTGGCCGCGGACAGACCGCCGATGAAAGCCAGCAGCGACAGCCACGACGGGCCGTGGACCAGCGTGATACCCAGCACGTAGTAGTCCGGATTCATCTGCAACTGCAGCTTCTGCCCGGCCCAGAGGATGATCGGGATCGAGAAGTTCAGCAGCAGCAGGAAGGCCGGCATCGCCCAGGTCGCCGTCTTCAGCGCCCGGGTCTCGAGGTTCTCCGCGAACAGCATGTGGAACTGGCGCGGCAGCAGGAATGCCGCGGCGAAAGACAGGAACACCAGTGCCATCCACGGGCTCTGGTTCACCGGCGCATACAGCGCGTCGAGCGCCTGCGGGTTGGCCTCCAGCCAGGCATCGAGACCGGCCGATCCGCCGAATGCCACGGACAGGGCGTAACTCCCGATCATCAGCAGCACGACCAGCTTGACCAGGGACTCGAACGCGATCGCGACCACCAGGCCACGGTGTTTCTCGCGCGGCGATATGTGGCGGGTGCCGAACAGCACGCCGAACAGGATCAGCGTGGCGCAGAACACCAGCGCGATCGTGTTGGGCGGTACCTCGTTGCTGAGCACGTAGAGTGACTCGGTCACAGCGCGGATCTGCAGCGCGATGTAAGGCAGGGTACCGATCAGCATGAACAGCGTCACCAGCACGCCGGCGGCCTGACTGCGGTAGCGAAACGCCAACAGGTCGGCCAGCGAGGTGAGCTGGTACTCTCGACTGAGCTTGAGGATCGGCCGCAGCAGCACCGGGCTCAGCACGAAGGCCAGCGTGGCACCTATATATATGGTTAGGAACAGCAGCCCGTTGTGTGCTGCGTAGCCGACGCTGCCGTAGTAGGTCCACGAGGTCGCGTAGACGCCCACCGACAAGGTGTAGACCAGGGGATGCGATACCCAGCGCGACGGGACATAGCCCTGGTCGGTCGCATAGGCGATCAGGAACAGGATCAGCAGGTAGACGACCCCGGCGCCGAACAGCGTCGCCAGTTCATGGCTCATCGGGGTCTTTCCGTCCGTTGATCAGGAAGGCCGCGACGATGACGAGCAGCCACAGGGCGTAGGGGGTGGTCCAGTGCACGTCGAGCCGGGCCCACCAGTCGGCCACCGGGCTGACGAACAGCAACAACAGCAGGGCGCCCACGAAAACAGCCGATTCGCGGTTGATCGTAAAGCGTGACGGGGGCATGCAGCGGGCCTGGGGTCGGACAAGTGTTACTAAATGTAACGTCTATCGGTGGGTAGTGGCAATTGGCTGCGGGCCGTCGACCCCGCCACCCGGGTCCCGGGCCCATTCAAGTGGCGTGCGCCGGCCGTCGGTTCGGCTCGCGCGATTCGCCAGGCCCGGCGCGGCTCGGCGGGATTGACTCGGTTTGGCGCTGCACATGCTTTAATTGACTACAGCAATTCGTCTCGGGTTATCACAACGGGGAGTCCGCATGAATCCGGAGAAGGTCGTTTTCGGTTTCTTCATCGTCCTGGCATTGACCCTCAATTTCGGGTTTTTCGTCGGCGACATCGAGAACCCGGATCACCATCACCTGTACGAGCTGTATGCCGTCGTCGTCGTCAACCTGATCGCGACGGTGCTGAAGTTCGGCGACCGCAGCCAGATGGGGGCGCTGCTGCTGGCGACGAGCCTGGTGGCCATGCTGCAGTTGCTGGCCGCGGCCATCGTCTGGGCGCTAGCCGAGCACGTGTACGGTGCCGGCTTGACCCCGGTCGTGACCGCGAGCATCGTCTCGCTGTCCGGCGGTGCCATGCTGGCCAACGTGATCTCCGTCATCCTGCTGATCATCGAGACGGTGATGCTGCGACGCTGAGCCGGTTGGCGACATGAACCGCAGCGGCCTGGAAAACATTGCCTTTCTGATCGTTCGGCGCATGCGTCAGCCGTTGCTGACGCTGATCGCCGTCTACGCCGTGTCTATCCTCGGGCTGTCGCTGATCCCCGGCCGCGATGCCGATGGCAACGTCTGGCACATGAGCCTGTTCCACGCGTTCTATTTCGTCAGCTACATGGCGACGACGATCGGTTTCGGCGAGATTCCGTACGCCTTTTCCGATGCGCAGCGGATGTGGGTCAGTCTGTCGCTGTACGCGTCGGTCATTGCCTGGATCTACGCCTTCGGCACGATCCTGGCGCTGGTGCAGGACCGCACCTTCCAGGACGCGTTGGCCGAGAACCGGTTTGCGCGCCGGATTCGCAAGATGCGCGAACCCTTTCACCTGATCTGCGGCTACGGCGAAACCGGTACTGCGCTGGTCAAGTCGCTGACCGACCGCGGCCAGCATGTCGTGGTCATCGACATCGACGAGGAGCGCACGAACGTCATACAGCTGCAGGACCTGCGCGACTTCGTGCCGGCGCTCAACGGTGATGCCGGGGTGACCCAGCACCTGAGGGAGGCCGGCCTGCAGCACCGCTCATGTGCCGGTATCGTGGCCCTGACCAACGACAACGAGGCGAACCTGAAGATCGCCATCACCAGCAAGCTGCTCAACCCGGGTCTGAAGGTCATCTGCCGCGCCGATTCGCAAGATGTCGAAGAGAACATGGCATCGTTCGGAACCGATCACATCGTCGACCCGTTCGAGACCTTCGGCAACCACCTGGCGGTGGCGTTCCAGGCGCCGTGCCTGTACCTGCTGCAGAGCTGGCTGACGGGCGTCATCGGCAGTGCGCTCAGCGAACCGGTCTACCCGCCAAGGGACGGTCACTGGATCGTCTGCGGCTACGGTCGTTTCGGCAAGGCCGTGTGCCGTCGCCTCGCTGCGGAGAAGATCCGCGTGTACGTCATCGAGGCGCATCCCGAGCAGACGGGCCAGCCGGAATCCGATTTCGTCCACGGCCGCGGTACCGAGGCCGTAACCCTGCAGGAAGCAGCGATAGAAGGCGCTGCCGGCCTGGTCGCGGGCACTGACAACGACGCCAACAACCTCTCCATCGTGATGACGGCACGAGAGCTCAACCCCGACCTGTTCGTCGTGATCCGGCAGAACGAGCACGACAACGAGGACATCATCACGGCCGTCGGCGCCGACATGATCATGCACCCGAGCGCGATCATTGCGAACAAGATTCGGGTTTTGCTGGCGACCCCGATGCTTTACGAGTTCGCGAGCCTGGCGCTGTACGAGGCCGACAGCTGGTCCTGCGAACTGGCCAGCCGCGTCAGTGGACTGGTTCGCGACCAGGTGCCGCACATCCGCGAGTGGACGATCGACGCGCAGCAGACCCCCGCCTTGCATGCCCATTGCTCAGCGGGCGGCGAGTTCAGCGTGGGTGACCTGCTGCGTGATCCCTGGCAACGCTACGAGCGCCTGCCGGCTATAGTCCTGTTGGTGCGGCGGGACGGTGACCCGGTGCTGCTGCCGGACCTCGAAACGGAACTGGGGGTGGGTGACCGTTTGCTGATCTGCGGCAGCGGAGTCGCGTTCACGCGCATTACCTGGACGGTCTCGCATGCCCACACCCTGGAGTACGTGCGTACCGGTGTCGATCGGCCGCAGGCGTGGTTCTGGCGATACCTCAAAGGCAGGCAAGAAGATCAAAAAAAATGATGAATCAATCAAAATTGATTATGGAAGTCTGGCGCCCCGTCGGCGTCTTCTGCCGTAGCGCCAGCGAACCCGGGGCCGACCCCGAAATCGTGTCGTTGGCTGCGCCGGTCGGGCGGTGACGATGCCCGTGACCGTGCGAGTAACCCCATTTTCCAAAACCGAGAGGATGAATGTCATGAAGAAACTGATCATTTCGATCGCCCTGGTGCTGTTGCTGTCCGCCCAGTCGTACGCCGGCAGCAAGACGGAGATCGAAACGCCGGCTTTCGACCGGGCGCTGGCTCAGCAGATGATCGGCAACAGCATCCAGCGATTCGCACTCGCGGAAGACGTCGGTGTCGAGGACGCGATTGCCTCGATGCAACTGCGCGCCAACATGCTCAACTTCAAGCTGGTGGCCGATCTGCCGCTTTCGGAGCAGGTCGAGGCCATGGGGGAGCCGGCCAACTACATGCGCATCCTGGCGTTCTGCGATGCCCTGATCGCCAAAAAGATGGTCGAGTACGACATTATTTTCGCCGGTTTCCTGCCGTGCCGCATCGCCGTGCTCGAGGATGGCGACGGCAAGGGCTGGATCGTTACCATGAACATGGACATGATGCTGCACGCGGTGGATCTGCCGGAAGACCTGCAGCCGCTGGCGAAGAAGGTACGTGACACGATCTACAGCATCGTCGACGCCGGGGTCAATGGCGACCTCTGACCGCCCCCGCCACCATGTGACAGGAAAACCGGCCCTCGGGCCGGTTTTTTTGTCGTCCCCGGAACTGATCCAGGCCAAAACAACTGCAATTAAACCCCACGAGCAGGGTGTGCATTGTGCGATACTCCCGATCCACGGCGTCGGCGACATAAAAGAATTCGAACGTCGATCGTGGGAACCGATGGCGACGCAATACCGGTTCCCGGCCGCTTTGACTGCTTTTCAAGCCGCTCCCGTTGCCCCGCAACCCAGCCGGGTACCGGGTGGCGTGTGCAGTATCAAACTGTTTTTTCGAGGAGAAACGTATGGCACACATAGTCGTCCTGGGTGCGGGAACCGGTGGAATGCCGGCCGCCTACGAATTGCGCGAGGAACTCGGCAGTGAGCACGAGATCACCGTGGTCAACGAGCGTGAGTACTTCCAGTTCGTACCGTCCAACCCCTGGGTCGCGGTCGGTTGGCGGGATCGCGCGAGCATCACGTTCGATATTGCGCCGCACCTCGAGCGCAAGGGCATCAACTTCGTCGCCAAGCGCTGCGACAAGATCGACGCCGCCAACAACACGCTTCAGTTCGCAGATGGCGAGACCCTGGGCTACGACTACCTGGTGATCGCCACCGGCCCCCGCCTGGCCTTCGAGGAAGTCGAAGGCGCCGGTCCGGAGGCGGGCGGAACCCTGTCGGTCTGTACCGTCGATCACGCCGAGACGGCCTACGAAAAATACCGCGAACTGCTCGAGGAGCCCGGCCATGTCGTTATCGGCGCGATGCCGTTCGCGTCGTGTTTCGGTCCGGCGTACGAGTTCGCTTTCATCATGGATGCCGACCTGCGCAAGCGCAAAATGCGCGACCAGGTTCCGATGACCTTTGTCACCTCGGAGCCCTACATCGGGCACCTGGGGCTCGGTGGGGTCGGTGACTCGCAGGGCATGCTCGAGAGCGAGATGCGCAACCACCACATCAAGTGGATCACCAATGCCAAGGTGACCAAGGTGGAGCCGGGCAAGATGCACGTCGAGGAATACGACAATGCCGGACACCGGGTCAAGGAGCACGACATCGAGTTCAAGTTCTCCATGATGCTGCCGGCGTTCAAGGGTGTCGATGCCGTCATGAACGTCGAGGGGCTGTGCAACCCACGCGGTTTCGTCTTCGTCGACGAATACCAGCGCAGCCCGGCCTACAAGAACATCTATTCTGCCGGTGTCTGTATCGCCATCCCGCCGGTCGAGGCAACGGCCGTGCCGACCGGGGCACCGAAGACCGGCTACATGATCGAGTCGA
>JAGRGW010000080.1 GCA_020445315.1 Gammaproteobacteria bacterium
ACATGGTCCATCCCTACCTGCGCCGGCGGCAGGGCACCGAGCCGGTCGACTACCCGTCGGAGGCGGTGCGCTCGGTGCTCGAACGCACGCTCGGTGTGCCGATCTTCCAGGAGCAGGTCATCAAGCTGGCGATGGTCGCGGCCGGTTTCACGCCGGGCGAGGCCGACCACCTGCGCCGCTCGATGGCGGCCTGGAAGAAGCGTGGCGGTCTCGAGCCCTACCGCAAGCGCCTGCTCGACGGTATGCAGCAGCGCGGCTACCGGCGCGAGTTCGCCGAACGGGTCTACCGCCAGATCCTCGGCTTCGGCGATTACGGCTTCCCGGAATCGCACGCGGCCAGTTTCGCCCTGATGGTCTACGTCTCGGCCTGGCTCAAGTTTTACCATCCGGCCGCGTTCTGCGCCGCGCTGGTCAACAGCCTGCCGATGGGGTTCTATGCTCCCGCGCAGCTGGTGCGCGATGCCCGTGAGCATGGCGTCGAGGTGCGGGCGGCAGATGTCCGTTACAGCGACTGGGATTGTGGGTTGGAAGATCGAGGGCAGAGGGCAGGGGGCCAAGGGCTGAGGGCAGAGGGCAGCGGAAATCGGTCCAGGGGCCAGGGGCCTGGGGCCACCCCTTCGGAAAACCCCGGCCCGCGGCCCGCGGCCCGTGGCCCGTCCTTACGCCTGGGCCTGCGCATGATCCGCGGCCTGTCCGAAGCAGCGGCCAGACGGATTGTGGCTGTCCGAGAGGCGGGTGAATTTTCATCCGTCCAGGACCTGGCCCGGCGCGCTGCGCTCAATCGCGCCGACCTGAAGGCGCTGGCCGCGGCCGATGCCCTGTGTGGGCTGGCCGGGCACCGTTACCTGGCGGCCTGGGAGGTGGCCGGGATCGAGGATGCCGTGCCGCTGTACCGGCTCGATCGCTTCGACGAACAGTTGCCGCTGCTCGAGGCGCCGGGCATCGGGCAGTCGGTGCTGGCCGATTATGCGCAGACCGGCCTGACCCTGCGCGAGCATCCGCTGGCGCTGATCCGGCCGGCGCTGGGCGAGCGCGGTTTTCTGAGCAGTGTCGAGGTGGCCGGGCGGGCGCCGGGGGAGATCGTGCGTGCCGCCGGACTCGTGCTGATCCGTCAGCGTCCGGGCAATGGCCGGGCGATCTTCGTCACGCTCGAGGACGAGCACGGCGGTCTCAACCTGCTGATCTGGGCCGACCTGGCCGAACGTCAGCGCCGGGTGCTGCTGGGCTCACAACTGCTCGGCGTGGTCGCCGAGATCCAGCGCGCCGAGGGCGTTCAACACCTGGTATGCCGTTACCTGGAAGATCACAGCGACCTGTTGGGCGGGCTGCAGGTCAAATCACGGGATTTCCAGTAGGCACGACGGGTCGGCGGCCAGCCCGGCAAGCGGTTATGCTGCGAAACAAAACCCGTCCGGCGCCGGTCGTATCCAGACGAGGGCCGGTATCCCGCCGCCAGAACGATCCAAGGAGTTCCCATGACGCAACGATGGCTGATGTTTTTCCTGCTGGTGCTGGCGACGACGTTTGCCCACGCCAGCGAGGATGCGCTGTTTCACGATTTTGAAGGTCAGCCCCGCTCGGTCGAGTCCTTCACCGGCAACGGCAAGTGGCTTGTCGTCATGATCTGGGCGCACGACTGCCATGTCTGCAACCAGGAGGCGGAGTCCTACGCGCAGTTCCACGAAGCGCACAAGGAGCAGAAGGCCACCGTGCTCGGCATCAGCCTGGACGGGGTGGCGAAGAAAGCCGACGCCGAGGCGTTCATCGAGCGCCACGACCTGCCTTTCCCCAACCTGCTCGGTGAACTGGAACCGACGATGTTGTACTACGCAATGCAGACGCAGTCACAGTTCCGCGGTACGCCGACGCTGCTGTTGTTCGACCCCGAGGGTAAGCTGCGTGCCGCGCAGGCCGGTGCCGTGCCGACGACGTCGATCGAGGCATACATCGACAAGAACAGCTGAGATCGCGCATCGCCGGCGGGGTGATCGTCGCCGCCGGCGTGTGCAATGGCACCCAGGCAGGGTTTTGACCCGGCAGGCCGTTGCATCGGCTCCGCCATTTCCACATTCTCTGCCGGGAATATTAAAGGATCTGCTTTACCTGTCGCCTTCAGTGAGGATTGGCAAACCCTGGCAGGTAACAAGAATGAAAATCACCACCAAGCTGCGCGTGGGCAGCCTGTTCCTGGCGTTGATACCGGCGCTGGTCGTGGGCGGCCTTGTCGGCTGGACCGCGATATCGATGGCGCAAGACGCCCTGCACAAGGAGGCAGAATCGCGGCTGACGATCCTGCGTGAAAGCCGTGCGCGCCAAATCGAGAGTTATTTCACGATGATGCGCGAGCAGTTGGTCGTTACCGCAGAGACCATCTCGACCCAGCGGGCGATGGCGTTATTCAAATCCGCCTTCCATGATTACCTGGACGAGGTACGGCCCGATATCGAGCAGTAACGAGCCGCACTCGGCGGGTTTTACCGCACCGCCTTCGGCCAGGAATTCAATCGCAGAAACTCGGGTGCGAATGTAGAAACCGCCGCCTACCTGCAAAAACTGAGTGGATCGGCGGTGGCACTGCAGCAGCGCTTCATCAACGCCAACCCGCACCCGCTCGGCAGCAAGGATGAACTGGTCGACCTGGCCGACGACAGTAACTATGCGCGCCAGCATAGCCGTTTTCATCGATCGTTCCGCGAGTTGCAGCGGCGTTTCGGCTATTACGATGTGTTCCTGGTCGATGGTGAAACCGGTCACGTGGTCTATTCCGTGTTCAAGGAGATCGACTTCGCGACATCACTGAAGTCGGGTGCATTTGCCGATTCCGGTCTCGGCCAGGCGTTCAAATCGGCCATGGCCATCGACGAGCCGGGTACGACATCGATCTCCGATTTTGCTCCCTACTTCCCTTCCTACGACGGTCCCGCGTCCTTCATCGGCGCGCCCGTGTTCGACAAAGGCGAGAAGATCGGCGCGGTCATCTTCCAGTTACCGATCGATCGCATCCAGTCCGTGATGACGGGCGACGGTCATTGGGCCGAAGACGGGCTCGGTCAGAGCGGTGAGAGCTACCTGGTTGGCGCCGACGGCAAGATGCGCAGCGAGAGCCGTTTCCTCCTCGAGGACAAGGCGGGTTTCCTCGAGTTGCTGCAGCGAACCGGCGCGCCGGCCAAAGTGGTCGACGATGTCAGGGGCAAGGGCACGGTCATCGGCATCCAGTCGGTCGACTCGGTCGGAGCGGATCGCGCGACGCGGGGTGAAACCGGTTTCGACACGTTCGCCGATTATCGCGGTATCGAGGTGCTGTCGGCATTCAAGCCGTTGCAGATTGACGGGCTCGACTGGGCGATTCTCGCCGAGATCGATGCCGACGAGGCCTATGCGGCATCCGATGCGCTGGCCGGCACGCTGACCATGCAGTCATTGTCGGTCATCGCCGTTTCGGCCCTGGTTGCCAGCGTGTTGGGCTACCTGTTTGCCGGCAGTATTTCGCGTCCGCTCAATCGCATCGTGGCGTCGATGCGTGACATCTCCAGCGGCGAAGGCGACCTGACGGTTCGCCTCGACGACGCGGCGAACGACGAACTGGGCGACCTTTCACGTGCGTTCAACCGTTTCGTGGCCACGATCGATGAATTGGTCGGCTACGTAAGGATCTCTACCGAGAGCCTGGCTGCGTCATCGGAAGAACTGTCAGCGGTAACCAACGACACGCGCGATGGCATGTCCCGTCAACAGAAGGAGATCGAGCACATCGCGACGGCGGTAGAAGAGATGACCAGCACTGTGCGCGAAGTGGCACGCAGTACGGCATCGACGGCACAGGCGGCCGAGCATGCCGGTAGCCAGGTGCACACCGGTCGCGGCGTATTGAGTCGAAACGTGGATTCAATACACGCATTGTCGCAACGCATGCAGCAGTCACAGACATTGATTGATGCACTGCGCGGAGACAGCGAACGCGTCGGCACGGTCCTGGAGGTGATCAGTTCCATTGCCGGGCAGACCAATCTGCTGGCGCTCAACGCGGCCATCGAGGCCGCGCGTGCGGGTGAGCAGGGTCGCGGTTTCGCAGTCGTTGCCGACGAGGTCAGGGTGCTCGCCCAACGCACCCAGGAATCGACCGAGGAGATTCGGCAGATCATAGAGTCCCTGCAGGCGCGAAGCCGCGAGTCGACCAAGGCGTTGGAGACCAACAATACGGAACTGCTGGAGACCGTATCGTTGACGGAGTCGACACAGTCGGCGTTTACCGAGATCGAGCAAGCGGTCAGCGAATTGTTGTCAATGAGTGCCCAGATCGCCAGCGCGACCGAGGAGCAGTCGGCCGCCACCGACGAGATCGGCCGCAACGTGCACGTGATTCATGACGTTGCGCAGGCAACCGCGGCTGGTGCAGATCAGACGGCTGCGTCGAGTACCGAGTTGGCCAATCTGGGCAACGAACTGCATGCGTTGGTAGGCAAGTTCAAAGTCAGTGGTTGACAGCGATCGGCGCAGCAGCATGCGCGATATCGCCTTCGTTTGCAGGTTGCGGCGAAGGCGGTCTTACGCCGTAGGTCGCGTCACCAGCTGAAATAGCTAAAGCCTTTTTCCTGCAGCAGCATGATGTCGTCGACGCCGATCGGCACGATCCTGGCGTATTCGACAAGGTTCTGCTCGGTCCAGCCGAGGCTGTCCATCGTGTTGCCGCAGGCATGGAACGCCACGCCGTAGGCCGCCAGTGAAGCCGCGCGTTCCTGGTGTATCTTCTCGACCGGGCGCTCGGGCGGATCGCCGAGCAGTTGAATGCCCGGTCCGAAGCAGGCGACGACGACCTCAACGTTGTCGCCGTACTTGCGGATCATTTCCCCGACCGAGAAAAGCACGCTGCCGAGGTAGCCGTCGTCGATCTTGTTGCACTGGTACACGATCCGGTGCTCGGACGCGTCCTCGAAGTGGGTGTCGGTATGATGCGCGCGGGCTGCGTTCAGCGTGAACAGGCCCCCGGCCGCGCCAAGCCATTTCAGCCAGTTGCGTCTCGATGTGTCGGTACTTGGCATCGCGTGTCTCCCTGTCGTGGGCGCCGTCGATTTGTCTTCGGGCAAACTATCGCCTACCCGCCTGCTGTCGTGGATTATTCAAATGGGATCGGCGGTGTAATGGTAGCGCGAGTCGCCCACTTTATCTGCCATCACAAACTGGACGTCGATGATGTCGAGTGTAATCCGTTTACTGCTGCTATTGCCGGTGCTTTCCGTGCTTGTCGGTTGCAGCAAGACCGCTTTGCTGTACGACAACGCCGACTGGATGGCGACGCGCTGGGTGTCGACGCTGCTCGATCCGGATGGCCACCAGGAGGATCAATGGGGGGAGATGTTCGGCGAGGTTCTGCAACGCCACCGGCTGGAATTGCTGCCGGAGTTCGTATCCCTGTTGGCTGAACTGGAGCAGCGGGCCGACGGCGGCCTGTCGACGGCTTTCCTCGATTGCTGGCTGGATGCGGCCGACGGCAGCTATCGCCGGCATGCGCAGTTGCTGATCCCGACGGCAGTCGACGTTTTGCTGCAGCTGCGACCGGCGCAGATCGATCACCTCGAGGCGGCACTGGAGGAGCGTAACGACGAGTACCGCGAAGAGATGCTGTTCGCCGACCCGGCCGAACAGCGCGAGGCACGCGTCGATCGCTACGTGGACCGCGTCGAGCGATGGACCGGTGCGCTCGACGTCGAACAGCGCGAATGGTTCGCGCGACAGGTGGAGCGGCTGCCGGACGTCGCGGCGTCGTGGCTGGCCTACCGTCAGCGTCAACAGCGTGACCTCGTCGCCCTGTTACGATCGGGTCCGACGGCGACGAGCCTGCGTGACTACCTCGAGGCCTGGTGGCTGCGCTTCGATCACCGACCGCCGCAGCTCGAAAGCGACATCGCGTCCCTGCGGGGGCGCATGGTGCAATTGCTCGGCGAACTCGATCAGCGCCTGGCGCCGCGGCAGCGGCAGCACCTGGCCGCCAGGATACGCGATCTGCGCGAAGGGCTGGCATCCGTTGCCGGGCCCGTAAATCCCGTCGTTGCCCGCGACGAGAGGGTGCCGTGCGGCGACCGGCTCAGCGCGGCGTCTGCCGTTGCGCAGACTCGGTGATCAGTGCGTGCAGCGCAAGGTACAGCACGACACTGTTCAGCAGGTGCCAAAGGAAGTGGGTGCCGACCGGTAGCGCGGCGCAGACGGTCTCGTCGAGCGTGCGGAAGGTCAGCGAAGCCAGCAGCAGCCCCGTTGCTGCAAGCAGCATGTACCGCCCGACATGGGCCCTCCGCAGGTGTATGACCGCCAACACGGCAAGGGTCGCGACGGCTGGCGCATAGGCAATCGATCCGTTCAGCAAGTCGCGGAACTGCCCGACGGTCACGACAGCGGCGACAAACAGGGCCAGTGCTGACAGGCCTGTGGCCGGGCGCCAGTGGATCACCGATTTCCCGTAGACCCAGAGATAACCGACCTGGAAAGCCAGTATCGGCAGTATGTCGGCGGCGGCTGCCCAGGGCGTGGCAAAGGTGTGGAACAGGAAGCTCCCGATCCCGATGACGGCCACCAGCGGAACCAGCAAAGCGCTGCCCGGCGCGGCCGACGGGTGCCGGCGATAGAGCAGCCAGCCGTACCAGGCCGCGACCAGGAAGCCGAGGTTGGTCAGCGCGTTGACCGGCTCGGCCCAGAAGCCGGGTGACAGCCGCTCGCAGTAGACGTCTATCAACGCGACGGCACCCCGGCCGGTGACGGGCGATGCCGCCGGTCAGGCCTTGGACGCCTCGGCGTCACGCGCCGCCGCGATCTCCTCCAGGCTCTTCGACGCCGACACGCAGCCGAGCGGGATGACCAGCAGCGTCAGCACCGTCGACACGAAGACGCCGAACATCAGCGAGATCGCCATGCCCTGGAAGATCGGGTCGGTCAGGATGACGCTGGCGCCGCCGATCAGGGCGAACGCGGTGATCATGATCGGGCGGGTCCGCGCCTTGCACGACAGCAGCACGGCCTCGCGCACGTCGACTCCCTGGCGGATCTCCTCGACCGCGAAATCGACCAGCAGGATGGAGTTGCGCACGATGATGCCGGCGAGTGCGATGAAGCCGATCATCGAGGTCGCCGTGAAGTAGGCGTTGTGCCCGGTCAGCAGCGTGACCAGCCAGTGGCCCGGCACGATGCCGAGCAGCGTCAGCGGGATCGGCGCCATGATGATCGCCGGCACCAGGAAGTTGCCGAACATGCCGACGACGAGCATGTAGATCAAAACCAGGGCCACGCCGAAGGCGGCACCCATGTCGCGGAAGGTCTCGAACGTGACCGTCCATTCGCCGGCCCATTCGAACGCGCTCAGGCCGTTGTCGGCCGGTTTGCCCATCATCGTGCCGGCCATCGTCTGGCCGTCCGGTGTCACGTAGTCCTGCAGCTTCTCGTCGATCTCCATCATCGGGTAGATCGGTGCGCCGAGCCTGCCGACGGCGTCGCCGACGACGTACTCCAGCGGACGCAGGTCCTTGTGGTAGATGATCGGATCCTCGGTGATGCGCTCGAAGCTGCCGAGCTCGGCCAGCGGCAGCGTCGTGCCGCGCGGACCCGGCACCGGCAGGTCGCTCAGTGCCTTCGGATTTGCACGCAGGGCCAGCGGGGCCTCCATGACGATCCAGGTCGGCTCCAGGGCCGAGCCCTCGCGGACGTCGGTGATCTTGTACTCGCCCATCGCCGTGGACAGCGTCTCGATGACGGTCCGCGTCGATACGCCCTTGATCGAGGCCTTCTGCGTGTCGATGACGAAGCGCCAGGCCTCGTACGGCTGGCTCATGTAGTTGTCGACATCGGCCAGGCCCGGTACCGATTCGAAGATCCCGGTCAGGTCGGTGGCGACCTGGCGCCGGGTGTCGGCGTCGGGTCCGTACAGTTCGGCAACGACGGCCTGCACGACCGGCGGCCCCGGCGGCATCTCGGCCACCGTGACGCGGGCGCCGGCGGCACGCGCCATCGGTGTCAGCAGCGCGCGTGCATGCTCGGCCACGTCGTGGCTGCTGCGTTTGCGCTTCTTCTTGTGCGTCAGCTGGACCTGGATCTCGGCCAGCCAGGGATCCTCGCGGAGGTAGTAATGACGGACCATGCCGTTGAAGTCGAACGGGCGTGCGGTACCTGCATAGGTCTGCAGCGCCGTGACCTCCGGGATCTCGCGCAGCTTTTCGGCCATCTCGCGGGCCATGTTGCTGGTGGCCGGCAGCGCGGTGCCCTCGGGCATGTCGATGACAACGGCGAACTCGGCCTTGTTGTCGTAAGGCAGCATCTTCACCGTGACGGCCGTCGTGTAGAACATCGCCATGACGGCGAAGAACAGGCCTACCAGTCCGAACAGGAATCCGTAACCGGCGAGCTTGCTGTCGAGCAGCTTCGGGATCACCTTGCGGAACAGTTTGTCGAGCTTCTCGTTGCTCTTGTGTTCCGCCTCTTCCGCCTTCTTCAGGCGCTCCATGGAAGGCCGGATACGCATGGCCAGGTACGACGTGAACGCGAACGCGGCGAACAGCGAGATGATCATCGCGATCGAACCCAACACCGGGATCGGCGCCATGTACGGGCCCATCATGCCGCTGACGAAGGCCATTGGCATCAGCGCGGCGACCACGGTGAAGGTGGCGAGAATGGTCGGGTTGCCGACCTCGCGTACCGCATCCACGGCGACCTCGGTCGATGGCTCGCCAGCCATCAGCCAGCGGCGGTAGATGTTCTCGACGACAACGATGGCGTCGTCGACCAGGATGCCGATCGAGAAAATCAGCGCGAACAGCGACACGCGGTCTATGCTGAACCCCATGACGAACGCCGCGAACACCGTCATCAGGATGACCACCGGGATGACGACGGTGACGACAATGGCAGGCTTGATACCCAGCGCGTACCAGACCAGGATGGTCACGATGCCGGTTGCGACGACCAGCTTGAACAGCAGTTCGTTGACCTTTTCCTGGGCCGTCTCACCGTAGTTGCGGGTCACCTCGACCTCGACCTGTTCCGGGATCAGGCGACCTTTCAGCGACTCGATCATGGCCAGTATGTCGTTGGCGACGGTCACGCCGTTGGAGCCTTCCTTCTTCGCGATCGCGATCGTGACGGCGAGGTCGCCGTCCGATTGCTTGTCGGCGCCGTACGCCTCGGCATAGGCCGGGCCGGTGTAGTAGTTGACGTAGTTCGAGGCCTCTTCGTTGGCCCAGCTGACGTTGGCCACGTCGCGGACATAGATCGGGGTGTTGTCGACGACACGCACGACCAGGTTCTCGACATCGCGTGGGGTTTTCAGGAAGCTGCCGGCATAGATCCGCGACTGGTAGTTGTCGGATTCGGAATGGCCAACCATCTGCTCGGCATTGCTGCCCCGGATCACCTGGATGACCTCGCTCGAGCTGAGTCCTTTGCCCGAAAGCTTCTCCGGCTGGATCTCGACCTTGATCTGTTCCGCCTGGCCGCCGACGACGAAACCCTGGCCGGTGTTCGGGATCTGCTTGAGCTGTTGCAGCAGGTTCAGGCCGAGGCGGCGCATGCTGCCGCCGTCGAGCTCGGGTGACCACAACGTCAGCGTGACGACGGGTACGTCATCGATGCCCTTGACCTTGACCAGCGGCGGCATCTGCACGCCGACCGGCATCCTGTCGAGATGCGAGGCCAGCTTGTCGTGGACCTTGACCAGCGACGGCCCGGTCTGCTCGCCGACCTTGAAGCGTACCGTGACGATACCCTGGCCGCGCATGCTGGCCGAGTAGACGTGCTTGACGCCCGGGATCTCCGACATGATGCGTTCCAGCGGATCCACCGCCATCGCCGCGACCTGCTCGGCCGAAGCGCCGGGGTAGGCGAGGAAGATGTCGACCATCGGCACCGAG
>JAGRGW010000081.1:0-1464 GCA_020445315.1 Gammaproteobacteria bacterium
CGATCGCCAGCTGCCCCTGTGACAGCGTGCAACTGCGCTTCCATGTCCGGCGCCGTAGCGACGACCCGTTCAGCGCACTCGTCTTCGACGGCTTGAAGCGCGGCCAGGAGTTGACGCTGCACGGGCCCTGTGGCGACTTCACCCTCGACGAGGACTCCGAAAGGCCGCTGGTGTTCGTCGCCTGGGAGTCGGGTTTTGCCGGCGTGGCCAGCCTGATCGACCACGTCATCCAGAAGGACGAGAACCGCTCCATCGACCTGTACTGGCTGTCGGCGATTCCACGCGGCCACTACCTGTCGAACTACTGCCGTGCCTGGCGCGACGTGCTCGACGACTTCCGTTACCACTCGATCGATCTCGAACCCGCCGGCGACGACGCCATCGACGACGTGCTGCAACGCATCGTCCGCGTGCATGCGCTGCTGGCCGACAATGATTACTACCTGGCCCTGCCGGACGAAGCACTCGAGCAGGCGCGCGCGATGCTGGCGCACGCCGATGTACCCGACGCACAGGTACATGGCAGTGTGCTGAAGCTGCCGTGAGCGGCGATCCGCGACATTGTGTCATCGCGAGGTCGCGTAGCGACCACGGCGATCTCGCGCAGGGAGTGCGTACGTACCGGGAGATTGCTTCACTGCGTACGCAATGACGAGAGTCAGTCGTGCGCGATGGCGGGAAGTCGCCGTCAACCCACGATGTCGAGTACCCGCCGCCGAAACTTCACCCCGCGCTCCTCCGCCAGTTGCCGGCAGGCGGCGATGTCAACGCCGTCCAGGCCATCGATGGCGCTGGCGGTGACGTCGTCGATGTGGCGGGGGGCGAGCGCGACGAAGTCGAGCATGGCCTCGAACGCACCCGGCAAGGCCGGTTGGCAGTGGCGTTCGTACAGTACCGCGTTGTGCGCATTCAGCGAGATCGACAGGGCATCGACGCATTCGGCCAGTTCCGGCAGTACGTTGCGCTTGTGCACCCGGTTGGCCAGGCCATCGGTATTGACTCGGACGTGTCCGCCGCGTCGCTTGATGTCCGCGGCCACCGCCAGCAGCACCTTCAGCCGCAACGTCGGTTCACCGAAGCCGCAGAACACGACCTGGTCGTAGCGCGCCGGGTCATCGATGCTGGCGATGATGTCGTCGGCAGTTGGACGTTGTGCGAGCGTGAGGTCGTAGTCGTGCACGCTTTTCGAGCCGTTGTGTTTCGGGCAGAACCGGCAGGCCAGCGTGCAGCGGTCGGTGATGTTCAGGTAGAGGCTGTTGCCGATGGTATAGCTCAGGGTCGACATCGTGATCCAAATGGTTGTTGCGTATTCAGCGAGTCCACTCGGGGAATGCAGGGCAACGCTCAACCCCGGGGGTTGCCGGGCACCGCTGTCGTGGGGCGCCCAGGGTCTGGCGTGGCGCGACGTTCCGCGTTCGGCGATTGCTGGGCCTGGCGCTGCGGTGCGGTCAGGGCCAACGCGTA
>JAGRGW010000081.1:1557-5796 GCA_020445315.1 Gammaproteobacteria bacterium
CACCCAGGCCGAGCACGCCGCCGACCATCATGCCACCGAGCGTATCGGCCAGGGTGTCCCAGCCCATGCCGGTCGGTGTGGACAGCAGCCTTCCGCCGAGCAGGCCGACAGCGGCGCCGAAGACGCCGCAGGCCAGGGTCAGTGCCAGTCCGGCGACCAGGGCGTGAAAGCGTCGGGTGGCGTTATGCTGCTTCATGTCGGACTGGCTCCCAGGATCGACGACGTCCGGCGTTGCCGGCTGCATGTTGGCATCTTCACCCAACCGGCGCCAGTATCGCCAGTGACTGCTCGGCCTGCCGACTCAGCCCAGGCCCTGGTGGCCCGTCGCCCGTTCATCGGCGATGCCGGGAAACCGTGCCGCCCACTGGTCGGCCGGGATCGGCCTGGCGAACAGGAAGCCCTGGAAGCGCCTGCAGTCGTGGGCGCGGAGGAACGCGAACTGCTGTTCGGTTTCGACGCCCTCGGCGACCACCCGGAAATGCATCGACTCGCTGATGGCCAGTATCGCCCTGACAATCGCGGCATCGTTCTCGTCGACCGCGAGATCGCGCACGAATGACTTGTCGATCTTGATCTCGTCCAGCGGCAATCGCTTGAGATACGACAACGAGGAATAACCCGTGCCGAAATCGTCGAGCGAGAAGCGCAGGCCGAGCTGCTTCAGCGCATGCATGCGCGCGACGACTTCGTCGGTGCCGTCGAGCACGACACTCTCGGTCAGCTCGATCTTCAGGCGTGACGGGTCGATGCCGTTGCGGGCCACGCAGTCGGCGACCCGGGCGGCAAAGTCGTCCTGGAGAAACTGGCGGGCGCTGACGTTGACGGCCAGTGACAGGTCGCGCATTTGCGGTTGTTGCGACCATTCGCGCAGCAGCGCGCAGGCCGATGCCATGACCCATGCGCCGATCGGTACGATCAGGCCGGTCTCCTCGGCCAGCGGAATGAACTCCATCGGCGAAATGCTGCGACCGTCAGGGAGATGCCAGCGCAGCAGGGCCTCGGCCCCGCGCCAACGTCCGTGGACATCGACCTGCGGCTGCAGGTGGAGCGACAGCTCGTTGTTGTCGAGTGCGTGCCGCAGCGCGTTCTCCATCGCTGCGCGGGCGTTGATCTCTGTCTGCATCTCGTGGTCGAAGAAGCGCACCGTGTCGCGGCCGGCCTTCTTCGCGCGGTACAGCGCGACGTCCGCCGCCTTGAGCAGGTTGCTCGTCGTCTGCTGCGTCCCGGAAAAGAGGCTGATGCCGATACTGGCCGTCGCCTGGTAGCCGCCGATGCCGTCCAGCTGGACCGGTCGCCGGATCATGCCGAGCAGCGATTCGGCGATGGCTCCGGCCTGCTGCGATGCACGTTCAGGCTGGTCGGTCTGGGCCAGTCGCTGCAGGATGACGACGTACTCGTCGCCGCCGAGACGGGCCAGCGTGTCGTCGACGCGCATGCCGTCACCCAGGCGGACCGAGATGGCCTGTAACAGCTGGTCTCCGACTGCGTGGCCCTTGCTGTCGTTGAGTACCTTGAAGTTGTCGAGATCGATGATCAGCAATGCGCCGATCGTGCCATCGCGCTCGCCGTCGCTGCGTGCCTGCTCGAGGCGTTCGTGGAACAGCAGGCGGTTTGGCAGCTCGGTCAGCGGATCGTAGAAGGCGAGCCGGTGTATCTCGGCATCGGCCTGCTTCTGCTGCGTGATATCGAGTTTGACCGCGAGGTAATGTGTCACCTGGCCGTCGTCGTCGAAAACCGGTGCGATGTCGGCCGACTCGATAAACTCGGCGCCGTCCTTGCGCCGGTTGGTGAACTCACCGTGCCAGGGTTTGCCCTGGTTGAGCTTTTGCCACAACGCCCGGTAGGTCGAGTCCGGTGTCTTCTCCGAACGGAACAGCGCCGGTGACTTGCCGATCAATTCGTCTCGGTGGTATCCGGTGGTTCGGGTAATCGACCGGTTGACGTACTCGATCTTCAGGTCGGTATCCGTGATGAGTATCGAGGTGGGGCTCTGGTCGAGTGCCTGGTTGAGCTTGTTGAGTTCCCGGTCGCGACGCTGGACCGCGTCCGCCATGCGGTCGAAGGTGTTGGCCAGGACGCCGATCTCGTCGGCGTCGTCGTGAAACGGTGTTGCCGCCAGTGCCCGCGCGGTGCGCGCGCCGTAGTCGCCGTCGGCCAGGCGTTCGGCGCCGTCGCGCAACAGCGACAGCCTGCGCACGACCAGGCGGTTCAGCACCAGGCCGATGACCAGGAACGCCGCCAGGTATTCGACCAGTCGCTGTGCCAGCATGCCCGACCATATCACGTTGACCCGTTCGTCCACGGTGCTGGTCGGAATGCGGATGCTGACCACGCCACGCATGTCACCGACCTCGTAGTCGTAGGCCTGCGAGTAGCGCTGCTGGATGCTCGGTGGCGCCTCGTCGCGTTTGCCGTGGCACTTGAGGCAGGTTTCCTCGATGCGTATGGGCGCGGTGTACAGCAGGGAGCCGCTGCCGTCGTCTGCCTGGATCTCGGTGAATCGTTCGGTCTCGCCCGGGTTGTCGCGGAACCACTCGATCGCTTCCTGCTCGAAGCGATCCGCCCGGTTGGCGGGATTCCTGGGACGGTCGCTGACGTTGTTGAACACGATGCCACTGTCGTTCCAGTTGGCGAAGTCCTGCCCGATGCGTTGCAGGGAATGCGCCGGTAGGAAGCCGATCGTGTCGTCGTTGACCGGTAGGCCGCTGTCGACGAACTGTTCCTGGTAGATGCGCCGCGTTGCCATCATGTAGCCGTAGATGGTGCGTGCGTCGTAGGTGAGTTCGTTGCGCGAGGCCGTTTCCAGCTGGCGGTAGGAGATCGTGAGATCGATCGCCGCCAGCAGTCCCAGTGCCAGCGCGAGCACCAGCCATGTCTTGCGGGTCAGTGTCATCGTGGCGTCGTTACGGTGTCGTGCAGGATGCGCCGTACCATCCTGGGAATACCGATCGTCACCGGCGACGTCGATTCACCGGGGCGACCGTGATGGTCCGCGTTGCGTCGATCGGCGATCGACGGGGCATGCCGATGAACTCGTGGTTGCATTGTCACCTTCCCACAATCGAGGCGCGCACATCCCCGGATCCTGAGGATGCCCGTGGATGCCGGGACTTGCGTCATCCCCATCCGTGCGCCAATCAGATTTGGCGGCAGTACAGGGTTGGACTTGAATGCCCCGCACCTGTCAGCGACGTGTTTCGAAGACGAACAGGGCGCGGTAGTGGGCCCCGGCGGCAGCCGTGACGTAGGCACGCCATTTCATGCTGCCGCGCACGCAGACCGGCAGGGTGACCTGGCCGGCAAACTCCCCGTCACCGATGCGGTCCAGTTCCTGCGTGACCAGCCCCATGTTCATGTCGATGCCGCTGAACTCGATGTGCGCCGCGTCGGCATCGGTACCGTCGACGGTGACGGAGGCAGGCAGGGGATGCAGCGGGGTCAGGCGATCGGCATCGAAGGCGAGCCGGATCGAGGCGCCGTCGGGAAAAACGGCGGTGCACGGACCCCGTGCGAGGTCGCAGTCAGCCGGTGCAGCGGCATCGTAGACCGGTCGGACCGGCCAGTGGGTGCCGACCGTGTAGGCCAACACGCCGAGCAGCCCGATCGATACCAACGGCAGCAACCGACTGCGCGGCACGACACCCGGCCGATGGCTGTTGGCGAGCGGGTTCACAGCAGGTCGCCGCGACGGAACACCCAGTAGCCGAGCATGGCGGCCAGCGTACCGACGACGGTGGGATAGGCCAGGGCGAACACCATGTACCCGACGGTGCCGAAGTTGTCGAGGATCACGTATGCCGCCGGGCCCAGCATGACCAGCTGCGGGTCGAACAGCAGCATCGTGCCGGTACGAAAGACCTGCATCGGGTTGGCCAGCGCGATCGCAACGGCGCTCTCTGCCGGTATCTGTTGCTGGATCATGACGCCGAGCAGGATCAGGTCGAGGAACAGCAGCAGCACCAGCCAGACCAGGAAGGCCGCGCCCTGGGCGACGTCGACCGAGCGCGCGAGCGACGAGATCAGGATGCCGATGCCGAGAAAACACCACGACAGCGCGACCAGCAGGCCGGTGTAGTAGGCGAACAGTTTCCACGGGATCTCGGCACCGGAGGCATAACCCCAGGCCAGCGCGCCGACCATGGCGAGGAATACCGGCGTGAACACCATCAGGAAGCGACCGGCGAGCTTGCCCCAGTACCAGGCGCCGAGCGGCACCGGCAGCGCCAGCAGGTACTCGAA
>JAGRGW010000476.1 GCA_020445315.1 Gammaproteobacteria bacterium
CGGACCTGCGCGGCGCCGACCTGCGTGGTGCCAAGCTGCGCAAGACGATCCTGTTTCGCGCCGACCTTTCGCGCGCCGACCTGCGCGATGCCGACCTCCACCGCGCGAGCCTGGGCCGGGTCGTACTGAACTACGCCAACCTGGCCGGGCTCAAGCTGGACGGCGCCCGACTCGGCCATGCGGAACTGCGCGGTGCGGTTCTCAGCGGCAGCAGCTTCAACAACACCATGCTCGCACATGCCGACTTGAGCGAAGCCGACCTGACGGGCGCCTCGTTCAACCAGGCAGTCCTGAAAAATGCCCGCTTCGACGGTGCCAGGCTGACCGGGGCCACGTTCGAAGACGCCGACCTCAGCTTCGTCGACCTGCGCAAGGTCGTGGATGCCGCGAACGTCGACCTGCGCAAGGCCCGACTGCAGAACGCGCTGCTCGACAGGCTGAGCCTGGCCGGGGTCCACCTTGACGATGCCAACCTGCACGAAGCCAGTCTCGCCGACACCGACCTGCGCCAGGCCTCCCTGCACAAGGCGATACTGCGCAAAGCCAGGCTGAGTGGGGCGAATCTTGGCAGTGCCGACCTGGGCAAAGCGGACCTGACCGGGGTCAAGATGCAGGGTGTGAAACTGGGGGCGGCACAGCTGCAGGAAGCGAAGATCAGCGGCAACCTGATTGGCGTCGATTTCACTGAAGCCGACCTGTCGCGCGCCGATCTCGGCGGCTCCAACCTCAAAGAAGCGCGCTTCGCCGGCGCCGTGCTGTCACAGACGAACCTGGCGGCCTGCAACCTTTACGGCGCGGACTTTTCCGGCGCCACGCTGCATGCGACCGTTTTTCGCCGGGCCAACCTGCGCCTTGCACGATTCGATGGCGCCGACATCGACAACGCCGACTTCAGCGACGCCATCGGTTACCAACCGTAAGGCAGCGACGCCAGGGATGGAGTCAGGGGAATCGGGAGCGGCGCCGCGTCCGGCGACACCGCTCCCGTGCCAACCCGTGTTTTCCTACCTTGTAATCACTTCCGGCCCCATCAGCATCGTCGGCAGCCAAGTAGACACCGCGGGGACGTAGGTCACGATGATCAGGAACA
>JAGRGW010000477.1 GCA_020445315.1 Gammaproteobacteria bacterium
GCACTGGAACGACTGATCCTGTTCATGTACCCGACCATCACCGTGCTCATCGGCGTTATCGCCATGGGCAAGGCACTGGAAAGGCGCCAACTGGGTGCCTTGCTGCTGTCGTATATCGGAATCGGGCTCGCGTTCGTCCACGACCTGAACGCGGCCGAGGAGGCTGGGGCAGTGCTGATCGGTGCGGCCCTCGTGTTCGGCTCAGCGCTGTTGTACGCCACCTACAGCGCCGGTGCCGAGATCGCGGTGCGCCGCTTCGGCGCCATTCGGTTCGCGGCGCTGGGCATCACCGTGTCCACGGTCGCAACCCAGGCCCATTTCGTCGCCAGCCAGCCATTTTCCGCCCTGGTGCAGCCGGCACCCGTGTATGCCTACGCGGCCGCAATGGCGATATTTTCGACAGTGCTGCCGGTGTTCTGGCAGTCGGCCGCGATCCAGCGTATCGGCGCCGCCCGGGCGGTATTGATCGGTACGCTGGGTCCGGTCACGACGATCCTGCTGGGCGGCGTGTTGCTATCCGAGCCGGTGTCCGCGGTGCAGATGGCCGGCGCCGGCCTGGTCGTGGTCGGTGTACTGCTGGTGACAGGCTGGCGGCTGCCGCGTCGGCTCCGGCTGCGCGAGGCCAAGGTGCCGGTTGGCTGAATGCGTGATTGGGTGCGCCTGAGGTGATGGTCGATCGGGAGTTAAAGTCGTCGGCGGCGTGAGGTCGTCAAGACGGAGAGACTGGATTAGAAATAGCCGATATCCTACTGTTTATAAACTTTTAATTAGCATATAAACAGTCAGGCTTGTTGGGGCAAGATACGGGTTGTTCAGTAGATTTTATTACCGAATTTCCCAGCTAGGCACCTGTTTCTCGATATCCCACCAGGCGGCGTTGCGCAAAGGATTGGCGGCCACGACGGCCTGTTTGGCCTCGATGAGCCACTCATTGACCGGCTGCCCATGGATTTCAACTTCGGCGAGTGCATCCAGATCAGCTTCCACCGCCTCGATGAACGCCGCAAGCCGTTGCGCCTCGTGCCACTGCGCCGCCAGCTTCTCCAAGTGCACGCGCCGCTGCTTTTTCTGTCGGCGCAGGCGTTCAGCTTCCTCCCACCGACGGCGCTCCTCCTCACGCGCAATCCTGCGCTGCTCGGCCGCAATCCGTTCTGCGGCCTGTGCTTTGGCAACGGCAAAGATGCCCCGAACAATCTCGGCGACCTTGTCCTCGAGATGTTTCACCTTCCCGTCGGACCAGGCTGTTCGCGTGCCGTAGGGCAGCACCCCGTGTATCTGGAGGGTCAGTACACCGCTGGGGAAATAGTCGTAGCGCGGGAAGCCCCAAGTGTACTTACTGCGCTTCTCTTTCTCCGTCAGCACATGGTCTTTGCGATAAACCTTCTCGCTTATCGTCAGCCCGAGATCCTCACCGTCGGCCTGCAGTCGCAGCACTGGTGATTTCTCCGTATCGACTGACACGGCGATCTGGTTGGCGTCACAGGCCAAAAGAAGGGTGTTCAGAAGATCCAGCGCTCGGCTTTTCGTCCCATCCGAGACCCCGATGAACCCGGCGCGCTTGGCGCGTGGCTGCAGAATCTGGCGCTCATTCGCTTTGCCGGCG
>JAGRGW010000478.1 GCA_020445315.1 Gammaproteobacteria bacterium
ATCAGCGAGGCGAGCAGGAACACGGTCTTCCAGCTGACGGCACGGTAGGCCTCCTCGATCTTGATGACGCCGGCCAGGACCATGCCCATTGCACCGGTCAGCAGCGCCACCGACAGACGGATATCGGTGAACAGCACCATGAACAGCGCGATGCCGAAGAATATCCCGGCGTGCAGGACCTTCTGCGGACGTTCCTCTTCCGCGCGCGGATACTCGGTGGTCACGACGACGAAGTCCTTGTCCTTTTCGATGCGCTCGAGCACGACCCAGGGGGTGTGGCAGACCAGGGTGTCACCGGCCTGGAAAGGCATGTTGCGGATGTCGTCGCCCTCGCGCATCGTCTCGCCGTTACGGTGCAGGCCGACCAGGGCGAGGCCGTAGGTCTTCCGCATCCAGACGTCGCGGGCGCTTTTGCCGATCAGCTTCGAACTCGGCGGGATGACCACCTCGGCGATGCCGGCCTTGGCCGGGGAGAGCGACTCGGCGAACGTCAACATCGCGTTGCGCTTGCGCAGTTGGAATTTTTCGACGAAGTGGTCGAGGTCGCTCGGATCGGCGACCACGCCCAGTACCATGCCGGCGCTCAGTTCGGTATCACGCGCCACCGTGCCGGGGCCGATATTGGTCTCGGCACCGGTCAGCTTGGTGGCGATGATGCGCACCCGGTAGGCGGTTTCCACGTCGTCGAGGCGATGGCCGATGATCGGGCTGTCACTGGGGATGACGACCTCGTTGATGCTGTAGTCGATACCATAGACATCGTGAAAATAGGCCATCGGGTTGGAGCCGGTCGTACTGCTCTCGCTCTTGGTGGCGGGCAGGACGAAGCGCCCGGCGACGACGAAGTAGACGATGCCGGTCGCGACCAGGGCGATACCGATCGGTGTCACCGAAAACAGGCCCCAGGTCTCCATCTGCTGTTCGGCCGGCAGAGCCTTGTTCGACGTCAGGATCAGGTCGTTGAGCAGGATCAGCGGGCTCGAGCCGACCATCGTCACGGTGCCGCCGAGGATGGCGCAGAAGCCCATCGGCATCAGCAGGCGCGACATCGGCAGGCCGGAGCGTGCCGAGATACGGGAGACGACGGGCAGGAACAGGGCCGCGGCGCCGACGTTCTGCATGAACGACGAGATGAACCCGACCGTGCTCGAGATGATCGGGATGATGCGCGATTCGGTGGTGCCGCCGATCTTGAGGATGAACGCGGCGACCTTGGTCATGATCCCGGTCTTGTCGAGGCCGGCGCCGATGATCATGACGGCGATGATCGAGATCACGGCGTT
>JAGRGW010000479.1 GCA_020445315.1 Gammaproteobacteria bacterium
CTGCTGCACAACCAGACCCAGCGCCTTTGGTACCAGGGGCCGATGTTCCGCCACGAGCGCCCGCAGAAAGGCCGCTATCGCCAGTTTCACCAGATTGGCGTCGAGACCTTCGGCATGAGTGGCCCCGATATCGACGCCGAGTTGATCCTGATGACGGCGCGCATCTGGCAGGCGCTCGGCATCGACGGTCTCGAGTTGCAGCTGAACACGCTCGGCACCGCGGAGGAACGCGTCGCCTACCGCGACCGGCTGGTGGCGTACTTCGAGGCGCACGCGGCGCAGCTCGACGACGACAGCCAGCGGCGCCTGCACAGCAACCCGCTGCGTATCCTCGACAGCAAGAATCCAGCGATGCGCGAACTGATCGATGCGGCGCCCATTCTCGACGACGATCTCGGTGAGGAGTCGCGCGCGCACCTCGACGTCATCAGTACCACGCTGACCCGGGCCGGGGTCGCGTTCGTGCGCAATCCACGCCTGGTGCGCGGTCTCGATTATTATTCGCGCACGGTATTCGAATGGGTCACCGACCGCCTCGGCGCGCAGGGCACGGTCTGTGCCGGCGGGCGTTACGACGGGCTGGTCGAACAGCTCGGCGGCAAGCCGGTGCCGGCCGTGGGTTTCGCCATGGGGATCGAACGCCTGATCGCCATACTCGAGGAGATCGACCCCGATGCCGGGCAGGTCAGCGCCGATTTCTACCTGGTCCTGCTTGGCGACGCCGCTGTCGGCGAGGGGCTGGTCCTGGCCGAGGAGATTCGCACGGCCTTGCCGGGGTGTCGCGTCATCAGCCACTGTGGCGGTGGTGGCATGAAGGCGCAGTTCAAGCGCGCCGATCGCAGCGGCGCCGCCTACGCGCTGGTCATCGGCGACAGCGAACTCGAGGCCGGCACTGTCGTCTTGAAGCCGCTGCGCAGCGACGAGGCGCAACAGGCGGTCGGTCGCGAAGCATTGATCGAGGCACTGCGCATGCGCCTGGCGGGTTGACCCGCCGCCGTGTGCACCGTGCCCGGAACGAGTGAAAGGAACACGAGATGAGTACGTACCAGACCGACGACGAACAGGTCGAAGCGATAAAAAAATGGTGGAAAGAGAACGGCAAGTCGGTGGCCGGCGGCATCGTCCTCGGTTTTGCCATCATCGGTGGCTGGCAATGGTGGCAGGCCTACCAGAGGAGTGAGGGCGAAGCGGCATCGCTGCTGTTCGACACGATGCGCCAGGCGGCGCGGGTGAACCAGCTCGACAAGGCCCTGGAAGACGGTCGTCGCCTGGTCGGTGACTACCCGGGCTCGGCCTATGCCGGTCTTGCCGCGCTGGAGATGGCGCGACTGTCGTACGACCGTGGCGAGAAAGACGCCGCGCGCGGGCACCTGCAGTGGGTTATCGACGCGGCGGCCGATCCGGCGATCGCCGAACTGGCGCGCCTGCGCCTGGGACGCCTGTTGCTCGACATGCAGGATACGGCCGCGTTGACCGACCTGCTGGCGCGACCGGCGTTGCCGGCATTCGCCGGCGAGTTCGCGGTACTGCGTGGCGACCTCGCGCGCGCCCAGGGTGACGAAGCCGCGGCCCGGGATGCCTACCAGCGGGCCATGTTGGCCGGTGTCGAGGACCAGGCCATGCTGCGCATGAAGCTGGTCGACGTCGGTGGCCTGGAGCCCGCCTCCTGACATGTTTCGGCCCCGCCTGACATCGCTGCTGTCGGTGTTGCTGCTAACCGGTTGTGGCACCTTCGCCGATCCGACCGAGTGGCTGTCGTCGGCGGACGTGATCGAGCCGTCGCCATTGGTCGAGCTCGAAAACCGGGTCGATCCCGCCGCGCTGTGGACGCGTGATATCGGTGTCGGTACCGACGGGCAGCACCTCAATCTCCGCCCCAAGGCCATCGGTGACGCGCTCTACGTGGCCGACGCCGAGGGCCGCGTGGCGGCCTTCAACCGGGCCGACGGGCGCCTGTTGTGGGAACGTGAACTCGACCTGCCGGCAGCAGGCGGTCCGGGCGCGGGCGAGGGCCTGGTGCTGATCGGGACCTCCGAGGCCGAAGTCGTCGCGCTGGCCGCGGAAGACGGCAGCGAACGCTGGCGCGCGCCGGTCTCGGGCGAGGCGCTGTCGATTCCGGCGGTATTCAACGGCGTCGTCGTCGTGCACACGACCGATGGCAAGGTGTTCGGTCTCGAGGCGACCACCGGTGCCGAGCGCTGGCGTTACGAGCGCCAGGTGCCGGTGCTGACGCTGCGCGGTATCGGATCGCCGGTCATCGTCGAGGGCGTGGTCTACCTCGGACTGGCGGGGGGCAAGCTGGTCGCACTGCGCGCCGACAACGGCAACCTGCTATGGGAGACGACGGTCACCGCGCCCGGCGGCCGATCGGAGTTGCAGCGCCTGTCCGATATCGACGGCGATCCAGTGGTGATTGGCGGCGGCGTCTTCGTCGCGACCTACCAGGGTGAGGTCGCGGCGGCCGAGCAGCGCGGCGGGCGCGTTGCCTGGCGCAGCAAGATGTCGGTGTATGGCCGTATCGGTGCCGATCCGCTCGGTATTTACGCCGCCGATGCCGATGGCGTCGTCTATGGTCTCGACCCGCGCACCGGTGGCAAGCGCTGGACCCAGGAAGCGCTCAAGTACCGGCGGCTGTCGGACGTCGTCGCGCTGCAGGG
>JAGRGW010000082.1 GCA_020445315.1 Gammaproteobacteria bacterium
GAGGCCGACTACTTCAAGTACGTGCTCGGTGTCGACGTGACCGTGCTGACCAACCTGCTGGTCAGCACGCAGTTCATCCAGTTCCGCAACCTGGACTACGTCAACCAGCCCGACAACTGTCCGACCCAGGGCGGCAGGACCGTCGACTGCAGCCGCTACACGGCGGATTTCGCCACGCTGCACCTGTCGAACGGGCTGAACAAGGCCGAGAAGAACAAGGAGTTCTACTCGCTGTTCCTGTCCAAGCCGTTCGGCGAGAACCAGCTCGGCCGGGTCAACAACATCATCATCTACGAAGAGAACGGTGGCTGGTGGGACCGCCTCGACGCCGAGTACTCACTGACCGACCAGGTCGTCCTGACCGGCGAGCTGAACTTCTACTGGGGTGATGAAAACACGACGTTCGGCCAGTTCAAGGACTCTTCGAGCGTCCAGGTCGGCATGAAGTACATCATCGAGTGACCGGCTGATTCGCACTGCCTGACAAGCGGCGACCGGCACCTGCGGCGCCGCTTTTTTCAGCCGTCGAAAAAGCAATCGGGGTTAAAGAAAACATGAAAACGAAAGAAAACGCCTGGGCCAATGCCTATGCCGATTTTGTCCTGCGCTTTCGCTGGATCATCATCGTCGCGCTGGTCGTAGCCACTGTCGTCGCCGCGTTGCAGATCCACAAGCTGGACATCCGCAACGACCCCGACACCCTGCTGCCACCAAGCAACCGCTACGTCGCCACCAACCTGTATGCCGAGCACAACTTCGGCATGGGCAACCTGATGGTGTTCGCGCTGAAGGTGAAGGAGGGCGACATCTGGCAACCCTGGTTCATCAACAAGATCCAGGAGATTCACAACCGGCTCGAGGCGCTGCCGCACTCCCGGCCGGCCAACTTCATCGATATCGCGGCGCAGAAAATCAAGTACATGGGCACCGACGAGAACGGCCTGGTGTTCAAGCGCCTGATCCCGACCGAGGGCATCAGCGACGACCCGGACAAGGCCGAGGAACAGCTCGCGTTCCTGCGCGAAGGGGTCAAGACCAACCCGGTCATGGCACCGATGCTGGTGTCGATGTGGGATGCCGACGGCAACCGCTGCGCCTACGAAGACTATGACAAGGATTTCTGTGTCGCCAGAGCGGCGTATGTCATCGCCGACTACACCGACGAGGTCAAGGAGATCTACCTGCCCTGGGTGCGCGAAGTACGCGCCATGATGGACGAATACGCCCAGGACGAACGCGTCGAGCTGCTGGTCGCCGGCGAACCCTACTTCCTCGCCTGGATGCTGGCCGACCTCGTCGACAAGTGGTGGCTGTTCGTGATCTCGATCGCCATCGTCATCGTCGTGTTGTGGATGGAATTCCGCAACTGGCGCGGCGCCGTGTTCCCGCTGATCGGTGTCGGCATGACGATCGCGATGACGCTCGGCCTGATGGGCTTCTCGCAGTTCAAGCTGACGACGATGATGGTGCTGACGCCGATGCTGCTGCTGGCGATCGGTATCGGCCACTCGGTCCAGGTCACCCGTCGCTTCCTGCTCGAGCACGGGAAATCCGGCGACTGCATGCAGGCGGGCCATGAATCGATTCGCCACACGATCATCCCGGCGACGCTCTCGATCGTCACCGACATGGTCGGTTTCGCCACGCTGGCCACGGTCGATATCTCGTTCTACAAGGCCTACGCCTACTTCGGCATGTTCGGCATGCTGACCCTGCTGGCGACGACGACAACCCTGATCCCGCTGCTGTTGACGGTTTTCCCACCGTCACAGGAATCGTGCAAGTCGATGGAAGGACACGGCTGGGAGATTGCCGTCGGCGGCTTCCTGACGCGCATCGTCACCGGCCCGGGCAAGTGGCTGCCGATCGGCGTCGTGGTGCTGGTCATGGCCGGTTCCGCCTGGTTCACGAACATCATGAACTGGAAGGACATTCCCGAGCACGAGACCCGGTTGGTCGAGGAGAACGACTACATGCCCGGGGTCGAAAAGGGCATCAACTACGCCCGCGCCGCATTCAAGGGCAGCTCACCGACCTGGAAGGACCTGGTCCAGCTCAACGAGGTCATGCCCGGCGTAATCTCGGTCGCGATCCCGATTCGGGGCAAGGAGCCCAACGCACGCGGCTGTATCGACACCTACTTCCCGGACGCGATCTACGATATCGAGGACCGCACGGAGAAGGCCGCAGCATGCGCGAAGGCCAAGGCCGAGCTGGGCTGCTGGGACAGCGAGCCGTGCGGTGCGCAGGGCGCGTTCAACCGCGTCGAACTGCATACCGACATCGAAAAAATGGAAAACTGGATGCGGGGCCACGAGTTCATCGGCTACACCGGCTCGTACACCCAGTACGTGCGCCTCGTGAACATGCTGCTGACCGCCGAGGTGGGTGAACCGACCAAGCTGTCCGACCTGGCGGTACCGAACAGGGACTACCTGCTCGCTATCGACCCGAACGACGACCGCAGCCCAACCGAGATCGTGCGCATGTACAACGGTCTGCTCGAGGCGATGACGTCGGCCGGTGACATGGACTCCTTCGTCGACACCGAGACCTGGAACGAGGGCGTCATCCTCGGCTTCATCAACACGATGGACCCGGTCGAGACGCACAAGGTTACGATGGATATCCAGCAGTACATCGAGGATCACAAGAACGATCCGGGCTTCGCCATGGTCAACTTCGGCCTGCGCAACGCCGACACCTCGGGCGACACCGGGGCGATCGCCGAAGACGGCCCGGACTATGTCCGTCCCGGCATCGGCGGCTTCCTCGGCGCGACCGAGGCAACCCGCGAGGTCGCCATGGACAACTGGCTGATCGGGCCGCTGCAGACGGCGCTGGCGATCTTCCTGATCGCGGCACTGATGTTCCGCTCGGTGCTGGTCTCGGCAATGCTGACACTGACGCTGTTCGTCACGCTGTTCGCGCAGTACGGTCTCGGCGGTTACTTCACGTCGGTAGAGAACTGGTCCGGCAACCTGGCCTTCCACCTGCTGGTGACGCTGTCGATCGCGATGGGGCTGGGCGTGGACTACGGGATCTACATGATCTCGCGCCTGCGCGAGGAGATGCAGGCGACCGGTGGCAACTGGCTGGAGTCCCTGCGCAACACGCAGAACACCACCGGCTCCGCCGTCATCGTATCGATCATCGTGCTGCTCGGCAGCTTCATCCCGCTGGTCGGCACGACACTGGCCAACACCTGGGGCCTCAGCATCTACATCGGCTGGGCGCTGATCATCGACGTGTTCACGGCACTGATGCTGTTGCCGCTGATGGTGAAGTGGTTCAAGCCAAGGTACGTGTTCGAGAACTGACAGACCCGACAGGCTCGAGGGCCGGGGCAAGAGAAATCATGCCTCGGCCCTCATGCGGCCGACCATCAAGTCGCCGCATGCAGGCTGTTCATCGCCTTCTGTATCTCGCCGGCCTGGATCATCGGCCACTGGCGCAGGGCCTCGTCGATGCCTCGGCTAATCGACTCGTGCTCCATCTTGCCCGGTTGCGACAGCACGTAACCGACCACGGCCTCCTTGTGTCCGGGATGGCCGATTCCGATACGCAGGCGGTGAAAATCCTTTGTGCCGAGCGCGGACGTGATGTCGCGCATGCCATTGTGCCCACCGTGACCACCGCCGGTCTTCAGGCGCATCATCCCCGGAGCCAGATCCAACTCGTCGTAGACGACCAGTACCCGGGCGGGGTCGAGACGATAAAAGTTGCACAAGGCGGCCACTGAACGACCGCTGTGGTTCATGTAGGTCATCGGCTTCAACAGCCAGCAGTCACCCACCGGGGTGCTGATCCTGCCGACCTCGCCGGAGAACTTGTTCTCGGCGCGCAGGATCACCCCGTTCTCGCGGGCCAGCGCGTCGACGAACCAGAAACCGGCGTTGTGCCGTGTATCCGCGTACTTGGGCCCCGGGTTACCGAGACCGATCACGCATTGCAGTGTTGCGGTCATCTGCTTGTCTCGCAAAAACGCCGGAGACGAAAACGGCGGCATGAAGCCGCCGTTCTTTCAGCCCGGGCCAGTCACCCGTTGGGGCATCAAACCTCGGCGTCGCCGCCTTCCTCGGACGCTTCTTCCTCGCCACCGGCGCCACGGGCGTGGATCGACACGACGGGGAATTCATGCTCGCCGACTTCACCATGCGACAGGGCTACCAGTTCGACACCCTCCGGCAGCTGCATGTCCTGCAGGTGGACGATCTGACCGACCTCGACGTTGGCCATGTCGATCTCGATGAACTCGGGCAGATCCTTCGCCGCACAAATGACCTCGACATCGGTCATGTGGTGCGAGATCTGGCCACCGGTCTTCACGCCCACGCTCGTTTCTTCGTTGATGAAGTGCAGCGGGACGTGCATCTTGATCCGGTCTGCGTCGGCCACGCGCAACAGGTCGATGTGCGTGACGAACGGCTTGGAGGGATGACGCTGCAGGTCTTTCAGAACGACCTTCTGCTTCTTCCCGCCGATATTCACTGCCAGGATGTGCGAATAAAACGCCTCGTTGTCCAGATGCTGGATCAACTCGTTGTGCTTGGTGGCAAACATCTCGGGGTCTTTGCCACCACCGTAGATAATACCGGGAACCATACCCTCACGACGCAGGCGGCGGCTCGCACCTTTCCCCTGCTCGCTACGGGACACGGCAGCAATCTCAAAATTCTCTTGCATGTCTCGTGACTCTCTCTAAAACAAAAATCGACGGCAACCGCCACCCGCGACCAGGTGAAACGCGTTTACCGCCGGCCATCGGGGTTACCCCCGCCCAGGTCAGTCCACGAACAGCGAACTGACAGATTCCTCGTTGTTGATCCGGCGGATCGTCTCGGCCAACAGGCCGGCGATCGACAACTGCCGAATCTTGCTGCATGCCGCCGCCTCTTCACGCAGCGGAATGGTGTTCGTGACCACCAGCTCGTCGAGGTCGGACGATGCGATGTTGGTCACCGCCGGGCCCGACAACACCGCGTGCGTGCAGTAAGCGACCACCTGCGCGGCGCCGTGCCGCTTCAACGCGCCAGCCGCCTTGCACAAGGTGCCGGCGGTATCGACCAGGTCGTCGACCAGCACGCAACTGCGGCCCTTGACGTCACCGATGATGTTCATCACCTGGGCGACATTCGCCTTCGGTCGGCGCTTGTCGATGATTGCCAGGTCGGCATCGTCGAGCCTTTTTGCGAGCGCCCTCGCCCGGACCACGCCACCGACGTCAGGTGACACGACCATCAGGTTCGGGTACTTCTGTCGCCAGATGTCGCCCAGCAGGATCGGCGACGCGTACACGTTGTCGACCGGGATGTCGAAGAAACCCTGAATCTGGTCGGCGTGCAGGTCCATCGTCAACACGCGGTCGGCACCTGCGGTCCCGATCATCTTGGCCGCCAGTCGCGCCGTGATCGGTACCCGCGCCGAACGTGGACGACGGTCCTGGCGCGCGTAGCCGAAGTACGGGATCACGGCCGTGACCCGGCGCACCGACGACCAGCGCAGCGCATCGATCATGACCAACAACTCCATCAGGTTGTCGTTGGTCGGCTCGCAGGTCGACTGGACGACGAAAACGTCGCGCCCGCGCACGTTTTCCTGGATCTCGACCATGGTCTCGCCATCGCTGAACTGGCCCACCGAGGCCTTGCCGAGCGGGATGTCCAGGTAACTGGCGATATCCGCAGACAACTGCGGGTTCGCGTTACCGGAAAAAACCATGATGGCGCTCGATGACACTGCCGACTCCCGGTCTTGTACAGCGAAACAAACCGGCCACCTGGCCGATCCGGTTTAAATGGACATGGCTGGATGCAAACCCAGCGTCGTCATTGCGCTGCTTCGCAGCGTCTTACCG
>JAGRGW010000480.1 GCA_020445315.1 Gammaproteobacteria bacterium
CCCAGCGGTGTGTCGCTGACCCACGACAGTGTCTGGCGGATCTCCGGGAGATGGCGGTGTTCGGCTACTGAGTACGCCTTGAAGCTCTCACCCACCTCGCCCATCAGCATCGCGGTGTTGGCGCCGCGCCCGGCGCCACTGACACCCGACTTGCAGTCCGCCACCAGCGTCCCGGTATCGACCAGGCCGTTCTCGACCAGGGGCAGGAAACCCAGTGCCGTCGCCGTCGGGTAACATCCGGGATTGGCCACCAGGCGCGCGCCGCGAATACGCTCGCGGTTCATCTCCGGCAGGCCGTAAACGGCCTCCTCGAGCACATCCACGCAGGTATGCGGCATGCCGTACCACTGTTCCCAGACAGTCGGGTCCTGCAGGCGAAAATCGGCCGCCAGGTCGATCACCCGGGTGTCCGCCGCCAGCAGTTCGGGAACCATCTTCATGGCCGTGCCATTCGGGGTCGCGAAGAACACGAGATCGCAGTCGCTCAGCGCCGCGACGTCGGGCTCGGTGAACGCGATATCGAAATGTCCGCGCAGGCTGCCGTACAGGTCGGATACCTGCCGGCCGGCCTCGGCCCGGGAGGTGATCTGGGTGAGTTCCACGCCCGGGTGCGTCGCCAGGAGGCGCAGCAGTTCAACCCCGGTGTATCCCGTGCCGCCGACAATACCGACGCTAATCATTGCGCTGCTCCAATCCCCTGCTTAATGCGACCAAAGCACGGTATTGTAAACGGAAAATCGGCCCCGGAACGGTGAAATTGGTCGCGGTGCCCGGCGGGTTTTCTCGACCACGCCGGGTACATGCTAAAGTCTGGCGCCGCGATCGCCGTTACCGGACAAGCCCCGACGAGGAAAACCGGCCGCAGGGACCCGCCGGACCCGCGGCCCGACCAGCAGCCCGATGACCAGCCTGTAGACCCGATGGACTCGATCGACACAATCGCCCTGATGCTGGGCGCCGCCTGGGCGTCGGGTATCAATTTATACGCGGCCGTGCTGGTGCTGGGGTGGCTCGGCGGCAGCGGACAGATCGATCTGCCGCCCGACCTCCAGGTTCTCGGCAACCCGCTCGTGATGCTGGCCGCCGGTGGCATGTATGCGCTGGAATTCTTCGCCGACAAGATCCCGGGCGTCGACACCGCCTGGGACCTGCTGCACACGTTCATCCGGATCCCCGGCGGCGCGCTGATGGCCGCGGGAGCGGCACAGGGACTCGACATCGGCCCCGCCGCCGAACTTGCCGGCCTGCTCGTCGGTGGTGGCGTGACGGCGGCGACCCATGCCGCCAAGACCGGTAGTCGCGCCGTGATCAATACCTCGCCGGAACCGGTCAGCAACTGGACCGCATCGGTTGCCGAAGACGTCTCGGTGTTTGCCGGCCTGTGGGCCGCCCTCAATCACCCGTGGGTGTTCGTCGCCCTGCTGACGGTATTCCTGCTGCTGATCGCCTGGCTGCTGCCGAAACTCTGGCGCGCCATACGCCGCTCCCTGCGTGCCGTCGGACGCTGGCTGGGCGCGGCGAAAACAGGCCCCGGCACCGATCCAGACACCACGCGGGGCTCCAGGCATGCGATGCTGCAAGAGATGTCCCCAACCGTCGACACTCACCCCAACAAGGATCCCACGTGACCAGCCGAATCCTACCGACCGCCGTCGTCCTCCTGGCCCTGCTCGGTGCCGCTTGGCTGGTCTGGCCCGATCGCCAGCCTATGCCGGTGGTCGATTTCACCCTGACCGATGGCCGCCAACTGCAGGGTAGCGAACTGCGCGGGCGGCCACTGCTGCTGAATTTCTGGTCGATCAGCTGCGAGGTCTGCCTGCACGACATGCCCAAGCTCACCCGGCTCGCGGAGACACTTACCGACAAGGGCCTCAACGTGATCGGTGTCGCCATGTCGTACGATCCGCCGCCGGCGATCATCGAGGCCGTCGAGCGCCTGCAACCGGGATACCCGATCGCACTGGACGTCAGCGGCGACATCGCGCGCGCCTTCGGCAATGTCGACGTCACGCCGACCACGTTTCTCATTGGCCCCGACGGCGCGTTGCTGTTCAAGGGCCGCGGCGCACTCGACGAAATCCGTATCCGAGCAACCCTTCTGACCCTTTAGGACGCAACGCTATGTGGCTCAAAGCCTGGCATCTGATCGGCATGGTGACCTGGTTCGCCGGCCTGTTCTACCTGCCGCGACTGTTTGTCTACCATGCCATGAGCGACGATCGGGCATCGATCGACCGCTTCAAGATCATGGAGCGCAAGCTGTACTTCGGTATCACGACACCGGGCGGCATCTTCACGCTGGTGTTCGGCCTGTGGATGTTGCATGACTATGCCTGGGCCGCCTGGGGCGACCAACTCTGGCTGCAAGTCAAGCTGGCGTTGATCGGCCTGCTGGTGGCATACCACGTCTACTGCGGGTTCCTGCTGGCCGATTTCAAGCACGATCGCAACCGCCGCTCCCACGTCTGGTACCGCTGGTTCAACGAACTGCCGGTACTCGTGCTGATCGCCGTCACCCTGCTCGCGGTCCTGAAGCCCGCCTGACCGCGATGCCCGAGTCGAGCCGCAGGAAAAGCAGGCAGCGATCGCCGGCCGAAATCGCGCAGGCCCGACGCCTGCACATCATCGCCCTGAGCCTGCTGGTACTGGTCGTGTTCGCCAGTTCACTGGCCGGCAGCTTCGTCTGGACCGACCGCGAGGACATCGTGCTCGGCGGTTACCGCGTAACCGATATCGACGATCTCGGCCGGGCGCTCAGCAACACACGCGAGGCCTATCGCCTGCGCGCGGCAGGCGTCGCCGTGGACCCCGCCATCGGCAGTTGGCAACCCCTGACAGCATTGTCGAACAGCTTGAGCTGGACATTGTGGGGCGACTGCGCCTTCTGCTTCCATCTCGAAAACGTCATCCTCCATCTGCTGGTCGTCGTCGGCCTGTACGCGCTGGGACGACACCTGCTGTCACAACGGCGACACGGCGCGCGCATCGCCGCCTGGGCCGCTGCCATCTTCGCCATACACCCGGCGACCCTGTCCAGTGTCGCCTGGATCGGCGGTCGCAGCTACCTGCTGGCGGCCCTGTTCACGACGTGGAGCCTGGTGCTGTTCACCCGCCTGCAGGCCACGACGAAGTCCGAACGTCGCCACGTCAACCGCTGGCTGCTTACCATGTCGCTCGCCGGCCTGGCGGCGATGACATCGCACGAGATCGCCTACGTGCTGCCATTCGCCGCCCTGTTGGTCGGTGTCTATGAGAGCCGCGAGCGTGGGCGACCGTTCCTGGCCGGTATCGCACCAATGCGCATCCGCGGCCTGGCCCTGCTCGGCGGCGGGTTGCTGCTGGTCATTCTCTACCGACAGTTGGTCATGGGCGGCATGCATGCCGCCGGCGAATACCCCACGTCCAGCCTGCTCGACAACGTCGGTACGGCCTTGCGGCATTTCTGGTACCTGCTCGAATCGGTCGTGCTGCCCGGCGAACCCGTGCTGTCCGATGCCTGGCGGATCAGCCAGGGATGGGGTACGGCCGAAGTGGCCGCCCTGCTCGGCGTCGTGGTGCTGTTGGTGGCCGTCGGCCTCGGCCTGACACTGAGCCACCCCAGCGCACTGGGCGGCGCGTGGTTCCTGCTCTGGATACTGCCCGGCGTCGGTTTTCTGCCGACCGAGTACTATCACAACCCGCATATCCTGTATCTCGCGTCCTGGGGCCTGGCGCTGGCCGTGTCCTACGCCCTGTTCGTGTTGTGGCGCCCGCTCGGCCGGCAGCTGCTGCCGGGCAGCGAAGCGGTCATCTACGTACCGCTGATCCTGCTGCTGGCGGTCATCACCGCATTCTCCAACGCGCGGTGGTGGGAGGAAGAGGGCCTGTTCGAGGCCGAGATCGCGCATGATCCGCACTACATCGAAGGCCGCCTGCGGCTGGCCGCACGCGCGCTGGAGACCGGCGCCGCCGACATCGCGCTGAATCACGTGCTGACCGCTATCGACGCATCACACGAAGAAGGCTATACCGGGCACTGGTCTCCGCACGATGGGTACCTGTTACTGGGTCGATCCCAGTTTGAAATGGGCCTGGTCGAGGAGTCGGTCGGCAGCTTCCGCACGGCACTGGAACACCGCCCGAGCGACTCGGAAACCTTGTACCGACTCGGCCTGTCACTGCTCGAGGCCGGCAACCTCGATGCGGCCGAACAGCACCTGCGGCAAGTCCTGGCGCAGCAACCCGACCACGCACAGGCTGCGGCCGAACTCGGCGTGCTGCTGGCGCGGGACGAGCGCTTTGCCGAGGCAGAGCCCCTGCTGACGGCGGCTTTGCAGGCGGGTCTCGGCAATCCGCGACGCCACCGGGCCATGGCCCTGGTGATGATCGATGCCGGCGAACTGGCCAAGGCGGGGAAACAGCTGGAGGCCGCGCTGGCCGGCCGCGAGAACACCGATGACCGCGCCCGCCTGGCCTGGGTTTCGTGGCAACTGGGTCAGACCGACAAGGCCTACAGCGACCTCAACATGGCCATGCAAATGGAGGAAGGCATGACACCTTACCTCGACTGGGTGCAACAGCAGATCTTTGGCGGCGGATCGGTCAGCGCAGACCGGGAGACCGAGCCGGGGGAAGCCGAAAACGAATGACCCGCCGGTCAGGCGGGTCATTGGTGTCGATCAGAAAACCGCGACCGGAGCGGCCGCAGCCATGTCAGGAACAGCCGCCGCCCTGCGATCCGCAGGTACCGCAGCCGCCACCCGAGACCGGTTGCAGGTTGTTGAAGACGAAGCGTGCATCGCCATCACCACCCTCGACGAAGTCGATCTCGACCCCGCGAATGTATTCCAGGGTACCGGCATCGACGATGACCCGTACGCCTTCGTACTCGCGCACGTTGTCGTCGTCGTTCAGCTGATCGGTGAAGGTCATGCCGAAGCTGACTCCGCTGCAGCCGCCCGGTGTCGCGAAGACCCGCACACCCTGGATGTTGTCTTCCACCTGCCCCATCAACTCGGCCATCTTGCCCCGCGCAGAGCCAGTCAGGGAGAGATCACTTTCGGCCAGAACTGCTTCGCTCATGATTCACACACCTCGTTACGATCCAGAATTCGACAGCGAATTCCTGAGTGTACCACTAAAGTAAACGACGATCAGTAGAGGCGATCCCGCGCGGAAAGTGCATAAAGGTGACGCTCGGCATCGACGACGTGCTGCCCCCAGTGCTTGCAGAATCCGTCGCGCCAGCGTCCGAGTGTCCGCCGCGGGTCGTCCTGACGCTCGACAAGATCGAGACCGTCGCGAAGCTCGCAGTAGATATCGGTCAGGTCGTCAGCCAGGCTGCCGCTCATCTCCTGCCGGTCCGGCGTCACGTCGTACTCCATCCAGTAGGCATCCAGGTCGCCGAGCAGGCGGTGCAGGCGACTGAACAATTCAAAGCGCTGATCGAGGTCGATGCCTGAGCCATCCGGGCCGGCCTCCTGCACCGAATCCACGGCAGCCATCGCCGCGTGCAGCCTCGGCAGCAGTTCGTTGAGTTGGGTCAGGGGCATTCGATGGGCCTCGTCCCACGACTCGATAAGGGCACAATACTGGCGAGCGATTTCGAGAAGATCGTTCGGCTTCTGTTGCATGGGTACACCTCCAGGGGGCGACTGGCAACGACGTCAGATCGTCTCACAAGTGATTGATTTTGCGAGAGATGCGAGACTTTGGGCTACTTCGAAGTGTAGCTCAGATTTTGTCCGAGCCTAGGCTGCGGCGGCGCTAATTTGTGACGCCGACGGAAAACGAAGCATTTTCAGACGCTTGGCACGCGACCCGGGAAAGCGCAGGGAGGGCGGTCAGATCTCCATCATTTCAAAATCGTCTTTGCCGGCGCCGCATTCCGGGCACTGCCAGTTCAGCGGCACATCGTCCCACAAGGTGCCGGGCTCGATACCCTCGTCCGGCAGACCCTTGGCCTCGTCGTAAACAAAACCGCAGATCACGCACATGTAGGTCTTCATGCAAACATCTCCTCGCCGTTAAACGCATTTGACCGGGCGAATTCTGCCAGAGGCTCCGCGGGCATTGGCCGGTACGCAACAGGGTTTGCACACTTTCGCCCGGCTCGGGGTGATTGCTAGACTCCCGGCCATGTCCGACACACCGATCGTCCTCTGCGTGGGTGGCCACGACCCGACCGGCGGCGCCGGCATCCAGGCGGACATCGAAACGGTCCGCGCGCTCGGCGGCAGGGCTATCACGATCGTGACCGCCCTGACCGTGCAGGACACGCGCAACGTCTCCGCCATCGACCCGGTTTCCACGCCCACGTTCCGCGCGACGCTGGCCACGCTGCTCGCCGACATCCGCCCCGATGCCGTCAAGATCGGTCTGCTGGCCGGCTGCGACCAGGTCGACCTGCTCGCGGCCAGCCTGGCCGGGCTCGATGTCCCGGTCGTGCTCGACCCGGTGCTGGCCGCGGGCGGCGGATTCGGGTTCGGTAACGCCGACATCATAAGATGCATCCGTGACCGGCTGCTGCCCCGAACGACACTGGCGACGCCCAACCGGGAAGAGGCACGCAGGCTGACAGGGGAACACGAGCCCGCTCGCGCCGCCACGGCCCTGCTCGATCTCGGCGCCGGCGCGGTGCTGCTCACCGGGGCAGACGAGGCCGGGGGCGACGAGGTCGAGAACCAGCTGTGGCTGCCGGGCCCGACGTCCAGCCAATTCAGGTGGCCGCTCCTGCCCGGCGTTTACCACGGCTCCGGCTGTACGCTGGCCAGCGCCTGTGCCGTATCCCTCGGGCGCGGCATGGCCCCGGAAGTTGCGGTGACCGAGGCGCAGACCTTCACCCACCAGGCCCTGACCCGCGCCACCGCGCCCGGGCACGGCCAGTTTCTGCCGACACGATGACCATGAACGAACGCCTGCGTGGCCTTTACGCCATCACACCCGACCGCCACGTCGACCTGGCACAACTGCGCAGCGATGTCGAAGCCGCCCTGGCAGGCGGCGCCAGGATCGTCCAGTACCGGGACAAGTCCGGCGACACCGAACGTCGTCGGCTGGAGGCCCGGGTGCTGCGCGACCTCTGCTCGGCTTTCGCTGTACCGTTCATCGTCAACGACGACGTCGAACTGGCCGTTGCGACCCTCGCGGACGGCGTGCACATCGGGCGTGACGACGGTGAACTGGCAGTCGCACGGCGGCGGCTCGGCGAGGGTCGGCTGGTCGGCGTTTCCTGCTACAACGACTTCGAACTCGCCCGCCAGGCTGCGGCCGGCGGCGCGGACTACATCGCCTTCGGCAGCTTCTTCGCTTCACCAACCAAGCCCAACGCTGTTTCCGCCACGCCGGCCCTGTTGCGCAGGGCACGCAAAGCGCTCGGCGTGCCGGTGGTTGCGATAGGCGGAATTAGCCCCGAAAATGGCGCCGCCCTGGTGCGCGACGGGGCCGACATGCTGGCCGTCGTCAGCGCCGTCTTTGGCGCCGACGACATCACCGCCGCGACCCGCGCCTTCGCCCACTGCTTCGATACCGCCGAGGAGACCACCTGAGATGAGTACCGCCCACGACCGTTTTGAACTCGCCCAGCGCCACATCCCCGGCGGTGTGAACTCACCGGTGCGCGCGTTCAAGGGCGTGGGTGGCGAACCCTTCTTCGCCCAACGCGCCGAAGGCGCCTATCTGTATGACGTCGATGGCAACCGCT
>JAGRGW010000481.1 GCA_020445315.1 Gammaproteobacteria bacterium
CGATCTCGTCGATGACGCCGATGATTTCCGCGATCTTGTTCGACGAGGCATTGATCTGGTCCATAGCCTGGATGGCGTTGGCCACGACCGTTCCACCACGTTCGGCTGCCTGCATCGCGGTCGTCGCAATACGGTTGGCCTCCTGTGCGTTGCCGGCATTGTTGCGCACCGTCGCGGTCAGCTGCTCCATCGAGCTCGCCGTCTGTTCGAGCGAGCTGGCCTGTTGCTCGGTCCGTGCCGAGAGATGTGCGTTGCCCTGGTTGATTTCTTCGGCGCCGGCCTCTATCCGAGCAGTCGCATCGCGCAGGTCGGACACGATCGCCGAGAGTCGGTCGATCATGGCGTTCACGTCGCCCTTTACGCGTCCGAACGTACCGGCGTAGTCGTGCTGGATGCTGCGATTGAGGTCACCCTTGGCCAACTGCGCCATGACGTCCGCGATGTTGCCGAACACGCCGTCGAGTTCGTCGAGTAGGGCATTGAAATTCGCGCCCAGCTGGTGGAAGAAGCCCTGTTTGCCTGTCAGCCCGACACGCCTGCCGAGGTCTCCCGCCCGCGCTGCGGCGACCAGTTCGTCGACTTCCCGTTCCACCGCGATTTCGGCCGTCCGGTCGGTCCATTCGACCACCGTACCGAGGTGATTGCCCGCGCTGTCGATGACCGGGTTGGCGACGAAGTGCATGGTGAGTCCGCCGATCTCGAAAGTCGCCCGATGGGTGTCGCGCAACCCTTCGACGAGGCCTCTCTGGTGCGCCGGGTTGCTGTGGAACGTATCGATGTTCGCACCCAGCAGGCGCTTCGCCTCGAAATTCGGCAACTCCTTGCGAATGTCGGCTTCGGCATCGCTGAACAGCCGCAGCGCGGTTTCGTTCACGTAGATTATCCGGTGCGACTCGTCCGCGACCATGACGTTGGAACTGACGTTGTCGAGTGCCACTTTCAGCCGCAGGTTTGCAGCCGATACTTTGCGTTCCTCTTCGATACGTTCCGCTTCCTGCTGCTGTTCCAGCAGTTCGTCGGTGATGTCCCGCCATTCGCTGATTCGACCGAGATACTGGCCTTCGCTGTCGAGAATCGGGCTGGTGGCCAGGGTCAGTGAGCGGCTGCCCAGTTGCGTGGTGAGCGACGTGCTTTCTTGCAGCGGATTCGCGTAAGAGCGGCGTATGTCGGGGTCACTGAAGAAATCACCCAGGTTGCGCCCGACGAGGTCGGCGACGGCGAACGTCGGGTGTTGCCTGCGGATATCCTCCTCGAGCCGACCAAAGAGCTTCCTGGCCGCGTGGTTCAGGTAGATCAGCGTGTTGGTGTCGTCGGAGACGGTGATCGGCGAGGTCGCGTGATCAAGCGCGGAGCGCATGCGCCCATTCTCGACGGCCTGCGCGTTGATCTTGCTGATCTGTGCGGACAGCTGCTCGCGCATGCGGAGGAGTGCGGCGTATACGCCGGTGGCCTTTTCCTGTTTGGGGCTTGCATCGAGTTCGAGCCTGCCATCGGCAATGCGGGCCGCGATCGTTTCGAGCTCGGCCGGGTCATGGCCGACCTGGCGCAAAACGGAGCGGAACACCCATCCCATGGCGCCAAGCACGAGGATGAAAACGACTGCGCCGATCCAACTCGTGTACCCCAGGGACGTGATCAGGTCGATACTCCCTGTACGCCCCTCGTCCACCGCTTTGCGCGATTTCTCCACAAACAAGTCGATCTTTTCGCTCATGGCGGCGGCGACGGCGTCGAATTCCGCCATCAGCGCATTACCACCTGCCGGACCGCGATCGACGTACGCCTGCGCCATGCGCTGGCCAACGCTGTAGTACGAGTCGAATACGGGCTGCATGGACCGGTAAGAAGCACGGCCGTCGGGGTCGATCTGCTCCAGTTCCTTCAGCAGTTCCTGGAATTCACCGGCATGGGCGGCCGCTTCGTCGAAACCATCGTTCAGTCCGTCGAGTCCGCGCGTGGCGCTGATGTCTGTCAGCCATTGCTGAACCTGTACCACGTGCAATTTCAGCGCGTGCGCCTTGTCCATGACCATGACATGCCGCGCCAGCACGCGCTCGGTCATTTCCTGCATCTGGTGCTGGTTGACGAGAATGCTGCCGAAGATGATAGCGCCGACGGTTACCATCAGGCCTAACAGGCCGGCGAGCAGCGTGTGCAGGGAGAGTTTTGGCATCGGGGTGGTCCTTTGCGCTGCTTGACATGACAACTGACAGCTATATTCGGCTGTTCACCCGCGAGCTTTAGCCAGACCGTCACTTGGACACACCCTGGTCGGGGCATGTAACGACAGGGGCGGGTGCCGGGTGACCGGTCGGGTCAGGTCAGCCGCGCGAGGTCCAAACCGGGCATCAAAGACACAACGGGATTACGTTGTTGCCGACCGGGAACGGAAAACACAGGGTGTTGTCGGCCTGCGTCGTCAGTGGGTCGGCCGCCGCCGGGAAGTAGCCCGCATCGATACCCGCCAGGGACGCAATGTCGCCGTTGTTGATGTCGATGGTTCGTACGACAGCAGTCGACAGGCTCGCCGACGGCAGCAGTCCGGTTCCCACGTTGGTCTGGTTCGCGAACGCGACGATCAGGCGGGTACCGTCGCGCGACCAGCTCAGTCCGGCCGGGTAGAGGCCCGGGTTGAAGGTGAACACCACCGTTGGGTTGCTGCCGTCGCTGTTGGCGACGACCAGGCGCGCCGTGACCGGCTGCGAGCCGCCGATCACGTCTGGCCAGAACAGGGAGAAAAAGGCCAGTCCGGCACCCGAGGGCGACAGTGCAGGGTAGATATAGGTGCGGGCCTGCGGTGGCAGCACGTTGTTGAAATAGGCAGGCGTCGTCAATGGTGTCTGCGTCCATGTGCCATTGCCCTGCAGGGTGAAACGGACGATTGCCGGCAGGTCGACCGGCGACCCGAGCGCCGACAGTACCGTGACATAACTGGGCGTGACGAACGATGTGCCGCCCGGGTCCCAGTCCAGCCCGACAAAGGCGGCCTGGAGCCCGTCCGAGACGGGATTGGTGCCGGCCGGGTTGCCGACGATGACGCCGTCGCTGGCGCGGGCAACGGCGAGGGTTACGCCGCGGCTTGGATTGGCCATGCCCTGCCTCGTGGTCAGCCCGACGCCGTAGGCGAGCAACTGCTTGTCGGGCGACAGTGTGGCTGTCGTCGGCAGGAACTGAAAGGTATTGAACGCGCCGTCGACCGTCGACGTGTGATCGACGACACGGCGCGTCGTGCGCGCCACGCGGTCGTAGCTGTAGATATCCGAACTCGGGATGATGCCATTGCCGGTCGCCGGATCCGGCGAGGAGAACACGACGAAGCGCCCGTCGTCGGATGCCGTGACAAAGTTGTGCTCAGCGAAGCCGGTATTCAGCGCCTGCACTGTCCCGTCGTTTTCGTGCAACAGGTTGGTGGCGAGGCTGTAGATCACATCGCCCGATGCGGTCAACGGGAGGCAAAGCAGGCAGGCCAGCCAGCACAAGTGAGGCAGGGAGAGTCTGGGGGGCAGGTACACTACCTTTGTTGCATGCATCGCGATACCGTCAGCCATCTGTTGCCGTTTCCGTATGGGTCTACTGTCACCGTGGTTCAGAATGCTGTCGGCCCACCCGGCCTGTTGAAGGGTGGGGTGCCGCCGCATTCATTTTCGCAGGTGACCGCTGGGTGCATGCTTGCCGAAGTTGCGCTGTCTGTCCAGGCACGCCCGCGGCGTCGCCTTGATGGCGGCAAGACCTAAAATCGCAAGATCACGTTGCGCCCGGTCATTCGATGACTGCGGCAGCCCTCTCTCTGATATCGTTACCGATGATTAACCACGCGGCACGACTGGCTGGTGAAAGGTTTGGCAACACGGATCTCACGCGGGATAAGGGCCCAGCTGTTTGGTCTTGTGTGGCTGGGCCTGGGGGTGAATCCGGCCTTTGCAATGTGCACGGACGACACGGATTGCGATGGCGTATTGAACGACGTCGACAACTGCCCACTGGTCGACAACGCACAGCAGGAAGATGACGATCAGGACGGCATCGGCGATGTCTGCGACCTGCGGGTGGCGATTGGCTGGGTGCAACCCACGGACGGCACCCTCGACCTGATCTTGCCCGAAGACGGCACCTTGCTGCCTGGCGACTACGCGAGAGAGGCGCTGGTGACGATCAGTGTCCTCGTGCCGTCAGGTCACGATCGGCTCGACTACCGTTTCAGTCTCGACAATGGTCAGAGCTGGACGCCGGCTTACGTCGAGGAAGAACGGACCGACCCCAGGACCGGCGACCCCTTCTACGTGGTAGTCCCCCACGGGCCGGTCGTGGTCGGGTTCCCGGAGTTCGAGCCTCCGTTCACGCTTGCCGACGAGCCCGTGCTGCGTTTCCGGCTGCTGGTCGAAGGTGAAAAGCCCAATGGAGACCTCGTGCGCGCAATCGACGAGATCGTCATGATCGATGGGCGCGATATGTGGACGGAGCCCAACACCGCCCAAAGCGATTCCCCGCTGACGATGCAGTTGTCGAAAGCGGCAATCGACAAGCTCGAACTGACGCAGGCCGACACGCTGCCATTTGAATCGGTCGAAGACTTCAACCTGGCCATGGAAGCCAGCCTCCCCGACGTCGCAACAAAAAAATCGGTGGCATTCGACGACCGCATGTGCCTGCCGGCCAGGGATGTGCCGGCGATCAAGCGCACGCGGGAATTCGCGGTGGCCTATGCCGAGGCGGTCGCGCTCTACGCTACCTACGAGGTTGCGTCGAGGAACTGCCAGGCGGCGACGGGGGTCTGCCTGGCGGCGGCAGGCGCGGCGTTCCCGCCCGCGGGAGTCGCCTGCCTGGGTTTGTGCGCGGCGGTGGAAGCGGCCTGCGTCAAATCGATCCCGAAGCCGAATGACTTCGAGGTCTGTTTCAACGGCATCGACGCCACGATGAAGTCCCAGGCGATCGAGCGGCTGTCCGAGGTCGATCTGTTCATCCACCCGCTGACCGTGGCCGGCGACTATACCGACACGCTGTTTTCCGATGTCACGTTCGATGAACTATTGGCCCTGGTCGATATCAAGCTGACCGATCTCGAGATACGTTACGCGACCGATCGCAACAACTGTATCGCCCGTCCTAAGGTCAGGGTCGACCAGGACAGTATCGACGAAGAACCCGAACTGGCCCAGTTTCTCAGTTGCCCGAATGCCGAACTGACCGCCGACGAGGTCTGTACGACCTGCCTGGCGGACTACCCGGTGGCGCTGCCGCAGTCCAATCACCGAAGGTTCGTCGTTTCGCCAGATTCCGCCGATCCGGAGAAGCTGGTGTTCGCCGACACCGGCCCGACAAACCTGTCGCTGGTCGGACTGGATGCCGTACTGCCGGCCGAAAGCATCTGCGTCAGCCAGACCTGGAAGGAACACGTGCCGGACCTGGAGACCGAGGCACAGGCCCTGCTGGAGCAGTTCCGCCCGGAATCGCTGGCGTTGTTCGAGCTGACCTGGAACGCGTTCACGAATCATCCCCGCGCCGACAGTCGCAGCATGCGCCGGCTGCTGCGCAACCTGTTTCAGCCGCTGGAAACCGGCAAACAGCCGGACGACTTCGTCGATGTCGAACTCGACTTCATCGATACCAGCCTGCATTTCCGGGACGGCATGGTGCTGACGCAGTCCGTCGATGTCATGCCGGGAGAACAGATGCCGGGGAACGCGCTGCCACCGGCGCAGATGTACACGAATCTCGATATCGACACCGCCAACGCGCGGGTGTTCGATCGCTTTGCCGAGGCTCAAACGCCGAACGGGCAGGACTTCGACATGGCGATGCTGTTGAACACGCGTTACCTGAACCGCCTCGTCACCGTCGATCACCGGCGCCTGATGAATATCGTCGCGGCTCCGACCCATGCGGAGCTGGGGATAAATCCGCTGGGTACGGCGACCGACGAAACGCCCGTGGCGATGAACGGCTTGAGCCTGGCGCGCTGGAGTCCGCTGTTCGTCGAACGCGGGACGAACCCGATCTCGATTGTCTCCGAGGTCGCGGTGACGCCCTTCACCTGGATGCCCAAGGACTGGCAGCTGGTCGAGACCAATGCGCCGATATTCTTCGCGGCGCCACGGATCGATATCACGATTACCGACACGACTGACGAGCGCGTCCTGGCGCGGTTCGTCATGTCGACGAAAGGCAGGCAGACCTACCAGTTCTCCACGGTTGCCGAGGATCCCTATCTCGATTACGCGTATACCGGGGCCTGGGACCTGAAGTTCATCAGTCTCGATTTCGACAACTGCCAACTGACATCGACGTCAACGGCCTGCGCCACGGCCGTGGCCGACCTGGCCAACGGTATCAAGACATTATTCGCGGGCTGGTTCGACGATGCACTGGAGGACATCTTCGGGCGCATTCCCGCCCCGCAGTTCTTCGACCAGGACGGTACGTCGCTGCACCGCTACCAGACCGCCCGACTCGCCGACGATCCGGGAGAGAAGTACTCGATCGAAGGCTATTTCGCCATCTTCGGAGAACTGGCCTACGTGTTGCCGACCGATTCGGACGGCGACGGCGTTATCGATGCGCGCGACAACTGCATTGCCGAGACCAATGCGGATCAGCGGGACACGGATGCGGACGGGCAGGGCGATGCCTGTGACAACGACGACGACAATGACGCGATCCTCGACCCTGACGACCTCTGCCCCCAGGTTGCGAGCGGTCGCAACCTGCCGTTGGGGGGGCTCGTTCAGGACGATCAGGACAACGACGGCAGGGGTGACGAGTGCGACCTGGATATCGACGGTGACAATGTCTTCAACACGACTGACAACTGCCCGACGGTAAGCAATTTCGTCCAGGTCGACAGTGACGGCGACGGCCTCGGCGATGCCTGCGACAACGACGAGGACAACGACGGCGTCGCGGACCCGGTGGACAATTGCCTGGGGCTCGCCAACCCGGGGCAGATCGATACCGACGGTGATGGGGAGGGCGACAGCTGTGACGACGATGTCGATGGCGACTCGGTCGTCAACAACCGTGACAACTGCCCGAACGATATCAACCCGGATCAGCTCGATGTCGACCTGGACGGGATCGGCAATGCCTGCGACCTGGATGCGGACAACGATTTCGTGTTCAACGACGCCGACAACTGCCCGCTCTATCCAAATCCCTACGAGATGGACGGTAACGGTGGCTACCTGCCCGGTGGTGACGGAAACCCCTACCAACTTGACAGCGATGGCGATGGAATCGGTGATCCCTGTGACGACGTGACCGGCATCGACAGTGACTTCGACGGTGTTCCTGACAGCGATGACGCCTTTCCTTACGCTGCAGGCGCCAGCCTGGATACCGACGGCGACGGCATGCCGGACGAGTTTGCCCCGGATTGTGATGTCAGCTGCCGTTCCGCCCTCGGGCTGGTGGAAGACGATGACGATGACAACGATGGACTGTCCGACGCCTACGAAATCGCGAACGGTCTGGATCCGAAAGACCCTTCGGATGCCGCACCCCACCAGCAGGCGTTGACGACCAGGCGGATACTGATGCAGGTCCTGCCTGCGCTGCTTGAGCCCTGATGATGCATCATCGTGGCTGTCCGGACGCTGACCGTGTCCTACGGGTTTTAGGCTTGCGGCTAAGCGACATCACACAGTGATACCGTCACGTCGGTGGCAGCATTGCCGGCTTTTTTGCTGTCGCCGGTCCGGTCGTCAGCGCTGTTGCTGCGCCGAAGCGAAAGCGGAAAAGAATCCGCGTCGGCCGTAGAGCTGATCGGGCCCCAGGTCGGATTCCGTATTGACTTCCAGGATCACCGGGCCGGTATCGCAGAGTGCGATGTCCCAGTTCTGCAGGCGCAGCCCGGGCAGGGCGGTTGCCGCGTTGAGACACAGGTCGAGTGCGGGCTTCCACCCTGGCAACGCGTATCCCAGCAGGCGCTCGCCGGTATCGGGGTGGTGCGAGACCTCGGTATAGTGATCGCCCATCCCGCGCGCGACACGTTCGACCACGCCTGTATCGGGATTCACCCATCCCGTGAGGTTGCCGGCTTTGCCACCGGCCAGGTTGTCCGTCATGTTGCGCCCGGTTGCGATCTTCCAGACCGCGTAGAGAACACGCGGCCGGTGGCGGTGAAGGACGATTGAGACTCGGACGCTGCAGATGCGGTTCCCGCAACGCGCCTCGATATCCGGATCGGGTTTGAGGACATCCTGGAAGAGCTGTCCCTCGAAAGGATCGAAGTCGAAGCTCCGAAGGAGGTCGTTCGATCGCATCGATTCACCATTGGCGAGGAAGATGCGGTCGTGCTCCGGGTCGTAAGCGGACAGTGCTATGGCACCCCTGCCGAAGCTACCGACGATGGGTTTGACAAAGAGGGGATAGGGCGCGTCGAACTGCAGGTAGTTTCGAACCGAATCCGTGTCCACCAGCGATACCGCGCCGTCGAACTGCCGGCCGCTCGCGTTATAGATCGCGCGAATCCTGGGCAGCGGGAAGCCGAGTCCGTGCAGCAGCGAGTGGAAGAGCAACTTGTCGTTGGCGCAGGCGCGCCACGAATCGAGGTTCAGGGCCCGATCGAGTTCCCTGCTTTTTCGCCAACCCAGGTAGTCGCGTTTGGCGTCGAAGGCCATGCCATCTTCGTAGAGATGGTACTCGTAATATTCCGACGGGCTCAGCGCGGTGCGGGACAGCCGCAGGCGAAGCGCCTCGGAGAATTGCGCGGTGATCGACTTCCCGGTCTCTTTTCTCACGCGCATGGCCGAGTTGAATAGACTCATCAGGTCCATGAATTCCGTTCCCCGGT
>JAGRGW010000482.1 GCA_020445315.1 Gammaproteobacteria bacterium
CCCTGGCACCGATTGGTCAGTTTCGAGCGCTGCATCCCGTCCGGAATATCAGTCGAACACGACCAAACCGTCGAGGAGGGCAACTGAATGGAGGCTGTCCTTATCCTGTTGCTCGTCGCCGGTGCGTGGTTCTGGGAAGCCACACCCACCGATGAGGCGACGCCGGCACCGACGAGCAACCCCGTCGAGGTACCAGCGACACCGGATGCCTCCGCACAGTCCTCTCAGGCCGTGGGTTGTCGGTTGACGGACCAAGCCGCACGCTACCGCGATCTGACCCGGCCATGGGCAGCCGACCGCGCGGTCGATGAGTCCCGTCCGTTGGTCACCCCGCAATGAACCGATCCACGTGCAGGTGGCCTGCGGTGCTGGCATCGATACTCGGTGCCACATCGGTGGATGCGGCCCCGCCAGGCACCATGGAGCATCAAACCCAGATAACCCCGCTCGCTGTCGAGCAGACCCGGTTGGCCCACGATGATGCCCAGCGCGCGGCGCAGTGGGCGTTGAGCACCGATGAATGGCAGCGCTATTCCCAGTTGATGACGGGCATTCGCGGGAGTCTCAGTCCCGCGACGCTGTCCCCAATCGAGGTGCTGGGTATCCATGCGCGCAGCGACGACGAACGCCGGCGCTATGCCGAGCGCTGGGTGCAGCTGCTGCACAACGACGCGCAACGGGTGCTGGCCTTCCAGCGCGCGTACGACGCTGCCTGGCAACGCCGCTATCCGGACCTGTCGCTGATCGACACGGCCCTGATACCAAAGGCCGACCCCGACGAACCGGTATTGCAAACTGACGACCGCCTGGTGTTGTTCGTCGGTGCCGATTGCACCGCGTGCGATCTCGCCCTGTCGCGGGTGCTGGCCCGGCGGACGGCCGTTGCCGGCATCGATCTCTACCTGGTCGGATTCGAAGTACAAGGCAGCGAGGCCGTGCGCCGCTGGGCCCGACAACAGGCCATCGATCCGGCCTGGGTCCATGAACGCCAGGTCACCCTGAACATCGACCGCGGCACGCTGGCGCGCGTCAGCGACGGGCAGGGCAGCGTGCCTTACCTGCTGCGTCGCCGCGGCGAGTCCTTGCAGGAAATACCGGTGTCCTCGCTATGAGCCGAATCCGCCCCTGCCTGTCGGCCATCGGCCCGACCGCATTCCTGGCCGCCATGCTACAGGGCCCGGCGCACGGCGCGGTGCCCGAAGCCTTCCAGGAAACGGCCGACCGCTTTTCGCTCCCCGCCCAGGTGCTCTACGCCATCGCCCTGACCGAGTCCGGTCGCCGGGTCGATGCCAACGGCACCTTTCGTCCCTGGCCCTGGACCCTGAATGTCCATGGCCAGGGGCACTTCTTTTCGACCCGACAGGCCGCCGAAACACGACTGCGCGCCTGGCTGGCCGACGGCGAGGACAGGATCGATGTCGGGCTGATGCAGGTACACTGGCGTTTTCACCGGGATGCGCTCGGCGACCCCGAGCAGGCACTCGATCCCGTGCACAATCTCCGGGTGGCAGCGCGAATCCTCCAGCGCTGCCTGGATCGCCATACCGACGCCTGGGTCGCCGCCGGTTGCTACCATGCCCCGAATCACCGCGAGCGCGCCGCACGATATCGGCAACGGGCACAGGCGAACTGGCAACGCCATGTCGCACAACGGGCCGACGGCCGGTGATCCGGGTTGGCCGGAAACGTCGGTCACGTCTCGCGCTCGCGATCGGTTCGCTGGTCGCCATGCCCATCGTCTACGCCGCCACGCCGATCGAGATCCACGACACCGGCGAGAGCCAGGCGTTAACGCTCGCTCAGGATGTCCTGGAAAGCGTCAGTCCGATGGATCCCGAGACAGCGCTGCCGTCGGTGCCTTCACCGTCGCAGTGGCACCGGCTGGCCGA
>JAGRGW010000483.1 GCA_020445315.1 Gammaproteobacteria bacterium
GACATCGTGTGGTCAATCGCCGCATCCGGGTTCTGCATCGGATGGAACATGCCCGGTCGAATTCACCGTGCGTTCTTCAAGGCGTCAAGTGCGGTTCTGCGCGCATGGCGGGCCCCTGTGACCGCTGCCAATGCGCCAAGTGCTGACGTCGACGGCAATCGCCATGTGTAGCCACTCCCGCCGAAGGGGTACGTTACTCCGTTGCCTGTTTTGACACGACGAACGCCTCGCACTCAGAGTCCGTCCCGGTAAGGCAGGAAGCGTCGTTCGATAGTCGTTTCGAAATGCTGGAGTGTCCCGTCGATCAAAAGCGCCTGACGCTGCTTCAGGACTTGCGCCACCTCGGGTGTGACATCGTTCAATGATCGGAGGATGTCGTGCTTCATCTCATCGCGGTTGAGCGCCTCGTCGATTTCCACCGCGGTCTTGTCGATCAGCGCCCAGGCGACGAGGCCGCCGACAACGCCACAGACGATGGCGGCGGGGCCTCCCGGGGAACATACCGCTGCAGCCGTGGCCCCGGTGAGTAGCGCACCCCCTCCTTTCTTGGCGGCCATCTTCAGCGCCAGCGCCGATGCCGCCTGGAACGATTTCGTTGCCAGCGCTTTCGAGGCCGCACTGGCGCTGGCCTTGCCGGCCAGGCCCTTCATCAGCACCGCGCTCCCGAGGGCGCCGCCGCCGGCGGCGATGAACGGCCCGCTCGACACGGTCCCGAATGCCTGGATGAGTTCGTCGTGCACGACATCGCCGGAAAGCGTTGCGAGGCCAAGGCGTTCCACCTGGCATCGTGAGGTCAGGGTGTCGGCGGTCGTCCGTGGTCCAACCGCGTCGAGGTGCGCCTCCATGGATGCCAGGGTCTGGGCGCTGACGTGCTGCTCCAGCAGCGCCAGCTTTTCGGCGAAGCCCGTGTTCTCGAACACGTGTTTTTGGAACTGCGTGGCCATGGTCTCGGCAATGTCTCCCGCCACGGCGGCCGCGAGCCGTTCGTATTCGGCGATGACGGTGAAGTACCAGTCCAGGTAGGCATCCACGGCCGGTTCGAGTGACCCGATCAATTCGACCGTGCCGCTGTCGATTCGGGCCTCTGCCATGGCGCGGGTAGTCGCCTCGGCAGCCTGGATTTCATGCCCGAGTCGGGCCAACAACTGCGCTTTTTCTTCCGCTGACAACAGGCACGGATCGTAGGCCTCGATCAACTGGCGGGCGCCGCTGCGCGTTTCGCTCCAGTCCGTCTCCGCGAGCTTGGCGCTGGCGTACAGGTAGGGCACGGCGAGGGCAAGAATCGTGAACACGAACGTGATCGAGATCGTCGAGTCTGTCGAATGCGGTGACAGGCGATTTTCCAGGATCCCGTAGATGCCAAGCTGAAAGCGTGTGAACAGGTAGGCCAGGAGCCCGGCATGAAAAAGCATCAAGACCCAGAATACGGCGCGCAACGACAGGTCGTCCACGGTGGATGTCGCGACCTCGGCCACGTGCCAGGTCAGCGCGTCGCTGGTTTCGAACACGCCGGCAAGCAGCGCGACAGGTGCACAGCGCCACGCGGCATAGCCTTCATCGAAAGCGGTTTCAGCGACATCCGCCCAGGGCTGGTTGCGGGTGTCCACGGCACCGGCCGATAAGTCGAATACACCGAATGCGATCGTCAGGACGAGGACATTGATTCCGAGCAGGGGCCATCGCCGAGCCACGACGCCCGTCTGCCGTTCACGCAGTTCCGGGGCCATGAGTTTGTGCAAGGGTCCGATGGCGGCGGCGAGCACGACGACATCCGCGAACAGGATGATCCAGCCGACAGTATCGAGGCGCGACACGAGCGCAACCAGCAGCGCGGCAAGAACCAGCGAGACACAGGCCAGCAGGATGCGCGTCAGTGTACCCCGCCAGAACCATTTTCGGAGCCTGCCGCCTTCGACCGCCAGGTGGCCGATCACGACCCGGCGGTGAAAGAGGGTGGTTTCGGCACCGTAGAACCACAACGGCCACGCGATCACCGCAGCGGCCAGGAACACGGCCCAACAATCCTGGTCCGCCAGGAAGTGAGCAGTCGATACCAGCAGGCCGAGACCGCAAATCAGTGCGAAAACCAGCGGTAGCACGGCAACAGATACGGTTTTCTTGCTCGTGGTCATTGGGTATCGGTTTTGTCGAACGGTGCGGGGTTTGAAAGGAAACGCACGAGTTGCACCATGGCCAGGGTGTCGAGTGCGCAGTAGGTCAGCAGCGATTGCCTGATCTCGTTTCGGCGCGACGCATCCGTTGCCGGGTCGATGGCTTCCTCGAATGCCACTTGCGCGGCTACCCCGTCCTTCACGTCCAAGCCGTCGTAGGTCGAGCCGGGTGCCACGGTCGGCAGCACGGCCTTGATCGAGAATGACCCTCGCATCGCCGGGTGATAGTAGTGCTGACGGATGACGGGCAGCAGGTCGACGATGCGCTCCGCCAGGGCGTCGAGCGATTGTCCGAGGTCCGGGTACCGACGACCGAGGGCCCGGATGACCTGCCGCTCGAAGGGGCTGTAGGTCAGGATAGGGCCTGAATCGCCCAGTTTTGCGATCAGCCGCTCGGCGCAAGCACGCATCGGTGCACGACCCGAGTCATCGAGAAAGGCCTCTTCATGCAGCAATTCGGCGCCTTCCTCGACCTGGCAGGACCACTGGAAGGGCAGTTGTTCGTAGGGATGCGTGTCGGCCCAGATGGGCACGGCAAACTGGATGCTCTCGAAATCGAGGTAATAGCGCGGGTAAGCCAGGCCTGCCAGGTAGTCGGCGAGTTCCCTGGCCACGTACGGTTTCCCGGTAACGGTTGCGACGCGGACCCGTTCCAGCCTTGGGCGGGTCAGCCATCCCTCCGGGATGTCGCGTACGTCGTCGATGCCGTCGGCAAGGAGTGCATTGACGACCTTGCCGGCATTCGGCAGCAGCGAGACAGGATACTCAGTCGGTTCCGGGCTGCAGTAGGGGATGAACGGGCAACCAAACGGGCTCGTGCACTGGCTGCCCATGGCGATGTCGGGTTCATCGCCGGCGAGCACGTCCAGTCCGGTGGTCACCCATGCCGGGACCTGTTCCATCAGCGGTTGGATCCGTTCGCTGACATCGACGTGCCTGAGCAGGCCCTGGTAATCGCCGTTGCCGCGGTAGGTGAAACCGGTATCGACATGCGCCAGGACGGTTTGCGAGACAGGGTAACCCGCCTCTCCGATGACCCAGGCCTGCACGGCGCAGTCGTCGAGGTGGTAGGGCTTTACCCGTGTCGAAGACTTGACCTCGGTGAGTCGCCAGCCGTGTCCGGAACCCTGCAGGATGTCGGCGCGCACCAGCACGCGGTGCCGGCTGAAGGTCCCCTCGAACAACGGCGTACGCGGTTGCCGTGCGAGGTGCCGCTTTGTCAGCGCGAGGGCGCTGCCCAGCGTGACGTCCGACGTGATCAGGTGTCCGTCCGGCAGGAGGTGATGCACGACATCGTTGAGTCGATGTCCCTGGTCGAAGCGGCGCTGTATGTCCGGTGTGACGACGCGCAGCTCGGGCCGATTGACCTCCAGCCACAGTCGTTTCGAGCACTGCCTGGCCGCGAGAATGCGGGACTTGGAGAGCATCGTCGGCATGTTGAGCAAGGGTCTCCGGTGTGATGCCTGCCGATCGTCGGGACAGTCGAGCGCCCGGCACGGGTTGTGAGGCGGGACGGTCGGCGGGTACCGGATCGAAGCTGATCTTCAAGTGTAACCAATGCAGCTGTCCGTGCCGTTGCCCCGGCGACTCCCGAATGCCGGATACCGGCCAATCGCATGCAGTATCCGTTGTTGAACGACAAGGCGTGATCCGCATAATCCGGGAACGAAACACACAATCGCCGTCGACATCGACGGTGTCGGGCCGGGTGCCCCCTTTTCTGGAGGAAGAAGACGTGGACGACAAGACGAGAACCGAACTGGAGGCGGCGGCTTTCCGCGGGCTGGTTCAGCATCTGCGCGAGCGCACCGACGTG
>JAGRGW010000484.1 GCA_020445315.1 Gammaproteobacteria bacterium
CACGGGCCACGGGCCACGGGCCACCAGGATTGTCCGGGGGCGCGTTTCATATCCAAGGGTCAGTTTTCGAGTCTTCCCTATGCCCTCACAGCCCCTCTCGAGTTGCGCATAAGACGGCTGTACGTTTCCTGGTCCGCGGCCCCTGGCCCAAGGCCCGGCCTGTTCCGCTCACTCAAGAGCGGAACAGGCGCGTGTACTGGGTTTCGTGTCGCGCGCTGGCAATCGCCAGGGCCGGCGCACTCGAACCGATCGCGTCGTCGTCGATCTTCAATGCCCTGGCACAGGCGCCCGGCAGGCTTTCCGCCAGCTGCAGCTGCACCCGCTGGCCGTCGGTCTGGCCCAACGGCACCAGCTTGATCGCGGCGGCAACCTGGTTCTCGAGCCAGCTCCAGGCGTAACCGAGCAGGCAGTCCTCGAGCGTGATCCGCCACTCGACCGCTGCCACGGCGAAAGGCGCCGCCTGGCAATGCACCAGTTCATCCGCCCACTCCGTGACCCGACCGATGCCGAGATCACGCAGCAGGCTTATCAGGGCGCGCGCGCGGTTGAGTTCCTCCTGGCGCAACTCGCGGGTCTCGCGACTCGCCAACAGCTGCCTGCCCCAATGCCCGACCTGCGCGGGTTCTCCCGCTTCACAGGCACGATACAAGCGGACCAGCAGCGGCAGCTCGAGCCCGGCCAGGCCGTCGTCGATCAGGCCGGACAACCAGTCGCGCAGGCTGCCGACATCACGAATCCAGCCGGCCTCGACGGCCCACTCGATACCCTGCGAATAGGTGAAGCCACCGACCGGCAGCGCCGGGCTGGTCAGCTGCATCAAGCGCAGCCGGGCCAGTTCGCCCGATTCACTGGACAGGGTCTTTGTGGGCATGGTCGTGGCGGACGGGATCGTGGTGGGCATGACCGTGATGTGCATGCTGCGCGCTGCCGCCGTAGGCGCCGGGTTCGGGCTCGAACGGCGCCTCGACCGCAGCGGGGTCGAGACCGAGTCCGCGCAGCATGTCGTCGAGCACGTGATCGTGGCGGTAGCGCACCCGGCCCGGCTCGATCTGCAACGCAACGTGGCGGTTGCCCAGGTGGTAGCAGGCGCGCGCCAGCAGCAGTGAGTCGGCACTGCAGACCTCGGAGACCGTCTCGTCCGCCGCCTTGACACAGACGACCAGCCCGGCGTCGTTCGACAACAGGTCGCCGTCACGCAGCACCTCGCCGCGGGGCAGGAACACACCGGCCTCGCGGCCGTCATCGAGCGTCACGCGCAGACGGCAGCGGACGCGCTTGTCCAGGGGCAACGTCAGTGTCACCGCGGGTTCACCCGCGTCGAGGCGCCGGTCCAGCTCGATCATCGCAACAACGGCATCCGGGCTCAGAACAGGAAGTAGCGCTGCGCCATCGGCAACACCTCGGCGGGGTCACAGGTCAACAACTCGCCGTTGGCACGCACCTGGTAGGTCTGCGGATCGACCTCGATCGTCGGCTGCCAGTCGTTCAGCACCATGTCGCTCTTGTTCACATTGCGACAGTTGTAGACAACGCCGATACGGGACTGCAGCCCCAGGTGACGATGCACATCGGCCTCGTAAGCGGCGTTGGAAAGGAACGTCATGCTGGTGGCATGCATGGCCGCGCCGTAGGCACCGAACATCGGCCGGTAGTGCACCGGTTGCGGGGTCGGGATCGACGCGTTCGGGTCACCCATCGGGGCCGCGGCAATCATGCCGCCCTTGATGATCAGGCTCGGCTTGGTGCCGAAGAAGGCCGGCTTCCACAGC
>JAGRGW010000083.1 GCA_020445315.1 Gammaproteobacteria bacterium
CGTCGCCGTTGACGTGGAAAATCGGTGCTTCGACCACCTTGGCTACGTCGGTGCAATACGTTGTCGAGCGGCTGTCCAGCGGGTTGCTGGTGGTAAAGCCGACCTGGTTGTTGATAACGATGTGCACCGTGCCGCCGACCGTGTAGCCACGCGCCTGCGACATGTTGAAGGTCTCCATGTTGACGCCCTGGCCGGCAAACGCGGCATCGCCATGCAGGATGACCGGCAGGACCTTGCTGCCCTCGGTGTCATGGCGGCGTTGCTGGCGTGCGCGCACGGAGCCGTGTACGACCGGGCTGATGATCTCCAGGTGGGACGGGTTGAAGCCCAGCGTGATGTGGACCAGGCCGCCCGGTGTTTCGACGTCGCTGGAGAAGCCCTTGTGGTACTTGACGTCGCCGGACGACAGGATGCCTTCGTCCTGCACGTGTCGACGCCCTGCGAACTCGCCAAAGATCTGCGCCGGCGGCTTGCCGATGATGTTGGCCAGCACGTTCAGGCGACCACGGTGCGCCATGCCGATGACGACTTCCTCGGCACCGTCGCGGCCGGCGCGCTGGATCAGCTCGTCGAGCATCGGAATCAGCGACTCGCCGCCCTCGAGCGAGAAACGCTTCTGGCCGACGTAGCGGGCATGCATGAATTTCTCGATGCCCTCGGCCGCGGTCAGCATGTGCAGGATCCAGCGCCGTTGGTCTTGGGTCAGTTCGGGTTCGAGCTTGTAGGACTCGAGCCGCTGCTGGATCCAGCGCTTCTCGACCGTGTCGACGATGTGCATGTACTCGGAACCGACGGTGCCGGTGTACACGGTCTTGACGAGGTCGAGGATGTCGCGCAACGGCAGCTGGTCGGCGGTGAACAGCGATCCGGTATTGAATACCGTGCCGAGATCGTCCTTGGTCAGCCCGTAATAAGATGGCTCGAGATCGGGCAGGGGTTCCTGCGGTCTCAGGTTCAGCGGATCGAGCCGGGCGTTCTGGTGTCCGCGCACGCGGTAGGCGTTGATCAGGCGCAATACCTTGGCCTGGCGCTCCGCCGCCTGCGACGACAGGCCGCCGGCGCACGGGATGCGCGACATGTGGTCTGCCGCGAGTTGTTCGAACTTCTCCTGGACCTGCCGGTGCGAGACATCGGCGATGTCGTCGTTGACGGCCGGCAGGTTGTCGAAGTGCTTGCGCCAGTTCTCTGGCACGCTTGCCGGGTCAACCAGGTAGGCCTCGAAGAGGTCCTCTATGAAAGGAGCATTGGCGCCGTAAAACGCCGAGGTACCGCGCAGTCGATCGAGAAATTCAGACATTTTTGGATGACCACCCAAATTTTTGGCGGAAAGGTTAAAATACCCGGATTGCCCGGGATTTATGGGAGTCTAGCACAGGGTTTTTTTTAATTTAGGTTGATAAATTTTTATTCGGATTATTGTCTGAACAGACTAATGGTGCTTTTTTTGGGGGCCTGTCTGCGCAGGTCGCCTGCTACACTTGCGCCATGAACCAGTCAGCGCCGGTTTCGCCGCTTGCCACCTCGGATGCGTCCACGCTGAAGGCCGACCTGGCCTTTTTCGAGGCGCGCCTGTCGTTGGCCTCGGGCATGGCCGATACCAGTTACCAGCGTGCCCAGTCAAAGGTGTTCCAGGTTCTCGGCAAGGCACTCGCGGAGCGCCTGTCGCAGCTGGGTGCCGGTCCACTTGCCACCGATCCTGCCAGGGCGCGGCGCGTGGAGCGGGCCTGATACCGGTGGGATCTGTTGGTTACCCGCGCGGCTGACGCCGGGGCGCAAACAGGCGGCCGATGTCGGCCCATATCTCGAGCAGTGCCGGCAGCAGCAGCAACACGACGAATGTCGAAGCCACGGTCCCGAAACTCAGCGCAATGGCCATCGGTACCAGGAACAGGGCCTGGGACGAGGTCTCGAACAGCATGGGAAACAGGCCGACGGTCGTCGTCATCGACGTCAGCAGAATCGGTCTGAAGCGGCTTCGCGCACCTTCGAGCAGGGCGTCGCCGTGCCCGCTCTCGCGCAGCTGGTTGTAGCGCAGCGTCAGCACCAGCGCACCGTTCACGACCAGGCCGCCGAGGGCGATCATGCCGAAAATGCTGACCGAACTCAGTTCGAAACCGAGGACGACATGGCCGGCGACAGCGGCGGCGATCGAGAACGGAATCGTGAACATGATGATCGCCGCCTGTGCGTAGCTGCGAAACAGTGCGGCGGTCAACGCGAAGATGGCCAGTACGACCCAGAACAGGCCGTCGAATATGGCGTCGATGGCATCGCTGCGGTCGCGCCGACCACCGCTGAAATGCCACTCCAGTCCGGGATATCGGGCTTTGAGCTGTGGCAGTAGCTCGGTTTCGAGCGTGGCGCGGATGCGCCGGGTATTCGCGCTTGCCTTGTCGAAGCTGGCGCTGACCCGCAGCGTGCGCTTGCCATCCTCGCGCGAAATGACGCTGAACGCCTTGCCCTCGCTGAAACTGGCCGCCACCGACAGTGGGATCTCGATGCCGTCGCGGCCGCGCACAATGAAGTCGCTGATGTCCTGCACCGTCAGGCGCTGCTCGCGCGGCAACCTCACCATGACCTTGACCTCGTAGCCGTCACGCAGCAGCCGCAATGCCTCGGCGCCGTGGAACGCGTCGCGGATCTGCCGGCCCAGCGAGACCTCGGTCAGGCCGACGGCACGTCCCTGCGGCGTCAGGCTGAAACTGATCTGGCGCTTGCCCTCCGCGATACCGTCGCTGATATCCACCAGGCCGTTGAACTCGTTCAGATTGCCGGCCAGTTCGCGCGCCGCGATTTCGAGGATCTCGGTGGAGGCATGCGACAGGTTGATACGCAGTCCCTGGTTGCCGCCGGGGCCGATCAGGTACTCGAAGAACAGCGATCGTGCCTCGGGCAGGTCGCCGATTTCCTCGCGCCAGACCCGGGTCAGCTGCTCCTGTGTGAACGGCCGCGCCTCGTCCGGCACCAGGTAGACGTTGACGCTGCCATTACTCGTTCGCGCGTGGCTGAACCAGCTTTCCACGTGC
>JAGRGW010000485.1 GCA_020445315.1 Gammaproteobacteria bacterium
CTTGCGGCGGATGCGCTCCTCGTTGTCGCCGTATTCCTTTTTGTACTCGGCGTAGTGGTCGGCCCACAGATCGCTGATGTACTTCAGGAACAGCATCACCAGGATGTAGTCCTTGTACTGCGCCGGATCGATTACGCCCCGGAAGGTGTCGCAGGCCGCCCAGGCGGTGTTGTTGACGTCTTGTTGGGTGAGCTGGTCAGTCATGACTGGGCCTCGTGGGCTGCTTTCATCAGAAGGTGTTGAGCGGCCTGCTGGCGCAGGCGGGCGATCCGGGCCAGCAGCGATTGTTCCTGCTCGGCCAGGGCGGCGGCCTCGGCGATTCGGCGCTGGGCGACTGGCGAGGGCACAGGCACGGCCAGTGCTTTCAGGGCCTCGGCACTGATCATTCGTACCGAGGTGCCCTCGGCCAGCGCCGCCAGCTGAGTCTGGGTGGTCGGGGCATTGAGGAACCAGACCAGGTAGGCGGGAAGGACGCCGCGGGGCCGGATCAACAACATCGGTGCCGCGAGTACGGCTGCGGCGACCCCTTCCGGCACCTGGGCCGCGCCGTTGTTGCGGCCGCGAGAACGAAACAGGAGATCGCCCGGGCGCAGAAGGTGGCGGGGCTTGCCCTTGGGCAGGGTCACTCGGGTCGCCTCAGCGACGCTTAGCAGGTTGGCGTCGTCGATGTCCTTCATCTGGATCACCGCGACGTCACCCTCCGGGTCGTGCTCCAAGCGCGACCGAAACGGGTAGCCCATCTGTATGTCAGCCAGCTCACCGAGACGCATATCTGCAAAAACGCGATTACAATAAAAGTCTTGTGGGCAGGACCGTACTGGATGACTGCCGCACTGTCAATCTGTCGTAATCGAATTACTGCAAATGGCTATGGGCGGACTTACCCCTTCGGCCGCGCGCGTCAGGTATCGAGCGCCCAGGCCACGTGGTCGGGCAGATGGCCGGATTCGATGGAAACGAGCCGCCAGTATTCTCGCTATTGCGGCGAGCAACTGGGCAAGTGCCCTTTACTAACGGCAAGCATCGGTAAAGATGCCTTTACTATTCTTGGCCGAACTCGACCGGCTGTTGATGGTCCCTCGCGGTCAACGGTGCTTCGCATTCTGGTAGGTTTTTCTGACACTCCGTCAGCGCCGTAGCACTGTCGGACCAAACCTCCGTGGGGAGGTCCAGGATGTGTCGCGGGGGCACTACTCCCGCCGTTTTGACCTGGCATCAGGCCGCGCCGGGCATTTCTGTTAGAACAACGGTCGGCGCCTGTTGGCTCCGGGGAGCCCGTTCGGTTTCGGGTCGGTTCACCGCCTTTCGCTTGTTGCAGATGCGGATTGCCACTTTGCCGCAGTGGCCG
>JAGRGW010000486.1 GCA_020445315.1 Gammaproteobacteria bacterium
CGCAAGGGAACCGCGTTCCGCGACGCCCACGAGATCGTCGGCAAATCGGTCGCTTACTGCGTTAAAAAAGACTGCGACCTGGCCGACCTCGAACTCACCGAGTTGCAGCAGTTCTCGCCGGCGATCGAGGCCGACGTGTTCGACGTGCTGACGCTGGAGGGCTCCGTCGCAGCACGTGATCACATCGGCGGCACCGCGCCGAACCAGGTTCGGGCCGCGATCGGTCGCGCACGGACCCGCCTGAACCCCAACTGAGGTAAGTCGGCGCTCACGCCACGCTTTTCGGCGGCCGTCTCGCACTAAAACAACGCGCCTTCCCGCCGCTAACACCGAGTGAAATCATCTCGGTCACGTTAGTGGCCGCAAGGAGACGGCATGTTCAGCTGGTTCATGCGCCAGGTCGCGCTGTCGCTCACGGTCTTCGTGTTGGCCTCGGCCGGCATCGCCGGCACCGGCGACCTCGATCAGATCCGGCGCGACGGTGTCCTGCGACACCTCGGCATACCGTACGCAAATTTCGTGACCGGCGCCGGCGACGGGTTGGACGTCGAACTGGTCCGGGGGTTTGCCGAATCGCTGGGTGTGCGCTACGAGTTCGTCGAGACCAACTGGAGCCAGGCCTTCGGCGACCTGACCGGTCGCCATGCCCGCCGGACGGGGCGCAAGGCCGAACGCTTCGGCAACACCCCGGTCCGTGGTGACCTGATCGCCAACGGCATGACGGTTCTCGACTGGCGCGCCGAGGTCGTCGACTTTTCCGAACCGACGTTTCCTTCGGGAGTCTGGCTGATCGCACAGGCGGAATCGCCGCTGAGCCCGATTAACCCAACGGGGCTGATATCGTCCGACATCATCGAAACCAAGGCCCGCCTGCCAGGCGTTAGCGTGCTTGCGCTCACCAACACCTGCCTTGACCCGGGGCTTTACAACCTCGAGGCCACAAGCGCCGAGATACGCCTGCTACCGAAGGAACGCAAGCTCAACGAAATGATACCGGCACTGTTGAACAACGACGGCGAGACCACGCTGCTGGACGTTCCCGATGCCCTGATCGCACTACAGCGATGGCCGGGCAGGATCAAAGTCATCGGACCCATCTCCGACGACCAGCAAATGGCCGTGGCATTCAGGCCATCGTCACCCGAACTGCGCACGGCATTCAACAAGTACCTCGCAGGAACCCGTGCGAATGGCGACTATGCGCGTCTCGTGGAAAAGTACTACCCGAGCGTATTCGATTACTTTCCCGGTTTTTTCGACTGACTGGCACCGACTCCGGTATAGGGCATGAAAAGGCATCGCCTACGCTTTTCCGGCAACAGCACGATCATCATGGTCGGGGCTATCGTCGTGCTCTACCTTGGGACCATCATTGGTTTTGGCCACATCGGCCAGGCCAGGTTGCGCCAGGCCCTGCTACTGCAGGAGCAGTTGGTCATCGACCGGCAGGCAGCCGAAGTGGCTCATTTTGTGAGGCAGCTGCAGCAGGAGGTCGAGAACCTGGCCGCTGACCAGTCGGTCACCAGCTTTCTTGCCAATCGCGACCTCGGCATGTCCATGCGCTACGGCCTACGCGCAAGCCTCAACGCCGTACAACGCCGCTTCCGCTCGTTCGCGCAGTCCCTGCGGCAGGAAACCGGTGTCGCGGTGTCGCAACTCGGCTTCCACGATGCCGATGGCAAGATGCTCCTGAACCTGGACCCAGGTGACGCGGCTTCCGACTTGAGCTTGCGTGACCTTCCCACTGCCCCGTCCACTACCCCGATGCTGCTCAGGGATCAGGTTCACCCGAAGCTGGCTTTTACCTCTCCCGTGACCATCAAGGACTCCGTACGCGCCTCGGTAACCATGGTGGTCGAGGCGAAAACCTTGCTGCGCCCTCTGCTGGACTCGTCGAGCACCTTGTCCAGTCCGCAACGCATTGCCGTCACCGACAAAGATGGCAACGTGGTTGCGGCAGAACACGGCCCGGTCTGGGCGCACTGGTACAGCGCCGCACAGCGCCACGGACAACCGATCAAGGAAGCACGAATCGGTGAAACGGGCCTGCGCATCGTCTCGCTGTCGCAGGCAACACTGAACAACGGTGTGATCACCTCGTCATGGTTCCTCGCCGCCCTGGCCGGCGTGTCACTACCGCTGGTGTGGGGCATCATCCACCTGTTGCGTCTCAACAATCACAACCTGGTACTGAAGACCCGCTACCAGTCGACGACCCAGCAACGGGTGATGCTGCGCCAGCAGAACGAACGGTTGCAGCGCGAGATCGACAAGCGCCTGGCCTCGGAAGAGAAACTCGCCCACCAGGCCAGCTACGACCAGCTGACCGGCCTGCCCAATCGCAACCTGGCAACGGACCGACTGGCCCAGGCGGTCAAGTGGGCGAAGCGCGAGGACGGCAAAGTCCTGGTCATGTTCCTCGACCTCGATCGCTTCAAGCAGGTCAACGACTCGCTCGGTCACTCGGCCGGTGACGAATTGCTGCGCCAGGCTTCCAAGCGCCTGCAACGGGCGATCCGCGACAGCGACACGGTATCCCGCCTCGGCGGCGACGAGTTTCTCGTGATCTGTGTCGACGCGCCGAACAAGAACCAGTGGGAGCACTGTGCACAGCAGTTGCTGAATGCATTGTCGAAGCCCTTCGTCATCGGCGGCCACGAGTTCTATATCGGCGCCAGCATCGGGGTGGCCGTTTACCCGCACGGCGGCGACGAACCGATAAAACTGTTGAAGAACGCCGATATCGCGATGTATGCCGCCAAGGAAAGGGGACGCAACCGGTACTGCCTGTACGACCCCGGCATGGACGTGGCCACCGTGCAGCGCCTGCAGCTGGAGAACAACCTGCGTCACGCGCTGGAACGCAACGAAATGCATATCGCCTACCAGCCAATCGTCGAACTGGTATCGGGGCGGACGATCGCGGTCGAGGCACTGTTGCGCTGGGACAACCCGCAATTCGGCAACGTGTCACCGGACCGTTTCATCCCGATCGCCGAGGAAACCGGCCTGATCCACGAGATCGGCGAGTGGGTACTCTACAATGCCTGCGCACAGATCGCCGAAATCCAGGACAACAGCCGCCTGCGCCTGGCCATCAACCTCTCGACCAAGCAGTTCAGCCGGCCCGCGCACCTGCTCGACGCGGTGCTGCGCGCCCTGCGTCACTCCGGCCTGATGCCATTCCAACTGGAACTGGAGGTCACCGAGTCACTGTTGATCGATGACGACCCGGAGGTCGTTCGACTGCTCGGCCAGCTCGACCGGATCGGTGTGCGCCTGTCGGTCGACGACTTCGGCACCGGCTACTCGGCGTTGAACTACCTGCAGCGCTTCCCGTTCGACGTACTCAAGATCGATCGCAGCTTTACCGCGCAGATCCCGGACAACGACGCCAATGCGACACTGATCCGCGCCATCATCGCCATGGCCCATGCGCTCGAACTCGAGGTTGTCGCCGAGGGCATCGAACGGCGCGAGCAGGCCGGGTTCCTGCTCGTACAGCACTGCGAATACGGCCAGGGCTACCTGTACAGCAAGCCGCTGTCGCTCGACGAGTTGGAGATTCACCTCGGCACCGACGCGGCCCTGTCCGCGTAGCCCCCGGGAAACCCTTCCACCATCAGCACTTTCATGTTCTGATCCGGGGATCACGTGATCGAATTCCGGACCGACGGCATGCCCAAAGACTGTCTCGACGACCTGTCCGCCCGTCTGCTCGCGTTCGCCCGCGAACGCGACTGGGAACAGTTCCATTCGCCGAAGAACCTGAGCATGGCGCTGGCCGGCGAGGCCGGTGAACTGCTCGAACATTTTCAGTGGCTCAGCGAGACGCAGAGCGCGGAGCTGGAACCGGACAGGAAACAGGCCGTCGCCATGGAGATGGCCGATATCCTGATCTACCTGATCCGTCTGGCTGAACGGCTGGACATCGACCTCGTCGATGCGGCCAATCAGAAGATCGCGATCAACCGGGAGCGCTACCCGGCCGAGCGCGTACGCGGCGATGCCCGTCGCGCCGACGAGTACGACTGAAACACGCCGGCAGCGGTCAGCGTCAACGAGACTTGGGGGACTCAATCAGCCGTACGGCCCGTCGCGACAACCGCCGCAGATGCCCCCACCACCCCCGTCCGGGTCCACGGCCTGCGGTCATGCCGGTCACCGCACCGAGCTGCCCGCCGACCAGCAGGGCATCCGGCACACGCTCCCGAATCGCACGCGCGACCCGGCCGGCAAGCCCCGGCCGGGGCTCGACACTGACCCACAACACGTTGATCCGGTAATTGATATCGGCAAACGCGACCTGCCCGCCGAATGACGCGCAGACCGCAAGCACGGCCTCGGCGACGAAATCGCGCTCGGCCCGACTGCGGTCTGCCAGGCCGGGAATCAGCATCATGAAA
>JAGRGW010000084.1 GCA_020445315.1 Gammaproteobacteria bacterium
GGCTCGTACTGGGGCGACAGCGAGGCCGGCCTGGTCGACAACCAGCTGTACGTGCGCGCTGACACGCCGCTGCACTCGGCCCTGCACGAAGCCTGCCACTTCATCTGCATGGACACCCGGCGCCGTGCCATGTTGCACACCGACGCCGGTGGCGACATCCCGGAGGAAAACGCCGTCTGCTACCTGCAGGGGATCCTCGCCGACGGCATAGCCGGTTACGGTCGCCGGCAGCTGCTCAGTGACATGGACGCCTGGGGCTACACCTTTCGTCTCGGTTCGGCACATACCTGGTTCGACCAGGACGCAGCCGACGCCCGCGCCTGGCTGCAGAGACACCGCATCATCGATGCCGACCGGTCACCGACCGGGCGGCTGCGACAGTAGCAATCACATGGAAATTCAGAAGTCATGATCAGAAAGTGTCTGTTCCCCGCGGCCGGCTACGGCACGCGTTTCCTGCCCGCCACCAAGTCCATGCCGAAGGAGATGCTGCCGATCGTCGACAAGCCCCTGATCCAGTATGGCGTCGAGGAGGCCATGGCCGCCGGCATGAACAACATCGGCATCGTCACCGGCCGCGGCAAACGCGCCCTGGCCGATCATTTCGACGTCAGCTACGAACTCGAACACCAGATCAGCGGCACCTCCAAGGAGGGCATGCTGAAGTGCATTCGCAAGATCCTCAACGAATGCACCTTTTCCTACACGCGCCAGCGCGAGATGAAGGGCCTCGGTCACGCAATCCTGACCGGCGAGACGCTGATCGGCCAGGAACCGTTCGGCGTGATCCTGGCCGACGACCTGTGCGTCGGCGAAGGTGACGGCGTTTTGGCACAGATGGCCAAGATCTACGCCAAGTATCGCTGCAGCATCGTCGCAATCGAAGAGGTGCCGCACGACGAAGTGCACAAGTACGGCGTCATCGACGGATCGGAACTCGAGGACGGTGTCTACGTGATCTCGGACATGGTCGAGAAACCATCGCCGGAAGACGCGCCGACCAACCTCGCGATCATCGGCCGCTACATCCTGACCCCGGACATCTTCGACGTGATCCGCGAAACCCCGCCCGGCCGCAATGGCGAGATCCAGATCACCGACGCGCTGCAGATCCAGGCCAAGCGCAACATGGTGCTGGCCTACCGCTTCAAGGGCCAGCGCTTCGACTGCGGCAGCGTGCACGGCTTCGTCAAGGCCACCAATCACTTCTACGAGATCTGGAAACAGAACGAGGAACAGGTCTGAGACAAGCGCGCGACACGCAGTTGTCGCGTTACCGCGGAAACAGGCGGCGGAACGCAGCCGCCTTGTCCAGGCTCTCCTGGTACTCGGCGTCGCAGGTGGAATCGGCCACGATGCCGCCGCCGGCCCAGTACAGGGCCGTGTCGCCACGCAGCAGCGCCGTGCGGATCGCGATGCTGCTGTCGAGATTGCCGTCGAACCCCAAGCGAATGACACTGCCGCAGTAGACCTCGCGCCGGTGCGGCTCAAGTTCGTCGATGATCTGCATGGCCCGCCGCTTTGGCGCCCCGGTGATGGAACCGCCGGGGAAGCAGGCGCGCAACAGGTCGAGTGCATCCTGGTCGGGGCGCAGGCGACCGGTCACCGTGCTGACGAGGTGATGCACGGTGGCGAAGCTCTCGACCGCGAACAGGCGCGGCACCGCGATCGAGCCCGGTTCGCAGACCCGGCCGAGATCGTTACGCAACAGGTCGACGATCATCAGGTTCTCCGCCCTGTCCTTGTCGCTGTTGAACAGCTCGCTGCGCAGGGCCTGGTCGTGCACCGGGTCGTCGCCGCGCGGCCGCGTCCCCTTGATCGGCTCGGTCCGCACCTGCCTGCCCGTCAACGACAGGAAACGCTCGGGCGAAGCACTGAGCACCTCCCCGAACGGGTACTCCAGCAGCGCGGCATAGGGTGCCGGGTTGGTCGCACGCATCGCGCAGTAGCAGGACCAGGCATCGTCGTCGACGCGGGCCCGGAACCGCTGCGCGAAGTTGGCCTGGTAACAGTCGCCATCGTGGATGTAGCGCTGGATACGTTCGAACGCGGCGGCGTAATCCGCCCGGGACATGCCGTTGTCGACGATGGCGCCGCGCACAGTGACGCGGTCCCGACGGGCCGGCTCCGGCGCCGTCGGCAGAACGCCGTGCAGGCGCGGGACAAGGCTCTCGACCAGGTCCGGACGCCGCGGATCACGGCCGGCCTGCACCAGGTAACTGCGCCGGTGCAGGTGATCGACAACGATAGCCCAGTCGTACAGGCCGACCGCGATGTCCGGCCAGTCAGCCAATCCCCGACGCCCGGCCAGGCCAAAATCCGCGCGCAACAGGTCGTACCCGAGAAAACCGATGGCGCCGCCACCGAAAGGCAGCCCGGCGGGCGCCGGCCGCGGACGGCCCAGCAACCCGCGCAGCGCATCGAACGCATCCGGCACGATCGCGTCCTCGCCACCATCGACGGCATGCAGCCGCAGCGAACCGGCCTGTCCGTGCAGGGTGCAATAGGGATCGGCAGCCATGATGTCGTAGCGACCGGCCGCCGAGCCGGGGAAGCCACTGTCGAGCCAGACCGGCCATGGCAGGTCGCGCAGCCGGGCGTGGTAATACGAACTGTCGGGATGGTAATCCAGCCGGATCACGCGGTCCGCCGGGCAGGAATCGTTCAAGCGGTCAGTTCCGAGTCGTTCAGCAGGTACAGCATACGCGCCGGTCGGCCCGGGCGGAAACCACCCTGTTCAGGCCTCGTCGAGGTAACGCCACTGCCCCTGTCTCGGCGCGCCTTCCAGCGACGAACCCTCGGCCGGGCGCCAGGTCGCGCTTTGCTCGATCATCGCCGCCAGTTCGAAGTCCTTGTCGGTAATGGCATTTTCCGAATGCGTGCGGAGCCGGACGACGACACCACCCCAACTGACCTCGAGATCGGGATGATGCCAGGCCAACTCGGCGAGATGGCTGATGCCGTTGGCCAGCAACATGCTCGTTCGCCAGCCACCGGTCGCGTAGTGCCGGCGCAGGTGGTCCTGCTCCAGCGACCATTGCGGCAGTTCCCGCGCCAGACGCTCACGAATCCCCTGCTCCACGTTGCCCATCGCTGCTCCCTCCCCGCTGGTAACCCTGCCAGTTTGTCACCCGCGGGCTGATACATGCCCCGGAGTCCGGCAGGGAAAAGCCTGCGTTCGCGCACCCCTACCCGGACGGCACGGGCAGTGTCGATGGTCGTGGGCGGGCAGACCGCCGACGCAACGCGTCGGTGCGATGCGGCAAGGGGGCCCTTGTCGCTGCCGGAGAGATGCCCGACTTTCCCGGGTTGCAGGCCAGCCACGCACAACCTTGGTGCATGTTAGGCTCTGCACGCGCACCAGTCCGGAACACCACACCACGTGTCGCCGGTGTTTCCGTCGTATTCAGGTCGGTGGCGCAGAACTTGCTGCGACACGTCGTTAAAGCGCGTTCACAACAACCCCGGTTAACGATGCCCAGCGACAGTCCACCCGACATCTCCCGCCACCTGCCCCCACGGGAGCGCATCGCACGACGCCTCGCCTATCTTTATGGCAGCGAACAGACACCGGAGATCGAACGGCGCATCGATCGGCTGGTCAAGACCCATCGCCAGCTGCGTACCCGCATCGTCGACGGGCACTACTGGTCGCATGACGACGTCGTGCTGATCACCTACGGCGACAGCATCCAGTCGTCGTCGCTACCGCCATTGCAGTCGCTGCACGCCTTCCTGAACGAACACCTCGACGAGGCGTTCAGCATGGTGCACATACTGCCGTTCTTTCCGTGGAGTTCGGACGACGGTTTTTCCGTGACCGATTTCCGCGCCGTCAAGGAAGACCTCGGCAGTTGGAAGGACATCCGCAAGATCAGTGAAGACTTCGACCTGGCCATCGACCTGGTTCTGAACCACTGTTCGCGCGAGAACCTCTGGTTCATCGACTTCATCTTCGGCGACGAGCCGGCGTGCGGCTACTTCATCGAGCTCGACCCGAAGACCAACACCGCGCTGGTCACCCGTCCACGCTCGACCCCGCTGCTCAGCGGCGTCCGCACGCAGAGTGGCATGCGTCACGTGTGGACGACGTTCAGCAACGACCAGATCGACCTCAACTATGCCAACCCCGATGTCCTGATCGAATTCATCGACATCCTGCTGTACTACGTGCGCCGCGGCGCGCGCATGCTGCGCCTGGACGCCGTCGCCTACCTGTGGAAGGAGCTGGGCACCAACTGCATCCACCTGCCGCAGACACACCAGGTCGTGAAGCTGTTCCGCGACATTCTCGATCTCTGCGAACCCGGCGTGCTGATCATGACGGAGACCAACGTGCCACACGCCGAGAACATCAGCTACTTCGGCGACGGCGACGAGGCCCACGTGATCTACCAGTTCAGCCTGCCGCCACTGCTGCTGCACGCGATCCACGCCGGTGACAGCCGCTACCTCAATGCCTGGGCCAGGGACCTGGAGGCGTTGCGCCTGCCGCCGAACTGCACGGCGCTGAATTTTTCGGCCTCGCACGACGGCGTCGGCCTGAGACCGCTCGAGGGCCTGGTGCCGAAGGAAGAAGTTGCAAGCCTGCTCGAGGACATGCGCCGACGCGGCGGTTACATCTCGACCAAGTCGAATACCGACGGCAGCGAAAGTCCCTACGAGCTCAACATCAGTTACTTCGACGCGTTCCGCGACCCGGATGGCGACAACCAATGGCACATCGCCAGATTTATCGTCTCGCAGGTGCTCGTGCTTTCGTTCCGCGGCATCCCGGCTGTCTACATCCACTGCCTGACGGCGACGCCGAACGACAAGCTCGGTGTCGAACGCACCGGCATGACGCGCTCGGTGAACCGCCGTAAATGGGACCGCGGCGAGCTCGATTACCTGGTCAGCGACCTATCGTCAGAGACCGGCCAGGTGTTCACGCTGTACACCCGCCTGTTGGCCCAGCGTCGCGCCCAGATCGCACTGCATCCCGATGCCGCGCAGCACATCATCGACGTCGACGACCGCGTGTTCTGCTTCGAACGTGTCGCCCTGGACGACAGCCAGCACCTGCTGGTGCTGGCCAACGTGTCGGCTGACGAGATCGTGCTGTCACGCACGCAGCTACCGCACGACATCGAGGAACGCGAGGAACTGCTCGGTCTCAATGACGTGAGGTTCGACGACCACCGGCTGTGCCTGGCACCCTACGCGGTCTTCTGGTTCAGCCTGCAGACCTGATACACGGTGACTGCCGACATGCTGATCGTTTTCACCGACCTCGACGGCACCCTGCTGGACCATCACGATTACGGCTTCGAACCGGCGCTGCCGGCACTGGAAGCGCTGCGGCGACGGCAGGTACCGCTGGTACTGACGACGAGCAAGACCCTGGCCGAAGTGCGCCTGATCAATGCCGCGCTCGACAATACGCAGGCCGTCATCGTCGAAAACGGCGGCGCGATCGCGCTCCCGGCGACCCTGGCCGGGCAACTGGCCGGCGGACAGCCCGATACGCTCGCGGGCTTCGAGGCGGTGGACGATCACCGGGTCCTGCGCAACTCGCCGGCCTACGCCGCGATCCGGGCCTTCATCGCGCAGCAGCGCACGACACACGGCTACCGACTGACCGGTTTCGGCGACATGACTGCCGCCGACATCGCGCATCACACCGGGCTGTCGACCGACCAGGCGGTACTGGCGGCACAACGCCTGTGCAGCGAACCCTTCCTGTGGCACGACAGCGAGGCCCGGCTGCAGCGCTTCCGCGAGGCAGCCGCTGACGCTGGCCTGGGCATGACCCGCGGCGGTCGCTTCTGGCACCTGATGGGTGACACCAGCAAGGCGCGCGCGATGCACCAACTGCGGGAATGGATCGACCACGGCCGTGGGCGCTCGGTGACGGTCGCCCTCGGCGACAGTGACAACGACCGCGAGATGCTCGAACAGGCCGATATCGCCGTCTGCGTGCGCCGCCACGACGGCACCATGCTCGACTGCGAGGGGCAACAGCGGACACTACGCACCGGGCAGCCGGGCCCGACAGGCTGGAACAGCGCGGTGCTGGAGATCCTGCGGGATTTCCGGCCGCCAGACCGCTGAGTGCCGCGCAACAGCGCAAACCGTCAAGCAAAGGTAATACCCATGGACTTTTTTCAGAACGGCAGCATCACGACACTGCACAAACTCTGTCAGCGCCCGATCGAGCAGATGGAGGCGGAACTCCAGGCCTTCTCCGTCGAGCGGCCGATGGCGCTGATCCTGCCGAGCCTGTACTCGGAACTCGAGGGACCGGCGCTGAAGCACATCGTCGACGAACTCTGCTCCGCGACCTATATCTCCGAGATCATCGTCGGCCTCGACCAGGCCGACGAAAAGCAGTTCGAACACGCCAAGGAATTTTTTTCCGTCCTGCCGCAAAACGTGCATGTTCTATGGAACGACGGCCCCTGGCTGCGCGAGATCGACGCCGAACTCAGTGCCCAGGACCTGGCGCCGACCCAGCCCGGCAAGGGTCGCAATGCCTGGTACTGCATGGGTTATGCACTGGCGCTCGAACACTGCGAGGCCATCGCCCTGCACGACTGTGACATCCTGACTTACGATCGCAGCCTGCCGGCGCGCCTGTTCTACCCGGTCGCCAACCCGGCGTTCAGTTTCGATTTCTGCAAGGGCTACTACGCACGGATCAATGGCGACCGCCTCAGCGGCCGGGTCACGCGACTGTTCGTCACGCCACTGCTCCGCGCCCTGAAAAAGGTCGTCGGGCAGATGGATTACCTGGATTTCATGGACAGCTTCCGTTACCCGCTGTCCGGCGAATTCTCGCTCAGCCGCGACTTCGTCAAGATCCTGCGCATACCTAGCGACTGGGGCCTCGAGGTCGGCGTGCTGTCCGAGGTCTACCGCACGCTGTCGCGCAACAGCGTGTGCCAGGTCGATATCGCCGACCAGTATGACCACAAGCACCAGGACCTGTCCGAAGACGATGCCAACCAGGGCCTGGCTCGGATGAGCATCGAAATTGCCAAGTCGCTGTACCGCAAGCTTGCGACCGAGGGTGTCACGCTGTCGAACGAGGACTTCCGTTCGATCAAGGCCGCGTACTACCGCATCGCGCTGGATACGACCGAGCAGTA
>JAGRGW010000085.1 GCA_020445315.1 Gammaproteobacteria bacterium
CAGAGCGGCGTGTCGGCGATCTGCGACAAGCCTTTCGAGCCGGCCACGGTGCGCACACTGGTGCGGCAGATGGTCAACGGCTGAAGCCGGACCGGGCGGGCATCACATCCGCCGCTTGGTAAAACGCGTCGCTGCTGCACTGGCCGGGTTCTCAGGCCAGAAGTGCTTCGGATAGCGCCCACGCATCTCCTTCCTGACGGCATCGTAGGCACCGGCCCAGAAGCCGCCGAGATCGGCCGTTACCTGCAGCGGTCGACCGGCCGGCGACAGCAGTTCCAGGATCAGCGGCAGGCGCCCCTGCATCAGGCGCGGCCCTTCGGCCAGGCCCAGGACCTCCTGTAACGGTACCGGCAGCACCGGGTCCGCATCGGCCGCGTATCGCACCGGCCGCCGCGTCCCGGCCGGTGTCTCGAACACCATCGGCAGCCAGTCTTCGAGTCGTTGCTGCCGCTCCCAGCCGAGGCGCTGTGTCAACAGCTGCTCCAACCGCAACCGCCGCAACTGCTCCACGCCTACCCCCGGCTGCAGCCAGGGCAGCAGCCAATCGTCCAGCGATGCCAGCAGGGCGTCGTCACCCACGTCCGGCCAGTCGCCGCCCGGATCGTGGCGCCTGGCCGTCGCGATGCGCGCCCGCAGTTCCGGCGCGTCGTCGAAGAACCTGCCCAAGCCGTAGCGGCGCACCTGCTCGCAGAGTATCGCGGCCGTTGGATCGTCGGCTTGCAGCGGTATGGGCCGCTCCTCGATCAGCAGTGCATCGAGCCTGGCCACCGCACGGGCAACCACATTGCCGCCGGTATCGTCCCAGCGCACCTCGCGGTCGCGCCGGATATCGTCGCCGAACAGCCGCTCGACATCGGCCGCTTCCAGCCCGGCCGCCGACCAGATCGTGCCGTCGCGGCGACCGGCGTCGAGCGCGGCGACCGCCAGCCAGCGGCGGCGACGCAGCGGGTCCTGTTCGCCGAGAACCGCCGCACGCCCGTTGCGCATCAGGTAGCGCCGACCATCCGCCGAGGTGCACATCGCCACCCGGTCCGGGTAGGCCATGGCCACGCATTCGCCGATCCCCGGCGGCTCCCCGTCGAATGTCGTGCCGGTGTCGTCGGAACCGGCGTCGTTGTCCAGTGCCTGCCGCAACTGCCTCGCCACCTGGTCGATCTGGCGCAGCGCTTGGCTGTCGCAGGCGGCATCACTGCCGCCACGCTTATCCGAACGGCGCGAGCGCCAGGCGCGCAGGGCGCCGACGCGCAGATCGATGTCCGCGCTCCGGCCCTCGGGCGTGCGGCGCAGCGGGTCGCGTTCACTGAGCAGCGCAACGACGTCGGCCGCCGCCGCGCGCTGCGCCTCCGCTGCCGAGGCCAGCACGTGGGCCAGCCGGGGGTGCAGCGGCAGGGCGGCCATCTGCCGACCCGGAGTCGTGATGCGCCCCTTGTCGTCAATGGCGTGCAACTGGCGCAACAGCTCGCTGGCCTGCTGCCAGTGCGCGGCCGGCGGCACATCGAGCCAGGCCAGACTGTCCGCCGACGGAATTCCCCAGGCCGCCAGCTGCAACACCAGTCCGGCAAGGTCGGCGCGGCGGATCTCGGGCTCGGTCCAGGCCTCGAGGCGACGCTCGCGGGCCTCTGTCCACGCCCGGTAGTGCCTTCCCGGCCGCTGCCGACCGGCACGCCCGCCTCGCTGCAGCGCCGATGCCCTGCTGATCCAGCCGGTCTGCAGCCGGGTCAGGCCATTGGAAGGGTCGAACACGGGCTTGCGCGACAGCCCACTGTCGATGACGCCATCCACGCCGTCTACCGTAAGGCTGGTCTCGGCGATATCGGTGGCCACGATCACCCGGCGTGCCTGGCCGGGCTCCCGGCCGCGCAGGACACGGTCCTGGTCCGCCGCGGACATCTCGCCGAACAGCGCCATGACGTCGACCGAACCACCGACACGCGCCCGCACCGCATCGATCATCGCGTCGATCTCCCGCCGACCGGGCATGAACACCAGGATGTCACCCTGACAGGCGCCCAGCGCCTCGTCGAGCAGTGGCAGACAGGCCGGCACCGGGTCACGTTGTTCCACGTCGACCGTCGACCAGGCGGTCTCGACCGGGAAGCTGCGACCCGGCGCGTCGACGACCTGTGCCGGCAGCATCCCGGCCAGCGGCGACGGGTCGATCGACGCGGACATGACCAGCAGGCGCAGGTCTTCGCGCAGGCCGCGGGCGGCATCGAGACTCAGCGCCAGGCCAAGGTCGCTGTTGAGACTGCGCTCGTGGAACTCGTCGAAGATCAGCAGGCCGGTTCCATTGAGTTCGGGATCGGCCTGCAGCCGACGCAGCAGCACACCCTCGGTGACGACCTCGATGCGCGTGCGTGGCGAAACCCTGCGCTCAAAGCGCACCTGGTAACCGACGGTTTCGCCCACTGTCTCGCCCAGCAACCAGGCCATCCGTCGTGCCGCCATGCGCGCGGCCGGCCTGCGAGGCTCGAGCATGACGATGCGCCGGCCGGCCAGCCAAGCCTCGTCGAGCAGCAGCAACGGTACCAGGGTGGTCTTGCCCGAGCCGGGCGCCGCGGTCAGCACGACATGGCCACTGGCCAGGGCCTCGCGCAACCGTTCGGCCCGGGCCATGATCGGCAGATCGGGCAGGTCCCTCGCGGTGGCATTTTGGCGCGCCAATGACTATCTTCCGGGATTCGTGAGCAGCATCAGCTCTCGTCCCGGCGGCTCGCAGGCCGCCGGCATGGAGCAGGTCGCTCGTGACAGAGCCGTACCGAACAATAATGTCATCGCCGACGAATTCCCATACCCAGATATCGGTTGCGCTTACCCTGGTGCTGGTCCTGACCGCGTTCGTCGTGGCCGCCGTGTTCCTGCGCGACACCTCCACGCCGCTGCTCGAGAAGGTCAAGCAACGTGGTGAACTGGTCGTCGCGACACGACGCAGCACGACCGCGGTCTACGACGGCGCCAACGGGCCAGACGGCTTCGAGTACACCCTCGCCCACCTGTTCGCAAACGAACTTGGCGTCGAGTTACGGCTGGTCTACCCGCAGACCGTGGAGCAGTTGTTCAGCGACATCGACCGGCGCAAGGTCGACATGGTGTCGGCCGGACTGACGGTAACGTCACAGCGCCAGCAATACCTGGCTTTCTCGACACCCTACCTCACTGTCAGCGAGCAGGTCGTCTACCGTGTAGGCCAGCTGCGGCCGCGATCCCTGGCCGATATCGCCGACGGCGACCTGCACGTGGTCGCCAGTTCGAGCCACGAGGAAACCCTGCGTCGCCGGCGCGACAGCGAGTACCCGGAACTGAGCTGGCGCAGCCGGCGCGGCAACAGCACCCGCGAGTTGCTGAGCCAGGTCGATCGCGGCGAGATCCGGCTGACCGTGGCCGACTCCAATGCCGTTGCCATGGAGCGGCGCTTCTATCGCCATATTGCGACCGCGTTCGACATCAGTGACTCGCAGCCGATCGCCTGGGCGTTTCGCAAATCGGGAGACAGCAGCCTGCGCGATGCCGCCAACCGCTTCCTGGCCAAGGCGGAGCGGGACGGCACCCTGCAGCGGCTGCGCGCGCGTTTCTTCGGCCACACCGGTCGCCTCAATTTCGTCGACACGCGGGAGTTCTGGCGCAACGTCCGCGACCGCCTGCCTCAGCTGCGCCCGTGGTTCGAACAGGCCGCAGCCGAGACCGGATACGACTGGAGCCTGCTGGCCGCAATCGGTTACCAGGAATCGCACTGGCGCGCCGACGCAGTGTCACCGACCGGCGTGCGCGGCATCATGATGCTGACCCGGGCCGCCGCCAAGCGGGTCGGTGTCAGGAACCGCAGCGACCCCGAGCAGAGCATCCTCGGAGGTGCGCGGTACCTGAAAATCGTCGAACGAAAGATCCCCAGGCGTATCCAGGGGCCCAGCCGCCTGTGGCTGACGCTGGCCGGTTACAACGTCGGCTTCGGCCACCTCGAGGACGCCCGGATCCTGACCGAACGCGATGGCGCCAACGCGGACCTGTGGCTGGAGGTCAAGCAGCGCCTGCCGTTGCTGGCAGATAAAGCCTATTACCAGACAGTCAAGCGGGGTTTTGCACGTGGACAGGAGCCGGTCGACTACGTCGACAACATCCGCAATTACTATGACATGCTGGTCTGGTTCACGACGACACGCGACGGGCCGGCCATTGAACGCCTGCTTGCCGACGACGGCTGAGCCGCCAGCGGATGTGCCGGCTGGCGCCCGATCAGGGCCCGCGGCATATTTTGCGGCTTCACCCGGTCCTGTTTATTGCCTTTCGGCACCGTACACCCGGTAGACTGCTTCGGACGACAACCCATGCTGAACACGCTCGACAAACTGCTGCCCACCGACTTCCCGCCGATCAGCCGGTCGACCACCCGTACGCTGCAGGTCAACCTCGGCTACCGCTGCAACCAGCAGTGCCTGCACTGCCATGTCGCCGCAGGCCCCAACCGCACCGAGGTCATGACCGCGGCCACCATCGACCTGGTCATCGACACGCTCGGCGGGAACGGTTTCGACACGCTCGACCTCACCGGCGGTGCGCCGGAGATGAACCCGGGCTTCCGCCGGCTGGTCACGGCGGCGCGGCAACGCGGCGTGCACGTCATCGACCGTTGCAACCTGACGATCC
>JAGRGW010000487.1 GCA_020445315.1 Gammaproteobacteria bacterium
ACGCTGTTCTTCCCGCAGCCGATCTACCCGACCGGCTGGTGGTCGGCCACGCTGGGTGTCAAGCAGGGCAGTCTCGACCGCTTCCGTGAGACCGAGGCCGACGCCGGCGCGTTCGAAACCCACTACTACAACGCGGCCATCCATCGTGCAGCCTTCGCCGAGCCGGAGTTCTTCCGCCGCGCGCGGCGCGACTGGTGGACCGGCTGAGCATCGCGGATCGACCGGCGAAACACGCGGCTAGGCATTAAAGTCTCTGCTCGAAAAGCCGATGACAGCGCACAAGACCGGGTGTGTCGCTGCCGCCTCGCCTCGCGCGATCGGCTGCAGCGCACAGGACAAACCGCGGCCACCCCAACCCGCTGTGAGAGCAACGACCGACATGCGTACGCCCAAGGCCCTGTTACTGACCTCGTTACTGCCGTGGCTCCTCGCCTGCGCCGGTGCCGCTGCCGCCCCCGATGCCAACCCGGAGGGTCTGAAGCTGGCACAGGCGATCTATGACCGCCCCAACGGCGACGATTTTGCCGCCAGCGCGATCATGACGCTGACCGAGAAAGGCCGCGACCCGCGCCAGCGCCAGATGTACTCGATGCGCGTCGACCGTGGTGCCGGCGAGCGCTGGTCGCTGACGCGCTTCACCGACCCGGCCGACATCAAGGGCGTCGGCCTGCTGACGAAAGACTACCCCGGCGACGAGAACGACCAGTGGCTCTACCTGCCCGCGCTGGATCGCGTACGGCGCGTCTCGTCGTCGCGCAAGGGCGGGCGCTTCGTCGGTTCCGACCTGTTTTTCGAGGACCTGCGCGACCGCGAGGTCTCGATGGATCACCACAAGTACCTCGGCAAGGGCAAGATCGGCAAACTGGTCTGCGACGTGCTGCAGAGCGTGCCGGTCGATCCCGACAACTCGGTCTATACCCGGCGTGTCAGCTGGATACATCCGCAGACCATGGTGCCGTTGCGCGTCGACCTGTACCAGCGCCACTCGAACGAGCCGGTCAAACGACTGGTCGCCAAGCGGATCAAGAAAGTGCAGGGCTTCTGGACCGTCACCGACAGCGTGATGCAGGACCTCGAGAGCGGCCACGAAACCCGTATCCAGCAGACGCGGCTCAAGTACAATCAGGGCATTCCAGGAAGTTTATTCACCAGCCGCACACTTTCGGACGAAGCCGCGGAGACCCGGTACAGGCCCTAGGGGCCTCTCCGACTTATCCGTTTGCTGCGAAACTCATGGGAGCGAATCACATGCGTTTATCGGTCGGGGCGAATAGCCGGGTCTATTCAGCACGCTCGATCGGCACCGTTGATCGTTCTGCATGGATTTGCAGCCAGACAGCGTTACGCCGGACAGACGCCTAACCCCCGGTCGCGGCGCGCATCGACAAGGAACCCGACACCATGGTCAAACGCCACGCCAGCGCCCTCATCCCGTTGTTCTCGACATCCCTGGTCATCGCCGTCGCCGTTGCGGCGCCGGACGAGGAGATCGTCATCGACGATGGCGCCGTGCTCGGCGGCGACATCATCATCGAAGACTCCTTTGACGCGGAACCGGTCATCGTCATCGAGCCGGAACCTGTAGTCACCGATACCCCCGTGGCGACTGACGCGGAAATCGTCACCGAAGAGCCCGTCATCGACGGCACCCTCGGCGCCGAACCGGTCATCGTCATCGAACCGGAACCTGTCGTGACCGAATCCCCGGCGGCAACAGGCACGGAAATCGTCATCGACGAACCCGTCATCGACGGCACCCTCGGTGCCGAACCGGTGATCGTCATCGAGCCGGAACCTGTCATTTCCGATTCCCCGG
>JAGRGW010000488.1 GCA_020445315.1 Gammaproteobacteria bacterium
TCGGGCAGGGTTCCAGCGTGACGTACAGCGACGACCCGGGCAGGCGATAATTACCCAGCCGCCTGGCGGCGTCGCGCAGCGCCATGACCTCGGCATGCGCGGTCGGATCATGCAGGCCGATCGGCTGGTTGAAACCCTCGCCGACGATCTCACCCTCGACCACGACCACCGCGCCGACCGGTACTTCACCACGCGCCTCGGCCTGTCGCCCCAGTTCGAGGGCGCGCTGCATGAAGACAAGTTCTCGATCCGGAATCGACATCGGGCCCGCTACACCCACGCGAGGCCAGCCAGAACGAAACGACTTGCAGCTTGCCATAGCGCTCCCGTCGCCCCCCCTGTTGAAGACGTGACGCCTCCTTTCGAGCACCTTTCGGCAAACATGCGCTGTTCAGCCTGCATGCAGCAAACCCCGATGATCAGAAGCCGTAACCGACCGGGCCGTAACCGGGCACGCTGACATAGCCGCGCTGGCCACCCGAGTCATACCCACCCGCACTGAACCGGCTCGACCAGGTATTGCTGCTGCCGTTGTCATGGGTGTACCCACCGGCACGGATGCGTCGCTGCGCGGCCAGGTAGAGGTTTTCAGTGGCCGCCGGGTTGCCCTCGTACCCGGCATTGCCTTCTGCATCGAGCCAGTAGCGGCCCGGCGCGATCATGTAGCCGAGCAGCTGGCTCCAGACCAGCCACTCCGCCTGCGGCAACTGGCGCCCATTGACGTACACACCGCTATCGCCCGCCGATGCCGCCGCGTCCAGTGTGCCGAAATCGTGTCCCGGCAGCATGAAGCCGAAAGCCTGGTAGCCAACGACACCGTAGAGACCGCTGCTGCGGTCGTACCAGTAGCGCCCCGGGCGGGGGGTTGTGCCGTATTGCGCGGCCAGCGCATCTATCTGTGCCTGCGGCAGCGCGACGCCGTTGATGACGACGCCGCCGGCAGATGAACCGGCTGTCGCCTGGTCGTTGGCCGATTTCGACGACGGCGTGTCCGCGGCCACGCGTTCGAACGACAACACGACGGGCGTCGCCGGGTAACCCGCGGCGCTCCCGGCAGCCACAAGCGCGAGTTCGAGGCGACCCTCGGTGATCATGGCCGAGAAGCGCAGCGACTCTCCGCCGCCCACCAGTGTGCCTTCGGCCGCGTTACCCGCGCTGCGCCCGGCCAACGCGTACGCCACGCCGTCGGTCTGCATCTGGCCGCTCAGCACACCGTCGGCACGCTGAACCATCCGAAGCAGCAGCGTTTCGCCATCCTGTCGGTAGACGAAGTGCCCATCGAACCCCGTCGCAGCGCTGATGCCGTTCCATACCAAGGTCGTCAGAAGCATCAAAAAACAAAAAAATCGCATGAGCTGGATCTCTCCGTCGATATCAGGATGGGGCCGGCACCGCCAGCATGCCCTGCTACTCGTTTTCCAGCAGCAGCGGCAGTATCGGAAGCAGCGTGTTCGGATCGACCGGTGCCGGTTTCGCGATGTTGTTTATGCCGGGCGTGGTTTTCCACTGCAGTATGTCGCCCAGGCGAAACGACTCTTCACCTGCCGACACGGTCTGATCGGGATCAAAGTGGAACCAGGGATCGGAATCGGCGATCGCGGTGCCACCGGAATAGTATGAACTGGCCCCGCTGATCGTGGTGTGGGTCTGTCCGCCGGCCGACGCATACGAACGGATGTCGAGCGTATCGCCAATCGAGACGTTCGCATAAAAGGATCCTTTTTCCTGGTCGACGTTCGGGTCGTCGGGATCGCTACCGACGCAGGCACCGACGGTTTCTGCGCAGGCACTGATGGACGAGAAGAACAGCGTGGCCGGTCCGCGCTTGATCGTCAGGCTCGCACTGCCGCTGAAACTGGCGTATGCCCTGCCCTGGGTGCCGCCCAACCCCTGGTATGTATCGCCACTTGCCGTTGCGAACGCGGTCAACGCAAAGCCGATCTCGACCGGAATGCTGAGTCCCTGCAGGTCCGCACGGTGCGCGAACGCGTCGAGCAGCCCCAAGTGAACCTGGTAGCTAATCGTGGCTCCAGCGCTGACCTGGCCCCCGATCTGGGCTTCACGCGGAACCTGCACGGTAACGCCGGCAGCCGGCGTCGCCCCCCCTGACGGATCGCCACCGTATGTCGTTGCCGTTGCGAACAACTGCCCGCCCCTCGACTCGACATG
>JAGRGW010000489.1 GCA_020445315.1 Gammaproteobacteria bacterium
TCACGCGCCTGGCCCTGCCGGGCAGCGCGCGCGACATGCACGCCCGCTGGGCGCCGGACGGAGAGCGGTTCGTGTTCGCGTCCGACCGCAGCGGTGGCTTCGAAATCTGGCTCGCCGATCGGGACGGCGACGACGTGCGGCAGTTGACTTCGGGGCCGGGCAGCAAGACCTGGCCCACCTGGTCGCCGGATGGTTCCGACGTGGTCTTTACGCGCGCGCTGGACGGGCAGTTGTCGCTCTGGCGCGTCGGCGTCGAAGACGGCGCCATGCAGCCCCTGGCCATGCCGGGGGCCGGTGAGAAGAAACAGCTGCGTGACGCGGACTGGCGGTAACGGCAGCTGACCCTGGAGCAGTGTCATGCAGTACCCGAGGATGTTGCGCTACCTGCCGATCGTGGCCGGCGTCGTTGCGCTGGTCGCCGTCATCGGCGTGGCCTGGATCAAGCGCATGCCGGTGCCGGACGATGCCACTTACGTGTCTTCGGCGGCCTGCGAGCAATGTCACGGCGACGAGCACCGGGGCTGGGCAGCCAGTCTGCACCCGAAGATGATGCGTCGGGTCGAGACGCCCGGGGTCGTCGTTGCAGATTTCTCGGCCGCGGCCGGCGAGGCGCCGTTTGCCGTCGAGAGCGCGGTGTGGGCTATCGGCAGTCGCTGGGAGCAGCAGTTCATGGGCCACGACGGCTCGACCGAAACACTGTTGCCGGGTGCCTGGCTGGTCGCTGGCAACGGCTGGAAAAAGCAGGGCTGGGACGGCTGGCAGGTGCCGGTGCCGCTGCGGCGATGCCACGGTTGCCACACGGTCGGGCTGGACGTCGAGCAGGGGACTTTCGTCGAGCCGGGGATCGGTTGCGAATCGTGTCACGGGCCCGGCAGTTGGCACGCGAACACGCAGGGCATCGGCAGGATACATTCGTCGATCGATGCACAGGTCTGCGGGCAGTGCCATGCGCGGGGACGTTCGACCGATGGGCGTTACTTCTTCCCGACCGGCTATCGACCAGGCGACGACCTGCTGGCGCATTTCAAGCCTGGCGAACCGCCGGTCGGGCAGAATTCGTCACACTGGTGGGGTAATGGCAAGGAACGCAAACGGCACCAGGAGTTCACCGCCTGGCAGCAGGGCGGGCATGCCG
>JAGRGW010000086.1 GCA_020445315.1 Gammaproteobacteria bacterium
GCGCGGCTCGTGCATGGCCTCGCCCGAGATCTTCTCGGCGCCCTCGAACTGCACCTCGCGCATGTTGCGCGTCGGCATCGCACCCATGCCGTTGATGACATTCATCAGCACCTGGGTGCCATAGGTCGGCAGGCCCTGGCCGGTGACGGCGTTTTCCGCCAGCACCTGCTTGCCGGCGTTGACTGCCTCCATGAACGCTTTTGGATTATCGACATTGCGGACCCCCTCGGTGCCGCGAATGGCGACTGCCTTGAGGTTCTTGGACGCCATGACCGTACCGACGCCGGAGCGCCCGGCGGCCCGGTGCAGATCATTGACCACGGCCGCGTAAAGGCAACCCTGCTCGGCGGAGCGCCCGATGCAGGCAACGCGCAGCAACGGGTCCTGGTGCATCTTGTGCAACGCCTCGTCGGCCTCCCAGACCGACTTGCCCCAGATGCCGGCCGCCGATCGCAACTCGGTCTTGTCGTTCTCGACGTAGAGGTAGACCGGCTCCGGCGACCTGCCCTCGAAGATGATCATGTCCCAGCCGGCGTTCTTCATCTCGGCGCCGATGAATCCACCCGAGTTCGAGCAGGCAACCAGGCCCGTCAGCGGGCTCTTGGTCACGACCGAGTAGCGTCCGCCGGTCGATGCCATGGTCCCGGTCAGCGGCCCCGTGGTCATGATCAGCTTGTTGTCGGGACCAAGGGGATCGCACATCGGGTCGATCTCCTCCGACAGGTACTTGGTGGCCAGCCCGCGCTGCCCCAGGTAGTCCTTGGCCCAGGCCATGTTGAGACCTTCGACCGTGCAGGTGCCGTTGGTCAGGTCAACGCGCAAAACCTTTCTTGTCCAAGCCATGTGTTCTTCCTCCTGTTCAGGCCGCGCCGGAAAGGGTCTGTTCGGCCGATGCGCGCATCTTGTCGAGGCCGGTCCAGTCCGCGTCGATATAGGTGATTGCCTCTGTCGGGCAGGCATTGGCGCAGGCCGGGTCACCGCCGCAGAGGTCGCACTTGACGACCTTGCCGGTCGCCGAGCTGTAGTTGACGGTGCCAAACGGGCACGCGCTGGTGCAGACCTTGCAGCCGACGCAACGCGAATTGACGATGACCTTGGCGCCGGTTTGCGCGTCGATCTGGATCGCATCGACCGGGCAGGCCTTCATGCACCAAGCCTCGGCGCACTGGGTACAGGTATAGGGTGCGAACCGACCCTCGTGGTGGAACGCAAATACCTTGATGCGTGACCTCGCCGGATTGAACATGCCTTCGTTCTCGTAAGAACAGGCCATCTCGCATTGCAGGCATCCGGTGCACTTGACCGGATTGATGTGCAGGGCTCGCTGCATGGAATTCTCCTTCGTTCGGTGGAATGCGCGCTTTTTGGCGCTATTGTTATCGGGCCGCCGGTAATCTTGGACGCTGAACCGGTCAAGTTCAATTCGATGTGTCGAACAGGTCCCGGCCGGGGCCGTATACGGCTGCGCCACGTACAAAAGCAAACATTTTGCAGCATTCTGCAACCCCCACCCGACGAGCTGGTGCGCCGCACAAAACCCGTTCCATCGCCGTTGCCGGACGGACCAGCCGCCGCCAAGGCGGGAAAATGAGGATTTGCATCCGCTTCGTCACGCGGCAGAATGGAGCGACGAGCCAACACGGGAGAATGCAATCGACGCCCCCCAAAGGCACCCGGACCGCGGCGCCGACGACGGCAAGTACCTGCTTCTTGTCAGCGTCCACGGCCTGATCCGCGGTAACAACCTGGAACTCGGCCGCGACGCCGACACCGGCGGCCAGACCAAGTACGTCATCGACCTGGCGCGCGCGCTGGCCAGGCACGACGATGTATGCCAGGTAGACCTGGTCACGCGGCGGGTACGCGATCCGTCCGTCAGTGACGACTACGGTGTGCCGGTCGAGCCACTCGGCGACGGGGTCAGGATCGTCCGTATCGAAGCGGGACCGCCCGACTATCTCCCGAAAGAGCGCCTGTGGGATCACCTGGACAGTTTTACCGACAACCTCGTTAACTGGCTCGGCGACCAGCCGCGCATGCCGGACTTCGTCCACAGCCACTACGCCGATGCCGGTTACGTCGGCGTACGGCTGGCCAACCTGCTCGGCGTGCCGCTGATTCACACGGGACATTCGCTCGGCCGCGACAAGCGCAAGCGACTGCTGGCGCGCGGTATCTCGCGCGAGGATATCGAGACAACGTACAACATCGGCCGACGTATCGATGCGGAAGAAGAGATCCTGGCCAATGCCGACCTCGTCATAACCAGCACTCACAACGAGATCGAACAGCAATACGGTCTGTACAATTATTACGACAGCAGCCGGATGACGGTCATACCGCCCGGTACCGATCTGAACCAGTTCAGACCGCCGGCTGCCGATGAGAACTTCGCGTACCGGTCGCAGATCGACCGTTTCCTGACCGACCCGTCCAAGCCACTGATCCTGGCCCTCTCACGTCCGGACGAGCGCAAAAACATACTGACGCTGATCGAGGCCTTCGGCGCGTCGCGGGCACTGCGCCAGGGCGCGAACCTGCTGATCGTCGCCGGCAACCGCGACGATATCCGCGACATGGACAGCGGTGCGCAGTCGGTCATGACCAACATCCTGCTGTTGATCGACGCCTACGACCTGTACGGTCGCGTGGCGATCCCGAAAAACCATCGTCCCGCTGACGTCGCCCAGATCTACCGACTCGTCGCCGCCGGCAAGGGCGTGTTCATCAACCCCGCACTGACCGAGCCCTTCGGCCTGACCCTGTTGGAAGCGGCCGCCAGCGGCCTGCCGATCGTGGCGACCGAGAACGGCGGCCCCGTCGACATTATCGCCAACTGCAACAACGGGGAACTGGTCGACCCACTGGACCACGACGCCATCAGTGGCGCGCTGCTCAAACTGCTGCTCGACGACGAGGCCTGGGGACGCGCCTCCCGTAACGGCATCGACGGCGTGCGCAAGCATTACTCGTGGTTGGCACACGCCAGTGCCTACCTCCGGCAGCTCGACCAACTCGCTGGCAAGTACAGGCCGCTGCCCAGCGAGCGCCCCGAACACCGAACCGTGCGTTACCGTGACCGGGCGATATTCAGCGACCTGGACCAGAACCTGGTCGGCAACCCGACTGCGCTCAGGCACTTCGTCGGCACCATGCACGACAACCGCAAGTGCGTGACCTTCGGCATTGCCACCGGGCGCCGCATCGACTCGGCGCTGGCGCTGATGCGACGGCAGGGCATACCGGCACCAGACGTACTGATCAGCAGCCTGGGCACGCGCATACACTATGGCCAGGCATTGACCGAGGACGACTACTGGGCGAACCACATCGACCACCACTGGAATCCACAGCGGATCAGGCGGCTGTTGCGGGATACGCCCGGCCTCGAACTCCAACCCAAGAAGGAGCAGACCGCGTTCAAGCTGTCGTACTATTACGACCCACGGTCAGCACCGACGGTGGACGACATCATCAAGATGCTGCACAAGCACGAACTCACCGCCAACGTGTTCAGCTCGTTCGGCCAGTACCTCGACATCGTTCCTTCGCGGGCGTCGAAAGGCCAGGCACTGCGATACGTCGCACAGCGCCTCGACATACCGGTGGAGCACATCCTGGCGGTTGGAGGCTCCGGTGCCGACGAAGACATGATGCGCGGTAACACGCTTGCCGTCGTCGTGGCCAACCGCCACCACGAGGAACTGTCCCAACTGGTCGACCAGGACAGGATCTACAAGGCATCACAACCGTTTGCACTCGGCATTCTCGAGGCCATCGACCACTACGATTTCTTTGACAGTTGCAACGTCCCACCAACGACATGAAGAACCGGCTGCTGATCTGTACCGACCTCGATCGCACGCTGATTCCGAACGGGCCGCAATCCGAGTCGAACGGTGCGAGACAGCGCTTTGCCGCGCTTTGCTCGCACCCGGAGGTCACGCTGGCATTCGTATCGGGACGCCATCGGGCGTTGATCGAACAGGCCATAACGAACTACTGCCTGCCGCTGCCCGACTACGCCATCGCCGATGTCGGCACAACCATCTACCGTGTCGCCGCAGCCGGCGACTGGCAGCGTGAATCGACCTGGGAGGCCACCATATCGGCCGACTGGCAGGGTCTCGAAGCACGCGACATCAAGTCGCTGCTCGGCGACGTGCCATCGCTCAGACTGCAGGAAACGGCGAAACAGAACCGTCACAAGCTGAGTTTCTACGTGCCGATCCAAGGCGACCGCACGATGCTGTCCGACATGATCACGCGCCGCCTCAATGACAACCGCGTCTCGGCGCGGCTGGTATGGAGTGACGACGAACCGGCGGGTGTCGGACTGCTCGACATTCTGCCCCGGTGCGCATCCAAGTACCACGCGATCCGGTCCCTGATGTCCACGCTGGAGCTCGACACCAGCCAGACGGTCTTCGCCGGGGACAGCGGCAACGATCTCGAGGTGCTGGGTAGCGAGATACCGTCAATACTGGTGGCAAACAGCCAGCAGAAAGTCAGGCAGCAGGCGTTGACCATGGCGGCAAACGCGGGCAACACCGAACAACTTTACGTGGCCAGCGGAGGCTTCATGAACATGAACGGCAACTACGCGGCCGGTATCCTCGAGGGCGTGGCTCATTTCCAGCCCTGGACTACGGCCTGGATGCAGATCGAAGCGGGTGCAGCGCATGAATAGCCGACGCCCCTGCATCTTCGGCGAGGTGCTGTTCGACCATTTCCCCGATGGCTCGCGGATACTCGGCGGCGCGCCGTTCAACGTAGCCTGGCACCTGCAGGCCTTCGGCCAGGCGCCACGCTTCATCAGCCGGGTGGGCGACGACATCGAAGGTGCACAGGTACGTGAGGCGATGGCTGACTGGGGCATGGACACCGATGCCGTTCAATCGGACGACAGCCTGCCGACCGGACGCGTCAACGTCACGCTCGAAGGCAACGAGCCCAGTTACGACATCGTCCGGCCGGCCGCCTTCGACGCCATCGACAGCGCCGAGATCTGCAATGACTGCGAATTGCTTTATCACGGCAGCCTGGCGCTGCGCGACACGGCGTCCCGCGCGGCGCTGGACCGGGTGCTCGCGACGACGCGCGGACTCGTGTTCATCGACGTCAACCTGCGTCCGCCGTGGTGGGACAGGGAGCACGTAATCGGCCTGCTCGCGCGTGCCGACTGGCTGAAAATCAACATCGACGAACTACGCACCCTGCACCCGGAACGGAAAGACGATGACGACAACGTGCGTCACCTGATCGACGACCACGGCCTGGACGGTGTCGTCGTGACCCGCGGCGCCGATGGTGCAACCCTGTTTGCGCGCGGCGCCGGGGACTGCTCGGTGGCACCCGACGCATCGGTCGATCTGGTGGATACCGTCGGTGCCGGCGATGCCTTTGCCGCTGTCATCATCCTCGGCCTGATCCACCAGTGGCCGCACGCAACGATGCTGGAGCGTGCACAGGCATTCGCATCCCGTGTCGTTGCCAACCGTGGGGCCATTCTCACGGAGAATGCTGCCTACCGGCCATTCGTGGAAAACTGGAAACTGGCAAACTGACCCATCGGCGGAAACATGTACGAACAGGTATCGCATTCCCTGCTGAACCGCATCCTGGACGAGCTCAAGCCCCACATCCGCAAGCGTGACCTGCGTCATTTCTATACGCGGCTCGGGGCAAACTTCTACGCGATCCATTCGCTGTTTCACCACCTCTACGGCAAACGCGACGACTTCGTCAGCCAGATGGTACGACTGGTCGAGGTCATGGCAACGCAGTACATAGCGCGTGACGCCGAACTGAAGGAACTCGACATAGCGCGCGAACAGAACCACAACTGGTTCCTCGACCAGGAGTGGGTCGGCATGGCGCTGTACGCGGACGGATTCAGCGACAACCTGGAGGGCCTGAGATCACGGCTCGGTTACCTGCAGGAGCTGGGTGTCAACATGCTGCACGTCATGCCGATCCTCGAGTGCCCCAAGGGCGCCAGCGACGGCGGTTACGCGGTAAGCGATTTCCGTAACGTCGATGCCCGCATCGGCACGCTCGACCAGCTCAGCGAGTTGGGCCGGGCAATGCGCCAGCGCAACATGCTGTTGACGCTCGACGTCGTGGTCAACCACACCTCCAACGAGCACGAATGGGCCACGCAGGCACGTGCCGGCAATACACGCTACCAGGACTACTACTACATCTTCGACAACCGCGATGTGCCCGACATGTTCGAAGAGACCATGCCGGAGATCTTTCCGGAGACATCGCCGGGCAACTTCACCTACGACGCATCGATGCAGAAGTGGGTGATGACCGTGTTCAACCACTACCAGTGGGACCTGAACTACAACAACCCGGCCGTGTTCATCGAGATGCTCGACATCATCCTGTTCTGGGCCAACCGGGGAGCCGATATCGTCCGCCTGGACGCAGTGGCTTTTCTTTGGAAAAAGATCGGCACGACCTGCCAGAACGAACGCGAGGCACACCTCATACTGCAACTGATGAAAGACTGCAGCCAGGTCACCGCACCCGGCGTGCTGTTCATCGCCGAGGCCATCGTCGCACCGGTGGAGATCATCAAGTATTTCGGCGAAGACGCCATCATCGCCAAGGAATGCGAGATTGCCTACAACGCCACCTTCATGGCCCTGCTGTGGGAGGCCGTCGCCACCAAGAACGCCAAACTGCTGAACCAGGGTACGCGCAGCCTGCCGGACAAGCTGGATCGCGCCACGTGGCTGAACTACGTGCGCTGCCACGACGATATCGGGCTTGGCTTCGATGACAACGACATTGCCAGCTGCAACTACCAGCCGCTCGCCCACCGGCGATTCCTGGTCGACTACTTCACGGGGGCATACGACAATTCGCACGCACGTGGGCAACCGTTCGGGCGTAATGAGAAAACCGGCGATGCGCGTATCTCGGGATCGCTCGCATCACTTGCAGGCCTGGAATACGCGCTCGAGAAAAACGACCCGCAGGCCATCGATCACAGCATCGACGTGATCCTGCTGTTGCACAGCATGATCATGTCTTTCGGCGGCATTCCGCTGCTGTACTACGGCGACGAAATCGGCACGCTGAACGACGACACCTACCAGTTCGACGAGACCAAGGCGCATGACAATCGCTGGATGCATCGGCCCCGGATCGACTGGGACAAGGCCGAACGCCACCGACGCCACGGCACCGTCGAGCAAAGGATATTCGACGGACTGAAACGCATGATCGCGGTGCGCAAGAGCACACCCGCGTTCGCCGACTACAACAACCGCAGCCTGATCGAGACCGGTAACCCGCACCTGTTCGTCTTCATGCGCAGCAACCCGTTCCTGCAGAACGACAACGTGCTGGTCGTGGCGAACTTCGACGGTTCACCGCAGGCGCTGACACTGAGCGACCTGAGCAACCGCGGCCACTTCGAGTTCGGCCAGTTGCGTGACCTCTACTCCGGCGAGGCGCCCCGCCAGTTCAAGGACCAGCTCGTCATCCCACCGTACCGGTTCTACTGGCTCAGCGACACCCGCCTCTACTAAAGGGCACCTCTAACAATCCGTGAGCACACATCTTGAACGACACAATTCGTCAACTCGGCGTTGAAGATCTTCGCAATAGCCCGCTATTACGTGCAATCTTCGCCTTGAGCTGAACGAATTCTGTCGCCCAATCTGCGCACCCAGGATTATTAGAGGCACCCTGAACTCGACAGCCGGGCGGCTGCCATCGGGCGGAAACCCACCCCGGGATGAAGGCCCGTCCTTGACGGCGCCGCGATCTGTTTACCTGCGACGGCACGAAAGGCTGCCCGACCGGTGCAGAAGTCTTGACGGTCGAGCGCTTCGAGTATCAGGCCATCTTCATGGCCAGGCAGACGATAGCCATCACCAGGATGCCAACCGCCACACCGATGCCGGCAGCGGTCGCTTCGTCGCTCAGGGGCTTGACGGGCCGGGAGACTTCGTTGTGGTGGCCCAGATCCTGTAACAGGCTTTTCACGAGGTACCTCCTACTGCACATGTACCTGTAGTTGGCTTACCAAATAAGCCTGGCGCTGTCAAAGTTAAATGCCACCGGCCTACAGATTGTACCAAGGCACCTTCATGACAGAGCGGGCCGCACCGACCAGGAAATTGACCGCCGCACAGCCGAACACCGCGCCCGGCCACTGCGCCTCGACCCGTCCGACGAAAGCCTGCAGTTCCACGCTGGCCAGCAGGTTCGGGTCGAGCGCCCCGGCCATGACCATGAAGAAAAGACCGGTAACCGCACCGACCCCGAGGCCAACGATCGCGCCGTTGGCGACCGCCGGCAGCCAATGGTGGCAGCGTTTGACGAACCAGTGCGCCACGCTGACGTAGATCAGCGTGCTCGCCGGCGCCACCACCAGGGTCAGCCAGGGAAAACCGATCGCCGGCACGAAGTAGGTGATCGCCAATGCCAGCGAACCGGCCAACAGGCCCGAGACGATGCCGGCGACGATCTTCGCCTCGGCACAGAAGATACGTGATTTCTTGTCACGCCATCCGTACAGCGTACCCACGACAACGCCCACGCTGGCACCGACCAGTACCAGTGGCTCGAGCGCCAACAGCCCGTGGCTGGCCCAGGTGTAGACGAGCATCGCGATGAAGGTGAAATTCGCCGTCATCACCGTCAGCCGCATACTGCCGTAGAACAGTGCGGTGAGCGCGGCGGAACCGGTCGCCGCGATCAACAGGTGATGGGGTGCCGCCGACGTGAACCGCAGCGCCTCGGCCGCAACGACGAAAACCAGGGCAAAGATAACGCCGACCAGCGCCCATACCAGACCGCGAAACACGGTCTGCTCGATCAGCCTGTCGGATTCTACTGCCTGCATGGAAGAGTCCTCTCCTACACACTACCGGGGACTCGCCATGTATGAAATCACAGATGGGGAAATTTATCGACCACAAAAATCCGCTTATCTTGTGATCGCGCAGGCACGACAGCGAAAACGTCGTCCCGCCCACTGACCGCAATGCCGCCGGCGGGAACGAAACGACTCGACCCACCCTTGGGCGGGTAAAAAAGCCGTCTGTGCCCACCGCTGCGGCTCAGCCACGCGAGCGGCGCCTGAGCCGGATTATCGACGAGCGCCGTTCCTCGTCTTCGGGAAACACGCGGCCCGTCTCCAGGCACGAGAAGATATGGTCGAACACCTTGCCCGGGCTCCCCTTGCGGGTACCGGAGCGAAAATAGGAATGCCCCTTCGGACGATCGTAGACGTTGTTCACGTCGTCGCAATCCACCCGGAACACATTGCGCGGCGTCTTGTCCATGTTCTCCGGACCGGTGTGCCCCAGTCGCCTGGACGCGATCTTGTTCTTCAGGTTCGATGCCTTGCTCGCCCGCAGCGCCAGATCGTCGGAGGCGTGGTAGACGACGACATTACGCGATGCATGGCAGATCAGTTCCCCCGGTTCGCCCTCGTGCAGGGTCTCGTTGACGACGTCCGCGGCGACCAGGAAGGTATTACGGAAGATCAGCGGCACGCCCTTCGGCAGGTCGTACCGGTTCCAGGCCACCAGTGTCTGGCGCAGCACGCGGTTGCCCATCGAGTGCGCCAGCACGTTGATGCGCTTGAAGCACGGGTCGCTCTGCGGGTTGTACTTCTCCGAGTTGCGCCAGGCGAGAAATTTCTCCATGACCCGGGCGAACGAGTAAGCGCTTTGGTCGGCCGCCTTCTGGTCGTCCCAGTAGTCCTTGACGATGCCGAGGTCGTTGTCGCACGGCCAAATGACCGGCACGACCAGCACCTCGTCCTTTTTCTTGCCGTCACACAGTTTCTGGAACTCCTGCGCGGCCTCGAACACGTCCTCGGGCAGGTTGGAGAAGCCGTGGATGTAGACGAGGATCTGCCGACAGCGACTCGTCTTCAGGCGTTCCAGGAAGTCGATACTGCCGATCTCCCGGTACGACTTCGCCTTCAGGCGTTCACAGAAGAACACCGAGTTGCTGGCGGCGTTGTCATCGAGATCGAAATCGAAGTTCCGACCGATACGCGTACGAATACTCTGCTCTGGAAACCGGTTGGTGACGAAGATCATCCTTTCCCCCTTTTTCTCGATCTACAGGACTGTTGCCCCGAAAACGCTTGCCCGGCCGCTGCCGGCATTCGCCCGGGGATCAATGCCGGTGCTCGACCAGCAGCCGGATCGGGTCCGGCAGGAGCGATCGCAGGCGCCCGCTGATCGCGTGTTCGTGCCGCTGCCACAGTATCCCGAGGTAGATCACCGCAAACCCCAGGAACGTCAACACGAACGGAAACAGCATGCTGTCTTCGAACACGTCGTAGGCGAGGTGCCCGATATAACCCGCAGCGCCCAGCGCGCCGAACACCGCGAACACGCGCCGCGCCAACATGGCGCCGATGGCGATCATCAGCAGGTTGACGCACAGGTACAGGAACCGGGACAGCTCGCTGTCCGAGTCCATCAGCGACAGGCCGCTCCAGAACGCGATGACACCGAACATGTACAGCCAGAAGGCGTAGTCGCGCTCGCCGCGCGTACGCATATCGACCCAGAATGCGAGCAGCACAATGACCAGGCCGAACCACATCGAAACGTAACGGCGCAGTTCCCATGAGAGGTCCTCGACGCCAAACAGGAACGGCGTCAGGTCCATGCTGATGTACCAGAGCGTCACCGCGATCGGCATGACCAGGAAAGGCGCACGGTAACGCCACAGCATGATCGCCGCGACCGCCAGCGTCGCCAGCTCCATGAGCACCCAGCGCCAGTCGATTTGCGTGTGATACTCGCGGTAGACGAAACCTTTGGCCCACCACCCGAGGGCGTCCTGCAGGCCGTAGATCGCCAATGGCGTCAGCACGACGACAAAGGTCGCCGTAATCCCAACGGGAATCCACAGCCGACGGACACGCAACACCTCGGTGACCCACAGGCCCACAGCCGCGTAGGCCAGCGAGACCGCCACGATGCCCCAGCCACCGAACCGCTCCCACCCCAGCGTCATGAACAGGGTCATGGCGCCGATGGCGAGCATACCGCCGAGATAGTACAGGATATGGGTAGGCCGGAAGCCCGGACGCTCGTCGGCGCGCTCGCTCAGAAACTGCCATAGCGCCTCCACCTGCTGCGGACTGACCAGCCCCCTGTCGGCAGCCTGGTTCAACAGACCACGGGTCACATGCATGCGCGACTCCTTCCCTTTCGACGGAACCTGACGGTGGCTGACAGTGTGGGCAAAGGCATCCTGCCGCGGCACCCGGTTACAACCGGGTCGCGATCACGCAGACATGGTTCTGCGGAAACTGGTCCATTTCGAGGTGAACGACCTTCAAACCGCTGTCCAGCAACAACCTCAGGTTACCGTCGATACCGATGGAACTGTAGTGAAAAGTGTCACCCCGCCACACGTCCGTGTGCTCGCCATGGGCGTCGCCGAACGTGTACATCAGCACGCCCTGCGGTGCCAGCAGGCCACAGAGCTTGCTCACGACAGGCTGCTGCATCGCCAGCGGCAGGTGGAAAATGCTGTCCCAGGCGAAGACCAGGTCGAAACGGCGCTCGCTTTCCCAGGTACCGATGTCGTGTTGCACGAAGTCGTGTTGCGGATGCTCCAGCCGCGCCAGCCGGACCATCTCGGCCGAGACATCGATACCGGTCACGCCGAATCCGCGCTGCTGCAGCAACCCGACAAGACGACCGCCCGCACCACAGCCCACATCCAGTGCGCTGCCGCCGTCGCGACAGAAGGCCAATGCCCTCAGCAACTGCGCCACGCCGTAATCGGAGTCGCGATGCCTGGCCTGCCACCAGCCCGCCAGGCGATCGTACTTGTGCCCGATGTCTTCCGGATTCATGTCGGACGCGGCTGCCGGTCCGCGTCACCGGCGCAGGTCCAGACCTGCACACCCGGTCCCAGGGCCGGCAGTGGACTGTCCGACGGCATCGCGCCGGTGGCAAAGAACAGGTGCGACACGCACCGGCAGTCGCTGCACCCGAACCCCGTGACGGCCTGCCAGTCCGCGCAATCACCCAGGGCCGCGGCCCAGCTGTGCTCGAGACGATCCGGCACATGGCTGAACCAGGCCGATTCGAGCACGGTCTCCGCGCGCAGATAATCGATGTGCCAATGCCTTGCCACTGAACCACGGCAATGTCGTGATACCCGGGCTGCCACCCCACCCGGACCGAACGCGCTGCCGACGTAGAGGTAGGTACCGGGCCGGACCTGCAGCGTCCCCCAGCGACCCACGGCGAGTGGCATGGTCTTGTTACAGCGAAGAACCAGGACGTATGTGCCCGGTCGGGACTGCATCGTCATGTCCCGGTCCCTGGCTCGACCGCCAGAAGGCATCGCTGCGCGGCAACGGCCCCGTGGCGACCGCGGCCGATGCGGTGCGAATGCCCAATCGCATTACCATACGTGGCGATGCGGGGCGCCGGGCTCATCCCTCCAGCTCATCCCAGCGTTCGTAGGCCGCCGCCAGCGACTGCTCCAGTTCCTGCATGCGCACACCGAGTTCGGCCACCCGTGCCGGCGACTCGCGGTACAGGTCCGGGTCACCAAGCGCGGCCTGGACCTCGGCGAGCTCGTTCTCGAACGCCTCGATCCGTGCCGGCAGTTCATCCAGTTCGCGTTGGTGCTTGTAGCTGAGTTTCTTCGGCTTCGCGGCGTCAGCCGGCTTCGGCGTCGCCTCCGGCGCGCCTGCGGGCCTGGCCGCAGCGCCCTGAACGGCTGCCTTGACCGGTTGCCGGTTCACTGCCGATCGCTGCCGCAACCAGTCCTGGTAACCGCCGACATAGGCGTTGACACGAGCGTCGCCCTCGAACACCAGCGTGCTGGTCACGACATTGTCCAGGAACGCGCGATCGTGGCTGACCAGCAGCAGCGTGCCGTCGAACTCGAGCAGCAGTTCTTCGAGCAGTTCCAGGGTTTCGAGGTCGAGGTCGTTGGTCGGTTCGTCCAGCACCAGCACGTTGGCCGGCCGCGTGAACAGCTTGGCCAGCAGCAGGCGATTGCGCTCGCCACCCGACAGTGCCCTGACCGGCTGGCGACAGCGGCGCGGCGGGAACAGGAAATCCTGCAGGTAGCTGATCACGTGTTTCGACTTGCCGTTGATGTCGACCTTGTCACTGCCACCGGCGACGTTGTCGATGACCGTCTTGTCGAGGTCGAGCTGGTCGCGCAACTGGTCGAAATAGGCCACCTCGATGCGGGTACCCTGTTCGATGCTGCCGCTGTCCGGCTGCAGGCGCCCGAGCAGGAGGTTCAGCAGCGTCGACTTGCCGCAACCGTTCGGACCGATGATGCCGATGCGGTCGCCGCGCAGGATCGTGGTCGAGAAACCGCGCACGATCGGCTGTCCGTCCCAGGCGTAGTCGACGTCGACTGCCTCGCAGACCAGCTTGCCGGAACGGTCGGCCGCGTTCACCGACAGGCGTGCCGTGCCCTGGCGGCTGCGCCGTTCGCCGTACTCGCGCCGCATGGCCTGCAGGCGCCGCACGCGCCCCTCGTTGCGGGTCCGCCGGGCCTTGATGCCCTGCCGTACCCAGACCTCCTCCTGTGCCAGCAGCTTGTCGAAGCGTGCCTTGGCCTGGGACTCGGCGTTGTCCATTTCATCCCTGCGGCGCAGGTAGTTCTCGTAGTCGCCGGGAAAATCGCTCAAACGCCCCCGGTCCAGTTCGACGATGCGGGTCGCCAGGCGCTGCAGGAAGCCGCGGTCGTGCGTAATGAACACGAGGCTGCCCGGCCAGTTCAGCAGGAACTCCTCCAGCCACGCGATCGACTCGACATCGAGATGGTTGGTCGGCTCGTCGAGCAACAACAGCTGGGGGTCGGCCGCCAGTGCCCGTGCCAGCAGCACCCGTCGCTTCATGCCGCCGGAGAGTTCGTCGAACACGTCGTCGGCCTTCAGTTGCATGCGCGATATCGTGCTCTCGACCTGCTGTTCCATGCGCCAGCCGTCGACGGACTCGAGTTCGTGCTGGATGTGTTCAAGCCTGGCCAGCGTCGCGTCGTCGGCGGGTTCGTGCGCCAGTTGGCTGCTGAGCGCGTGGTACTGCTTGATCAGTGCGGCGGTCTCACCGGCACCGTCGGCGACCACATCGAACACGGTGCCGTGCAATTGCTCGGGCACGTCCTGGGTCAGGCGCGCAATGCGCAGCCCCTGCGTCACGACGCGCTCGCCGTCATCGGCCTTCAACTCGCCTTCGATAAGGCGCATCAGCGTCGACTTGCCTTCACCGTTTCGACCGAGCAGGCAGATGCGCTCGCCGGGTCCTATCGACAGGTCGATGCCGTCGATCAGCGGCGGGTCGCCGTAGCTCAGGGTCAGGTTTCGCAGGTTCAGCAGGGCCATAGGGCGCGCATCCTGACACAATCCCGCGACGCCGGCACCTGCATCGACACGGTGCCTGCCAGGCGAACGCCATTCCCGCGTGCGCAGGGTCTGCAACGAAATACCGGGGCCGCTCGCCCGTCTAGTACTCAAATGATCGAAAACCGATGACGCGGGCAGACAACGGATTCACCCGTTGGACACCCGCCCGATTCGAAATATCACTCGGGTGTGGAAACCGATAGACTTGCGAGATGACTATCAGAGTGCCATTCAAGGAGGCCTGGTCGGGTGAGGCGGATTGCCGCCAGTGCACCCTGCGTGAATCCGTGTTGTTCGCCGGCCTCAAGGAGACGGACTTCGAAAAGATCCACCAGCCGATCAACCAGTTCGTACTCCAACCCGGCAGCTCGCTGTACCACGCCGGTGACAGGGGTGACCGTATATTCACGATACGCAGCGGTGTCGTGAAGCTGGTGCAGTACCTGCCCGACGGCGCCCAGCGCATCGTCCGCCTCGTACGCACCGCGGATGTCACCGGTCTCGAATCCCTGCTCGAGCAGCCCTACGAACACGATGCCATCATCGTCCAGCAGACCGAGGTTTGCTGCCTGCCGACAGCGACCGTGCAGGCACTGAGCCAGGACAACCCGGATCTGCACGTGGAATTGCTGCGACGCTGGCATCGCGCCCTGCGGGAAGCCGATGCCTGGTTGACGGAGTTGTCGACAGGTCCCGCCCGCGAGCGCATCGCCCGCCTGCTGTTGCGACTCGTGCGCGACCAGGATCCGCCCGTGTGTACGCTGTTCGGGCGCGAGGATCTCGGCGCCATGCTCGGCATCACCACCGAGACGGCCAGCCGCACTATCGCCGAGTTCAAACGCCAGGGCCTGCTGAGCGAACTCGGCGGCAACCGCTACCGGGTCGCCGTCGACGACGTCGAAACGATGCTCGACGACTGAGACTTTCGCGGTCGACCGGGCGTTCAACCACGCCAGAACGGCTTCGCCACTTCCACTGCCGCCTGGTCGGCTGTCACGCCGATATCGCGTAACAGGTGCTCGTCGAGGCGGGCCAGCGCCCGGCGTTGCCGGTAGCGCTCCAGCCAGCAGGCCAGAAGCTGCACGATACGGCGCCCTTGGCCCATTGCCATCCACCGCGGCACGCGTGCCGCAACGTCTGAATCCATCGTCAAAGCTGTCTGTTGCATGTCTTGCCTCGCTGGCCGTGTCTGTCTTGTCACACAAGGCTAGAAACCCGGCCCCGGCAGCGCCAATCGTTTGTACGGAAACCAGTGTTCGGAAAAAGTGATAGGCGGGGAACGCCGCCATCTGGTTGAATTGCCTGTGTATTCGAGCCAGATGGGAGCCTCTGCATGGAGTTGTACCAACTCAAGACATTCGTCCGAATCGCCGACGAGGGGTCATTGACGCGTGCGGCGGAACAGCTGTTTACGAGTCAGCCGGCGATCAGCGCCCAGCTCAAGGCACTCGAGGAGGAACTCGGCGTGACCCTGTTCACGCGCACGTCGCGCGGCATGCAACTGACCGACAAGGGTCGTGTGCTGTACGAGCAGGCCCGCGAAACGTTGCAGGCCGCGGCGCGCCTGAAAACCGAGGCGCTTGCACTGCAACAGGAACTGGTCGGCGAGGTAAAGATCGGCGTGCATACCGACTTCGATTTCGTCCGCGTCGGTGAACTGCACCGAAGACTGGCCGAGCGGCACCCGCGCATCCAACCGCATTTCGTACAGAGCATGTCGTCACTGATCCTGCCCGACATCCGTCGCGGCCAACTCGATGCCGGCTTCTTTTTCGGCCCGTGCACGTCCGCCGACCTGTTGCCGACAGCACTCGCCGGGGTCCCGATGCGGATCGTGGGCCCGGCCGAGTGGGGCCCGCGGATAACGCCGGCCACGCTGCAGCAGCTGGCCGCGATGTCGTGGGTCTACACATCGCAGACCTGCCCCTTCTATGCTCTGGCCCAGCGGTTGCTGGCCAACGAAGCGGGTGACCTGCACACGGTCGCCTACGTCGACAGCGAAGACGCGGTGCGGGAACTGATACGCGCCGGGGCGGGCCTGTCACTGTTGCGTGAAGACGACGCCAGGCGTATGGCCGGCCAGGGTGATGCCGTGATCTGGCCCGGTGATGGACCGACGATCGAGCTCGGTTTCGCCGTTCACCACCAGCGCAGCGCCGAACCGCTCATCCGTGCCGTCAGGGAGGTCATCGTCGACATGTGGGGTGATATCGATGTCGATGCAGAGGCAGCCAACCGCTGAGCTGGTGCGCCGGGCTGTCGGCATCGTTTGTCGAGGCGACGCGGCCCCTCTCAGCGTTGCCCGCCGCAGGGACGGGACGCCTCGACATACTCAACAAGCCCTGCCTGCGATGTTAGGGTCGCTGTACCAACTCACCGAGGCCCGACGACATGAAACCGACCCTGCAACCCGGCATCCGCTACAAGCACCCGTTCACCGTGACCGAGGCCAAGACCGTGCCGGCGCTGTACCCGGAGTCGGAGGAATTCGTCGTTATGCCCAACGTCTTCGCGACCGGATTTCTCGTCGGATTCATTGAATGGGCCTGCATCCGGGCGATCAACCCGCACCTCGACTGGCCGGCCGAACAGACCGTCGGCACCCATATCGACATCAGCCACGAAGCAGCGACTCCGCCCGGCCAGCAGGTTATCGCCAACGTGGAACTGATCGAGGTCGACGGCAAGCGCCTGACGTTCGGGTTCGAGGCCCACGACGGAGTCGATACCATCGCCCGCGGGCGTCACGTTCGTTACGTCATCGACCGTGCCCGCTTCGACGAGCGCCTGCAGTCCAAGCGCTGAAGCGACGGCCGGTTGCGCTGCCCGCGATAACCGGCCGGTTCCGGTGGTTACATCGCCATCTCGAGATCCGTCTGCACCGCCTCTACGCCGGCCGCGGCACAGGCCTGGTCGGTTTCTCCGCTCGGCGCCCCCGATACCCCCACCCCGCCGACCAGTGAACCACCGACCTGAATCGGCAGGCCACCCGCGCTCATGACGAGACCGGGCACACGCCCGATCGGCGTATCGGCCCGCGAGGCCAGCTCCGACGTGGGTACGTTGAACATGACCGCCGCGTACGCCTTGCCCTCAGAAATCGGCAGCGTGATCGTCGGTGCAATGGTGTCGCGCATCACGGCCTGCGGTATGCCATCGCGGTCGACAACGGTCACACCGACCTGGATGCCCTGCTCGCGGCAGGCGGCCACCGTGGCCTGTGCGATGGCAACGGCGGTCTCGAGCGACATGCGCTTGACCTGGATGAGCATGGCATCCTCGGCAAAGGCCGGTGCGGCCAGGGTGAGCGATGCTGCGAGCAGCGAGACGGTTAAACGGTTCATGTTGGCCTCCTGGAACGGTACGAGACAGGATTATGCGATTCAGGGCGCGAGAAAATACCCCTGGCTGGAGATGAATTCGCGCGCCCGCTCGGAGAAGTTGCGCTGAAAGCCGAACCGGTCCAGTCGATGCGGCTCGAGACGCTGTTTGGGCGTACGCTGCGTGAGCCCGTTTTCGCAATTCAGCGCGATCATCCGGAGTTGCGGCCAGTAGGCGCTGTCAACGGCGGAGAAACCCGCCGCCTCGATCGTGACGTCGGCCAGCAGCACCCGCGCTGATCCGGCCTGGCTGCACACCCGGTCGAGACCGTCCCGGCCCTGTCGGACCAGTTCACGGAACGCCAGGTTTTCATCGTCGGTCACGACAGCCGCAGGGCCGAGAATTTCCTGCACGGCGAGGCCCAGTTCGATCTTCAGCCTTTTGCCGTAGGCGGCCGTGGTGAAACCACCGAGACCGGCCCGCTCATCCACATCAGCCTCGACGAACACCCTTAGTTGCGGCTTCGCGGCGGCGAGCCGGCGTTGTTCTTCCGCCTCTGCCGCGCGTGCAGCTGCGGCGGCTGCCTCGGCTTCGCGCTGGCGCCGTGCGGCGCGCTCGGCCTCCCGTGCCACGGCGGCCTCCCGCTCCCGCCTGGCCGCCAGCTCCGCCTCGCGCCGTTGCTGCGCCTCGAGCTCGGCCTGGCGCTGCTGTTCCGCCTGGCGTCGCTGTTCGGCCTCGGCCTCGCGCTGACGCTGCATCTCGGCCTGTTGTAACGCCCCCTGTTCGGCCAGACGCGCCGCCTTTTCCGCTGCGTCGTCTGGGGCCTTGGGAAACGTCATCGGTGCCGCTGGCCCACCCGCGTCCATGCCGTTCGTATCGGACCGGACGGTATCGGGTGGGGGTTGGACTGCCGGCCCTTTCAGCGTCGCTGTCGCCGTACCCGTCTCCGGCGCCGCGCCAATCGTAGGCAAGGCAGGTAACACCGGGGCTGACCGCAGCAGTTCTTCGATCGGCAACAGTCGCGACCCGACGATGATGAGGCTGCCGAGGAGCAATACCAGCAGCGGTCCCCGGAACACGTGTCCGTTCATGTCAGGCATTCGGGTGCTCACGTGCCCTCCACGCCGCTGGCCCGGCCGGCCTCCCTGTCAGGCACCGTAACGGGTACGCACATAGTCATCGACGATGGCCTGGAACTCGGCCGCGATGTTATCGCCCTTGAGCGTGACCGACTTTTTGCCGTCGACAAAGACCGGCGCTGCCGGGTGCTCTCCGGTGCCCGGGAGGCTGATACCAATGTTGGCGTGCTTGCTCTCGCCCGGGCCGTTGACGACACAGCCCATGACAGCGACATCCATCTCCTCGACGCCCGGGTACTGCTTGCGCCATGTCGGCATCTGTTCCCGCAGGTAGGTCTGGATGTCCTGCGCCAGTTGCTGGAAGTACGTGCTGGTGGTGCGACCGCAACCCGGGCAGGCAATGACCATCGGCATGAAAGCACGCAAGCCCATCGACTGCAGGATCTCCTGCCCTACGCGCACTTCCTGGGTACGGTCACCACCCGGCTCCGGCGTCAGCGAGATGC
>JAGRGW010000087.1 GCA_020445315.1 Gammaproteobacteria bacterium
GCGCTGATGTTCGGCAGCTTGACGATGTTCGTGTCGGGTTCCTGGGTCAGGCGACCCAGGTTCTCCAGGCAGTCTTCGACGCGCTGCTCCGGGGCGAGAAACTCGGCGAACTCGGCCAGGATGCGGGCGGATACCGAGATGTCGCTTTTCTTGATCGTGATATCGGCCGGTGCAGTAAAGGTGCGCAGGATTGGGAGGAGTGAGCAGGCCGCCAGCAGCGGTGATTCGTCGGTGAGCGTGTAAATGATCGTGGACTTGTCGTTGCTCATGGTTCTCCGCCGTTCAGGTTCAAACTGCTTGGTGTGGATGTCGGGTGGGTACAGCTGCGCCACGGGTAACCGCTCCCGCGGGCGACAGGGGTCCCGCCGATGCGTCGCGGCAGGCCCGATGCTCGATGTTTTGCCCGCAAATGTAACGTCAGTAACGGTGTTCGAGGATTGAGTTTATGAATACATTAGTGTAGCTGATCAGCATAATCGTCCCGGGAAGGTCGTGCCGATGCGGCAAAGGCGCGGCACCCACACCCCTGTCCGGGTGATGTGGCATGGGTCGTTGGTTAACGTAGCCGGGTGGAGCACCTGGCGCCAGGCCGGGTTGATGTTCCACGTCGGCAAGCCAGGACAGCCATCGTGAAATTCGACAACAGCTACGCGCAGTTACCCGAGCGTTTTTTTGCGGGTATCGAGCCGTCGCGGGTGCCGTCACCGGCATTGTTCGCGTGGAACGCGGACCTGGCCCGCGAACTGGGCCTCGACGCGCTGGGCGACGACGCCTGCAGGGCAGGGTATTTCAGCGGCAACGTCCCGCTGCCCGGTGCGCAGCCGATCGCGCTGGCCTATGCCGGTCACCAGTTTGGCAACTTCGTGCCGCAGCTGGGCGACGGTCGCGCCGTGCTGCTCGGTGAAGTCATCCGCGCCGCGGACGGCCAGCGTTTCGATCTCCAGCTGAAGGGCTCCGGGCAGACGCCTTTCTCGCGCCGGGGTGACGGCAAGTCCTCGCTCGGTCCCGTGGTTCGCGAGTACCTCGTCAGCGAGGCCATGCACCGACTGGGCGTGCCGACGACGCGGGCACTGGCGGCGGTGACGACCGGCGAGACCGTGCTGCGCGAGGCGCGCCTGCCCGGCGGCGTGTTGACGCGGGTGGCTGCGAGCCACATCCGGGTCGGTACCTTTGAATACTTCGCCGCCCGACGCGATGCCGAGGCCGTGCGCCTGCTGCTCGAACACGCCGTTGCCCGTCATTACCCCGATATTGCCGACGCCGAGCCGCTGGCGCCGGCGTTTCTCGGCCGTGTCGTCGAGCGCCAGGCCGCGCTGGTGGCGCAGTGGATGTCGCTCGGCTTCATTCACGGCGTCATGAACACCGACAACACGGCGGTTTCCGGGCAGACGATCGATTACGGCCCCTGTGCCTTCCTCGATACCTTCGAGGTCGACAAGGTGTTCAGCTCGATCGACCAGTTCGGACGCTACGCCTACGACCAGCAGGCCGCGATTGCGCAGTGGAATCTCGCGCGGCTGGCCGACAGCCTGTTGCTGCCCGGCGGCGAACAGGCCGATTTCGAGGCCGAGCTGGGGCGCTTCGCCGGGTTGTTCGAGCGTCACTACCTCGACCTGATGCGGCGCAAACTCGGGCTCGACGGCGTCGAGGCCGACGACTGGGGCCTGGTGACCGCCTGGCTGCAGCACCTGCAGGACAACGCGCTCGACTACACGCTGAGTTTCCGCGACCTGGCCGCCACGCTGGGCGGGCAGGGCGAGGGACGATTCGGCGAGTTCGAGCGGCGCTGGCGCCGGCGGATTGCCGATGACGGCGTGAGCCCGGCGCACAGGCGCGCGCAGATGGACGCTGTCAACCCGCTGTACATACCGCGCAACCACCTCGTCGAGCGCGCCATCGACGCCGCTGTCGGCGGCGACTTCAGCGTGTTTCACAGCCTGCACCGGGTGTTGCAGGCGCCGTTCACGGAACAGCCGGACGGGGCCGCGTTCGCGAGCCCGCCGGAACCGCACGAGGTCGTCGAGATGACCTTTTGCGGGACCTGAGCGACTGCCCAGAGGGTAAGATCAACGGTCATCACCGTATCGACACCCGGAGGTCGACCTGAACCCACCGCTGCTACGTTTCGGCCTGATCGGTGCCGGCCGCCACGGTTCGCGCTACGCGCGCCACCTCGTCGCCGGCGACGTGCCGGGTGCGTGCCTGCAGGTGCTGACGCGGCGCGATGCCGTCTGGGGTCGCGCGCTGGCCGATGAACTGGGCGTCGCCTTCGAGCCGAGCTGGCAGGACCTGTTGCAGCGCGACGATATCGACGCCGCGATCCTGGTCGTACCGGTTGGCTGTCACCGGGAACTGGCCCTCGCGGTGGCCGAACGCGGGCTGCCGCTGCTGATCGAGAAGCCGTTTGCCTGCAACGCCGCGCAGGCCGATGTCATACAACAGGCCTTTGCCGATCGCGCCTGCCCGTTGTGCGTCGCGCAGACCGTCCGCTTCGACCCGCTGACCCGGGAGTTGTTTGCGCGCGCGCCCGAATTCGGTTCGCTGGTTGCGTTCGATTTCCAGCAGCGGCTCGAGCCCCGTGGCCTCGCCTGGGAGGACGATCCCGAGGCGGCCTGCGGCGGTGTCGTCATCCAGACCCTGGTGCATACGCTGGACGCGTTGCGCGTCGTGACCCGGGCCACCGCGACCGAGGTACTGCACAGCCACCTCGACAGGGTCCGTTACCAGCGCAACGAGGACCACGCGCTGGGCCTGCTAGCGTTGGCGTCGCCGCTGGCGTCGGGGCGGCGGGTGCAGGGGCTCGTGGCCGGGAGCAAGGTGTCGGCGTCGCGCCAGATGCGCTACCAGCTGCTGTTCGACGACGGTGCGCTGGAGGCCGACTACGTGCAGCGCACGCTGCGCGTCACGCACGGTGGCGAGCGTCGTGTGCTCGAAGTGCCCCCGGCACCGACGGTACCGGCCCTGCTGTCAGCCTTCGTCGCCCATGTCTTGGGAAAAGGCGACAACCCGGTGCCGCCTGCGGACGCGATCGAGACGATGCGCCTCGTCGACTCGGTTTATGCGACTTCGGGTCAGGGCAGCCACAGCTCGAAGCAGCCGCCCGGCAGCGTATGACCGTTGCGCAGGTGGATGAAACCGTGCCGGTCGCCGGCGCGGTGAATCTGTGCGATCTCGGCGGCGAAGACCAGGCCGAGCTGGGTGCGGCCGTTCTTGAAGTCGCTGGCGATGTCCTCGGCGGTCGATGATTCGAGCATGGCGGGCGGGTACCCGGCGCCGTCGTCCTCGACACGGAACACGACGTAGCCGTCTTCTTCGACGGCACTCAGCAGGATTCGTTGCCGGGTGTAGCGTTTCGCGTTGCCGACGGTGCTGTTGATGACGCCGCGCACGAGATTCTCGTCGAAGTACGCCATCAGCATGTCGTCACAGTGGCAGTCCAGCTCGATACCCATGGCGCTGGCCAGTGGCCCGTTTTCGGCTTTGAGTTCCTCGATGAACTCCTCGACGCTGTTCTCGACGATGTTGGCGGCCAGCTGGCCCTTGTTCAGCTTGTACAGGGCCAGCAGCTGGACCAGGTTGTGGTTTGCCCGTCGCGCCTCGAGCTGCACGTGGTGCAGCTTGTCGCGATCGGCGACCTGGGTGCCGGGGTCATCCAGCAGCGCATCGAGCGTCGACATGGTCATCGCGATCGAGTTCTTGATGTCGTGTACCGATGCCGCGAGCACGTCGGCAAAAGCCAGTTCGGATTTCTCGGTCATGAGCCCAGTACCAGTTTCTGGAAGTGTTCGGTCACCCAGTGCAGCCGGTGGTCGTCCGGCGCCAGCCGCTTGATCTGGGCGATGTAATCGCGTACCTGCAGCGACATCGCCTTGTCGAGACCGTGCCTCTCCATCTTCAGGATCATGGCGCGCGCGGCGTTCAGGTTGATGGTGGTGTTCCCCGGCATCGCGTCGGCGGCCTGTCCGAAGATGCTGATCGCGGCATCGAGATCGCCTTCGCGGATACGGCGCACGCCGTGGTTGTTCATCGAGGCAATCTCCTGGCGGATATCCTTCACCGCGTCCTCGGCGTTCTCCGATGTGCCAGTGGAGCGGTAGACCTCGGTCGCCTCGGCGATGAAATCGTCGTCGTCGTGGTTGTTGCGGATCACGGCCTTGAGGATCTCGGCCGACTTTTCGGCCTTGCCCAGGCGCGAAGCGGTCCGCGCGAATTCGAGGCCGAGCTGGCGCGGCGCCGCCTGTCCCATCTCCTGGTACAGCTGCGCGGCGGCGGCAAAGCTGGTCTCTGCCGCGTCGGTATCGCCCTGGTTCTGCCTGATGCCGGCCTCGGCCGACAGCATGAAGAACAGCGCCTCGTCGCTGTTCTCGAAGGTCTTGCCAATCCGGCCGATGACTTCCAGCGCCTCGTCGTGTTTGCCCGCGGCCGACTTGGCAGTCGCCAGCCCCGCGTGCATCGAGGGATGACTGTAGACCGAGTGCCTGCCCAGGCGGACGGCGTCGCCGAAGGCCTGTTCGGCCATGGCCAGGTCGTCGTTGGTCAGCGCCAGGTCGCCCAGCACCTGCTGACGCTTGATGACTTTGGGCGACAGCGTCACCGCCTGCTCCAGCGTGGCCTGTGCCCCCTGCAGGTCGCCGAGCGCACGCTGTGTACGGGCCAGCCAGTCGTATGCCGCGGTCAGCGTGTTGACGTCCCTGACCAGGTTGGCAAAGACCTGCTCCGCCTCGGCATAGGCCTTGCGCGCGAAATAGACCTTGCCCATGCCGAGTCGCGCCCAGGCGACGTCGCGCCGGTTCAGCACCTGTTCGTAGATGGTGGCTGCCTGGTCCAGCAGCCCTGCCTCGATGCAGATGTCGGCGTGCAGCTTGGTCAGGTCGGACAGGTTCTTGGGGTTGGCGGCAATGCGTTCCTCGATCAACTGCAGCGCGTTGGCGTAGTCCTGTTTGGCGACTGCCCGGCTGATCGGTAACAGGTCGTGTTTGCGCTGGAACAGGCGCTCCAGTCGCGTTCGCAGGAGATCCTTGGTGAACGGCTTGGCGAGATAGTTGTCGGGTTCGTAGTCGACGGCCCCCATGACCATCTCGCGGGTGTTCTCGGCGGTGACCATGACGAACACGGTGGCGAGATCGATCAGCTTGCGGTGGCGGGCCTCCTCGAGTACCTGCTGGCCGTCCTTGCCGGAACCGAGGTTGTAGTCGCACAGGATGACGTCGTAGCGCGTCTTCTCCATCAGGTCGATGGCCTCGGCACCATCGCGTGCGGCATCGATCACGGTGCCGCCGAGCGCGCGCAGCAGGCCCTTGATCATCGTGCGCATGTCACCGAAGTCATCGATGACCAGGTACGACCTGTTGGCAAACGGGTTTTCGAACATGGACGTCTTCGCGTTCCTGGTACTGCAGTCGACGGGATGCCACCGGTCGATTTACGGGGTGGGCCACGCGTGCTGCCCGCGCAAACGCCACCGTCGACCGACCTTGTCAGGTTATCGACGTCGTGGTGGGAATCCTGAATGGAGGGCGCGTGGAACCAGGCCGCGTACCGTCCTGCCGGGCCTGGCGGACATCACGCCGACGGGCGGCGGATCGTGCGTCGATTGAACAGGCTCCCCCAGCCGCTCACCTCGGCCCAGCCGCAGTATTCGACCAGGTAGTCCATCAGGATATCCGGGCGCGCCAGCGGCGCATCACGCACGGTGGGCAGCGAACAGAAGAAGGCCATGTCGTCGTACCGGCAGACTTCGGACCGGAATACGAACAGGAACTGGTGGACGAGTGACCGAATGCAGTCCCCGTTGGTCACGTCATTGCAGTCCTTTTCGATGCCGGCGGACAACCGGGAAAATGCGTTCGACTCGCCGCTGCGTTCCTTGTAGCTCATTCGATTCGAAGCCGTTCAATGGATACGAATGCTGGGAGTTTAGTTCTTAATCCGGGTCCTTGCCGATCTCGCGCGATGTCAGGCGAGGCATGGCTTCGAGATGCCGCTGGACCGGGGGTGCGATCGACACAACACAGCGCCTGAAGTCTGCTAGTTTTGCTGCCGACAGGGTCAATGGCATGGCAGCACTGCCGTGATGGCAACGCGACTGTCCGGCAACCATGGAGTCACGATGGATCTGATTGCACCACCGAATCCGCACGCCCTTGCCACCCTGTTGCTGACCGTGGGCGCGCTGGCCCTGTTCACGCGTGAACGCATCGCGCTCGAGACGTCGAGCCTGCTGGTACTGGTGTTGCTGACGCTGGGCTTCGAGCTGTTTCCCTTCGATGGCCCGGACGGGCGGCTGCACGCCACGGTGTTCTTCCATGGCTTCGGTCACGAAGCGCTGATCGCGGTGTGTGCGTTGATGATCGTGGGCCAGGGACTGGTGCGTACCGGTGCGCTGGAGCCGGTGGGTCGGTTGCTGGGGCGTGGCTGGACGTCCGCACCTTCGCTGTCGCTGCTGCTGACATTGCTGGTCGGTGCTTTCCTCAGCGCCTTCGTCAACAACGTGCCGATCGTGGTGCTGCTGATGCCGATCCTGATCAGCGTGTCGCTGCGCACCCGGCAACCGGCATCGTCGCTGCTGATGCCGATGGGGTTTGCCACGTTGGTCGGTGGCATGAGCACGACCATCGGCACCTCGACCAACCTGCTGGTCGTCAGCGTCGCCAGCGACCTCGGCCTGCGCCGTTTCGAGATGTTCGATTTCGTCCTGCCGGCGGTGGTCGCCGGTGTGGCCGCGGTGTTGTACCTGTGGCTGGTCGCGCCGCGCCTGTTGCCGGCACGCAGCACGGACCTCGACGATATCGCGCCACGCGTGTTCACCGCCCGGCTACTGATCCCGGAGGACAGTTTCGCGGTCGACCGCACGCTGGCCGAGGCCGTCGAGCATGCCGGCGGCGATATCCAGGTCACCCGCATCCTGCGCGGCGGGCAGGGCATGGTGTTGCCGCTGCCGGACGCCGTGCTGCGGGCCGGTGACCGGCTGCTGCTGGCGGACACGCCCGAGCGCCTGAAGGCCGCCGAGAGCGCGCTCGGCGCGCATCTCTATGCCGGCGACGTGCCGGTCGACGACGAACACCCGCTGCAGGCCGACGACCAGCAACTCGCGGAAATGGTCGTCGTGCAGGGGTCGCCGCTCGAGGGCCGCACACTGCATGGCGCGCGCTTCGCCGAGCGGTACCAGTTGCTGCTGTTGGCCCTGCACCGTCCCGGGTGGCGCCCGCAGGGCTGGCAGGCCGGGTTGCCGGAGGTACACCTGCGGATCGGCGACGTGTTGCTGGTGCAGGGGACGCGCGAGCAGATCGCCGAGATCAAACACAGCGGCGACGTGCTGGTGCTGGACGGGACCGCCGACCTGCCGACGACGCGGCGCGCGCCGTTGGCCCTGTCGATCATGGCGGCCGTGGTACTGAGCGCAGCGGTCGGCGGCATCCCGATCGCGATCGCCGCGCTGGTCGGTGTCATGGCGATGCTGGCGACCAACTGCCTCGGCTGGCGCGACGCCGCGCGCGCGCTGAACACCCAGGTCATCCTGATCGTGGTGGCCAGCCTGGCGCTGGGTACGGCGATGATCGAGACCGGCGCCGCCGATTACCTCGCCCGGCTGTTCGTGATGGCAACCGACGGCATACCGGCCGCGTGGCTGTTGAGCGGCTTGATGCTGTTCATGGCGCTGATGACCAACATCGTCTCGAACAATGCAGCGGCCCTGATCGGCACGCCGATCGCGGTCGGCATCGCGCGTCAACTCGGCCTGCCCGAGGAACCTTTCGTGCTGGCGGTCCTGTTCGGCGCCAACATGAGCTACGCAACGCCGATCGCGTACAAGACCAACCTGCTGATCATGAGTGCCGGCGGCTACCGGTTCAGCGACTTTCTGCGCGTCGGCCTTCCGTTGACGTTGGTGATGTGGCTGGTGCTGTCGTGGCTGTTGCCGCTGTTGTATGGGTTGTGAGGCCCCGGCGTTCAGGTGTGCGCGTGCGTGACGCCGATTGGAAAATGCGCTGCGATGTGCTCGCTTGTTTCGTGCTGGTGTGGCGGTGGGCCAAATACGAAGCCGGTCTCAGAAGGAGGGGGACCAGTGGAACCGGGTCCAAGCCGTAGTTGGGTATGTCGATCGAAGGGATGGTACCGAGGGTCGGACTCGAACCGACAAACTGTTGCCAGCGGGGGATTTTGAATCCCCTGTGTCTAACAATTCAACCACCCCGGCAGGGAGTCGCGC
>JAGRGW010000490.1 GCA_020445315.1 Gammaproteobacteria bacterium
CGACACCGTCGGGAACTGCCAGAAGCTCGGCATCAGCCAGGGATGCGGGTACGACGAGAGACCCTCGCCGTCGACCTCCTGGCGGAAACTGTGCAACTGGTCCTCGCTGATCCGGCCCTCGAGGAAAGCGCGCGCATAGACGCCCGGTGCCGAGTGACCCTGGAAGAACACCAGGTCGCCCTCCTGGCTGTCGTTGGTGGCGCGGAAAAAGTGGTTGAAGGCGACGTCGAACAGCGTTGCGCTCGACGCGAAACTGGCGATATGGCCGCCCAGTTCGGTGGCCTTGCGGTTCGCCTGCACCACCATCGCCATCGCGTTCCAGCGCACGAACGAACGGATGCGGCGCTCCATCGACTGGTCACCCGGAAACGGATCCTGCTTGGTCAGCGGAATCGAGTTGAGGTAGGCCGTGTTGGCGCTGTACGGCAGGTAGGCGCCGGACCGGCGGGCCTTGTCGATCAATTTCTCGAGCAGGAAATGTGCGCGGTCGGCTCCCTCGTTTTCGAGCACGCCGTCGAGCGCATCGAGCCATTCCTGTGTTTCCTGCGGGTCCAGATCCGGTTTCGCTGCCATAGCCTTTGTGCATCCAAATCGCGAAAGGGGGAACAGGCCGGCGCGACTGCCGTCGTCAGCCAACCCTGCTTGGGCGCGAAGTAAAGCAGAGCGGCGGGTGACTTACCAGTGCTAATTTTATGATTACTATTTATTCAATCACTTAGTGCGACAAAATTATCATACGATCGTCTTAATTTTTGGCCCAAACCGGGCTTGCGGGTATTCGGGCCAGCGGACGAAAAAAGACGTGGAACGCGTGTCAGAACGAGGCCGAGGCAGCGGCCGCGAGCACGGCGTAGCGGGCCAGCTTGCCGATACTCACCAGCAGCAGGAACGAACCGATGCCGACCCGCAACATGCCGGCCAGCAGGCACAGGGGATCGCCGACGATCGGCAGCCAGGCAAACAGCAACACCGGCCGTCCCCAGCGCGAAAACCAGCGCTCGGCACGCGCCAGGTCGGCGGCATCGATGCGCAGCCAGCGCGACAGCAGCAGCCGGTGCCCGGCGCGCCCGACCAGGTAGGTCAGCAGGCCGCCAGCGACATTGCCCACCGTGGCGGTCAGCACCAACGGAACGGTCGGCCCGCCCTCGGCGAGACGCAGGAGTAGCAGCGCTTCTGACCCGCCAGGCAGCAGCGTCGATGACAGCAGCGCGGCGGTGAAGAGGCCCCAGTCGATCACGGCTGAATCAACAAAGCCGCTTCAAGCGAAAAAGCCGACCGGCTGAAAAGCAGCCAAGCTGGATCAGAATCCACCGCCGGTGCGGAATCCGCCACCCCCACCACCACCACGGCGGCCACCAAAGCCGCCTCGACCCAGCCCGCCGATGACGTCGCCGATATCGCCCAGGCCACCGCGCCAGACGGTGCCGCGACCGAAACCGCCAGAGCCGAAGTCGGGATTGGAGCGGCGTGGCTGGTAGCGCTGGTGTTCCTGCAGGACCTTCCACAGCATCTTGCTGTCGAGCATGCCGGCCAGGAACTGGCCGAGCAGGACGGGCAGCATCGAATCATTGGTGAACACCGATCCAACACGGTCGTAGCGGTTGCGCTTGAACTGCAACCGCAGGTCCTCGAGTTCGCGCAGGCGGGTGCGGTGTTTTTCCAGCAGCCCGCGCAGGTCGGCAAGCGTCGTGCGCTGCCCGTCCAGGTCGTCCTCGAGACGACGCATGCGGCTGACGATGACGTCGTCTTCCGGGTACGGCGTCGCCAATGCCACCCGATGCAGATCGGCCACGTCTTCGCGACCGAATTCGGTCGCCAGATAATCGATGGCGTTGCGCGTGTACTGGTCCTCACCGACGGCGAACTCGGCCCGCGTGGCGAGCAGCGCCTGGTGCTCCGCCTCGTGCGCCTGGATACGTTCGTCGATGGCATCGAGCCGTTGCTGCTCGTCCGCGACCCGGGCCTCCAGCGCCGGTATGCCGTCAGCCGCGCGCGCCTCGTCGTCGAGCACCCGCAGGGCATCGAAGGCCTCGTCGGCACGTGCCGCGAGGTGGTCGGCGTGCTCCTGCAGGCGTACCGGGATATCGTTGAGACGGGCAAAGTTGGCGCGTGCGTCGGCATAGCCGATCAGGCGTGCCACCTTGCCGTCGAGCCAGCGAAACAGGCCGTGGGCACGGTACGCCGGCAAGCCGTACTGGCGCTCCCACAGGTACATGAACAACGGATCGCCGCGATAGGTCTCGCCCTTTTCCGACAACTCGGCGGCGCTACGATCGGCCTTCTCCTGCGCGTGCATCGCCAGCCTCTCGGCCGCCTCCGCGGCCTCGCGCGCCACGCGGTAGGCGTCATCCGCATCGAGCACGGCCTGCAGCCGGCTCTCGGCTTCGTCGACCGCGTTGACCGCGGCGTCGAGCTGGATGGCCTGGTGCCGCCGTTCGGCCTCGATCTGCTGCTGCGCCTGGACGGCCGTGTCGATCTGCTCCTGCAGTTCGGCCAAGGCCTGGCCACGCTGCTGCAACAGCCGCTTCGCCTGCTGCTCGATGTCGTCGAGTCGTGCGGTTGCCGCCGGCAGGTCGTCGAGGCGGGCCAGGCGCTCGGCCGCCAGTGCACGCAGTTCGTCCAGTCGCGCCTTCTGCCCGGCAACCAGCGCCTCGTTGGCGTGGCGGATCTGCTCTTCGACGTCGTTGATTTCCGCCTGGGCCCGGTCCAGGGTCTCGTCGATGGAGCCCAGTGCCTGTCTTCCTGAAATCATTTCGCTTACTACCCGATGCTACCAGCGCGTAATCGTGCCGCCGGTGGTGGGAAACTCGTAGCGTGGTTCGAGGAAACCCCGTTGCTTGCTCCCGACCCGGTCGTTCTCGATGATGCCGTCGTCCTGCTTGTCACGCTTGACGCTCTCGAACGTCGACTCGTCGACACGCAACCCCCACAGGCTGACCGACTCCGACGCCCCCGTCTCCTCGTTGGCGACCTCGACCTCCAGCCGGTCGCCGTTGCGCGCGACCGCCTCGACGACGAGGTAGTAGTTGCGTGCGCGGGTGTTCACGTCGGGAATTCGCCAGACACCGGACTGCTGGTCCGGCCGGTTGACGATCTGGATCGTGTATTCGAGATCGAGTTTGCGCTGCAGTTGGCGCAACTCGTCGAGCGCGGCACGCGCGCCTGCATTGTCCTCGGCGCGCAACGCGGCCTGGCCGTCTGCCAGCACCTGCTGCAGGCGTTCGCGCGCCTGCGCCGACTGGCTCAGGCCCACAGCCTGGGCGTGCGCGGCCACGAGGTCGTTGGGCAGCGCCTGCTGCGGCGCGACGACGACAAAGTAGTTCACCGCGGCGGCCAGCACCGCAGCCGCGGCTCCGCCACCGAGCCACTTGCCCCAGCGCCCACGACTGATGTAAATCAGCGCCAGTCGGCGGGCAAAGCCGCCCTGCAGCGGTTCGTAGCGGAAGCGGTCTTCCTTCAGCGCGGCAACGCCCTGCTCCAGGACGTGATCCGGCACATCGATGCCCTGCTGGGCATAGATCCGCTTCAATCGCTGTTTCAGGTCCTCTTCACGTCCGGTCTCGTCCAATTCCCGCTCGACGAGGCGTTGCCGCCGACGCAGCGTGTCGACGACATCCATCGCCAACATGACGTCGTCGAGTGGCGGCTTTTCCTTCGTGGTGCCGGCAACGGCCTCTGCAGTCATGACGCCAGGTCGATGGCCAGACCCTTGCCTTCCTGGGCCAGGCGCGCGAGCTGACGCTTCCCGTCCTCGACGGCGCCGCGGATCTCATCGGCATTCTTCGTCGCCATGACCCGCATCTCGGCGATGATCTCGTGCGAACGGGTCTGCCAGTTGACGACGGAATCGACCAGCTTCTTGACCGATTCGGCACGGATCGTCGGTCCGTAGCCGGCGCGGACCGCAGCCTCCTGCACCTTGCCACCGATGCTGGCGAGGTCTTCGAGCGACTTGCTGACGCCTTCCTTCATCGCCTCGATCGTCTGCGTGCCTTCGTGCAGACCGAACAGGCCGGTGAACGAGGCGCTGAGTGCCGTCAGCACGACCTCGTTGGTGCCAAAGAAGGTGATGGCCTGCGCGTAGATACGCTCCTTGGCCGTGGTCGTCTGCAGCAGGCGCGCCATGACGACCTCGGAGGTGTTGTAGCTGACCGTCAGGTTGTCGGACAGGTCCTTGGCAATCTGGTAACGCTTTTCCTCGTTCTGCAGCGCACGCACCTTCTCGTCGCGGGCCATCTCGAGCCGGGCGCGGTCCGCTGCGTCGTCCCCGGCAAATGCCTCGACCGCGGCCATCGACTCGGCCAGCGCATCTTTTGCCGCCTGCAGCCTGCCCTCGGCCGTTTTCAGCACCTCGAGCGCCAGCACCTCGGACTCCTTCAGCGCGCCACGGAAGTCCTGGTAGGCCTCGAGGATCTTGTTCTCGCGCTGGATCTGGTCGTTGGTCGACGCCGTGACGTCGAGATAGGTCTCCTTGATCTTGTCGAACCGGGTCGCGATGTCGCCGCGTGTGACCTTCATCCAGACGTTACTGACCCGCTCGAAGGTATCGAGCCTGCCATCCTCGATCTGCTCGACCATGTTCTTGGCGTCGTCGCGGATACTGTTGAAGGCGTTGGTGATGTCCTCGTAGCGTTCACCGATCTCCATCGCCTGGACCTGCTCGCGGACGACGTCATTGAACAGCGACGCCTTGTCGAGCGTGCGCGCAATCGCTGCGACGCGGTCGGTATCGAGATCGGAGATCTGGTCGAGCAATGACAGGATGGGGGCTTCCTGGCTGTCGCCGTCGGCCGGCACCAGGCCCAGGTCGTCGAGCGCGGTCATGGCCTTGTCCAGGTATTGCATCGGGGTCAGGGAAGAATTCATCGGCAGTTCCTCTCGGGGCTAGGGTTGTCCCTGCACGGGCGACGCCGGTTGTGATTGTTGACGCTGGCTGCCGCCGGGTCGGCTATCGTAAGCGTGTCCCGCGGAAAAGAAAATCGCGCTGCTACACCCCGTTTTACGCGGGAACCGGGAAGTCGGCCGCGAAATCGACGTCGACCGCCGCACCCGCCTGGCCGGCCACGCAAAAAAAACGCCCGGCGTTGCAGCCGGGCGTTCCTTACGTCATCGAAGTCGACTTCGATTACATCTGCTTGCAGTTACCCTGCATTTCGGTGCGACGGGCCTGCATCGATGCCTTCATCTCTTCCATGCGAGCCTGCATGGCAGCCTGGCGCTCGGCGTTCTTGGCTTCCATCGCGGCACGTGCCTCTTCCGACTGGGCCTTGTAGTCGACCGGCTTCGGTGCTTCGAACGCTGCCGGACGCGCGCCCGGGCCGAAGCAGTTGCCGCCTTCCATCCGGGCCATCTGCGGACGCTCCGGCATTTCCGGGCGCTTGAACTCAGGCATGGCCGGCATTTCCGGACGCTGCGGAGCAGCCATTTCCATCTTCGGCATCTCCGGGCGGGCCATTTCGAAAGCCGGCATCTGCGGACGCTGCGGAGCAGCCATTTCC
>JAGRGW010000491.1 GCA_020445315.1 Gammaproteobacteria bacterium
GTCGTCGCCATCGCGCCCGTACAGGCGATCGTCGCCACCGAGGCCGTCGAGCAGGTTGTCGGCCGCATTGCCGGTGAGAGAGTTGGACAGGTCGTTGCCGAACCCCGCGAGGTCGTCGTAACCGCGCAGCACCAGCTGTTCGACGTGGTCGGCCAGTGTGTGGGCAACGAAGGACATGACGCTGTCTTCGCCCTGCTCGGCCAACTCGACGACGCTGTCGCCAGGCCCGGTGAGCAGGTAGCGGTCGTTGCCCATGCCGCCGTAGAGCACGTCGCTGCCCGCCTGCCCGTCGAGGAAATCATCACCCGCATCGCCGAAGAGACGATCGTCCCCCGGCCCGGCATAGAGACGGTCGTCGCCCGCCCCGGCATGCAGCCAGTCATCCCCCTGCCCGGCGAACAGCTGATCGTTGCCGGCCGCGGCGTACAGGTTGTCGTCGAGATCGCCGCCGTGCAGGTCCTCTGCCAGCGCCGTGCCGACAACCGACTCGACCGGCAGCACGTGCAGCGTCACCCGCGCAGTCGCCTGACCACCCTGGCCGTCGTCGGCTTGCAGCGCCAGGACCACCGGTTCGCCCGGATCGACGTCTGTGGACACCGACAACTCGCCCGAGTCGGCGTCGAAACCGATCCACGACGGCAGGAAACCCAGCAGCGGCAGGTCCATCACGTATCGCAGCGCATCACCGTCGGCGTCCACGAACCAGTCGTCGAGTCCGCCGAGATCGAGACTGCGCCCCTGGCCGACGCTGACCACCGCCTCGGCCACCGTCGCAACCGGCGCGGTGTTCGGCACCGGTTGCCGCCGCAACTCTGCCAGCGAATACGACCAGCCCCCGTCGAACTCGAAACGGCCGATCCTGTTGCCGGCGACACCGTCGACGACGCGCACCAGGTCGTCCGGCGTGTAGGCGATCAACAGGTCGCTGCCGTCGGTGTCGAACTGCAGGTCCGCGGCCTGGATACCGGCACCGAATCGCACGATGGTGCCGCCGTCGATGTCCTCGATGACGTCGCCACCCTGCTCCCGTGGACTGTCACCCATGCCCAGCAGGTACGTGTCCAGACCACGATCGCCGGACAGGAAATCAACGCCGCTGCCGCCGTCCAGCAGGTCGTCGCCGTCGCCGCCGAACAGGTTGTCGCGCCCGCCGAGCCCCTGCAGGCGATCGTTGCCGGTACCACCGTAAAGACCGAGATTCGTCCCCGATTCGTCGAGATCCGAACCGATGACGACATCGTCGCCGCCCCTGCCGTTCAGCACCGTGTAGGCATTCGGGTTCGGCACCCCGATCTCCAGGCGGTTGTCGGCATCGTTGCCCCACAATGTCAGCCGGTCGCCGCCGAACCAGACGTCACCGGTATAGACGTAGCGCAGGTTCTCGACGTGCTCGGGAAATGCCCAGGTCAGCGAGAAGCGGTCGCCGTACAACACCAGCGTGTCGTTGCCCTCGCCGGGCAGTTCGACGATCTCGCCCAGTTCGTAGATGTGACGCGGCTGCGACACCTCGTACAGGTCGTCGCCCGGCCCTCCCACCAACTGGTAGCGCAGCGGCTCCCGGTAGCGGATGTTGTCGGGCACCAGCGTGTCGTCACCGGGTCCACCGCGCAGCACGTAGTCGCCGGACAGCCAGTCGTTGCCTTCGCCGCCGTCGATGACGTCGTCGCCGCCCTGTCCGCGAATCACGTCGTCACCGTCGTTGCCAAAGAGTCGATTGGCCAGGCTGTTGCCATAAATCTCGTTGTCCAGGTCATTGCCGACGGCCTCGACGGCGACGCCCTGAAGCAGACGCAGTGATTCGACATTGGCCGGCATCACGTAGTCCACGCCCGCATCGACATGGTCGTAGCCACCGCCTTCGAGTTCGACGACCTCGTCACCCACATCATCGACGACGTAGCGGTCGCCGTTCGCACCGCCGATCAGAAGATCCGCACCGGCACCGCCATCGAGCAGGTCGGCGCCCTGGCCACCCTCGATCCGGTCGTCACCCGCATCGCCACGAAGGGTGTCGGCCCAAGCGCTGCCGACGATATCCTCACCTGCCGGCGTACCGGTCAGCGACAGGCCCTCGCCTTCGGCCAGCGCGCGCCACTGCGCAAACGAGAGCACCTCGCCGCC
>JAGRGW010000492.1 GCA_020445315.1 Gammaproteobacteria bacterium
TCAACAAGGTGCTCAAGGACATCATCGTCAAGAGTCGCACCCTGGCCGGGTTCGACGCGCCGTACGTGCCGGGCTGGGACTGCCACGGCCTGCCGATTGAACTGCAGGTCGAGAAGAAGGTCGGCAAGCCGGGGCAGAAGGTCAGTGCCGGCGAGTTCCGCCAGGCCTGCCGCGACTACGCGATGAAACAGGTCGACAAGCAGCGCGTCGACTTCAAGCGCCTGGGCGTGGTCGGCGACTGGGACAATCCCTACCTGACGATGAATTTCGCACAGGAGGCCGACATCATCCGTTCGCTCGGCCGCATCGCCGAGAACGGCCATGTCAGCAAGGGATCGAAGCCGGTGCACTGGTGCACCGACTGCGGCTCGGCACTGGCCGAGGCCGAGGTCGAGTACCAGGACAAGGAATCGTTCGCGATCGACGTCCGCTTCAAGGCCCTCGACCAGGCCGGTTTCGTTGCCCTGTTCGAGGCCGTGGACGGCGACCTGGGGCATGGCGATGTCGCCGTCGTGATCTGGACCACGACGCCGTGGACGCTGCCGGCGAACCAGGGCGTCGCTCTGAATCCCGACTTCGACTACGTGCTGGTGCAGGCCGGCGACGAGCGCCTGGTGCTGGCGGAGGGCATGGTCGACGGCGCGATGCAGCGCTGGGGCATCGAGGACTATGCCGTCGCCGGTCGCGCGCTCGGCGCCGTGTTCGACCGCGCCGCGCTGCAGCATCCTTTCTACCATCGCCATGTGCCGATCGTGCTCGGTGAGCACGTCACGCTCGAGGCCGGTACGGGTGCCGTGCACACGGCGCCCGGTCATGGCCTCGACGACTACATCGTCGGCCAGCGTTATGGCCTGCCGGTCGACAACCCGGTCGGCGGCAATGGCTGCTTCGTGACGGGCACACCGCTGTTCGAGGGCGAACACGTGTTCAAGGCCAACGAGCACGTGATCGAGGTGCTCGATCAACACGGCGCGCTGATGCGCTCGGCAAAGTTCACGCACAGCTACCCGGTATGCTGGCGGCACAAGACGCCGATCATCTTCCGCGCTACGCCGCAGTGGTTCATCTCGATGCAGCAGAACGGCCTGCGCGACACGGCGATGGACGAGATCCGGCAGGTGACCTGGACGCCGGACTGGGGCCAGGCCCGTATCGAGGGCATGGTCGAGAACCGGCCCGACTGGTGTATCTCGCGCCAGCGCACCTGGGGCGTGCCGATCCCGTTCTTCGTACACAAGGAAAGCGGCGAACTGCACCCGGACACCGTCGGCCTCGTCGAACAGGTCGCGCGCCGGGTCGAACAGGCCGGCATCCAGGCCTGGTTCGACCTGGAACCCGAGGACCTGCTCGGCGAACAGGCGCAGCACTACGACAAGGTGCCGGACACGCTCGATGTCTGGTTCGACTCCGGTGTGACCCACGCCTGCGTGCTCGACCCGCGCGAAGAACTGGTGCGGCCGGCCGACCTGTACCTGGAGGGTTCCGACC
>JAGRGW010000493.1:0-2572 GCA_020445315.1 Gammaproteobacteria bacterium
TCAACCCGGAGTTCGTGCTCAAGCTCGGCTGGGCGGCCGGCCGTGTCCTCGGTCGCGGCAAGGGCGGCAAGGTGTTGATCGGAAAAGACACGCGTATCTCGGGATACATGTTCGAAGCCGCCCTCGAAGCGGGCCTGTCGGCTGCCGGTATCAACACCTACATGCTCGGCCCGATGCCCACACCCGGTATCGCGTACCTGACCAGGACGCTGCACGCGGATGCCGGAATCGTCATCAGCGCGTCACACAATCCCCACGAAGACAACGGAATCAAGTTTTTCTCGGCCGACGGCAACAAGCTGCCGGACGCGGTCGAGGAGGAGATCGAGCGCGAGATAGACCTGCCGATGACAACAGTCAGCTCGGGAGAACTGGGCAAGGCCAAGCGGTTGGAGGACGCGCGCGGCCGCTACATCGAGTTCTGCAAGAGCACGATCCCGTCGCGGCTGGATTTCACCGGCCTCAAGGTCGTCGTCGATTGCGCGCACGGCGCGACCTACCATATCGCGCCGGACGTGCTCGAGGAGATCGGCGCCGAGGTCATTACCATCGGCGCGCAGCCAAACGGGCTCAATATCAACGACGGGTTCGGCGCGACCAAGCCGCGTGCACTGGCCAGTTCCGTGCGGGTCAACGGTGCCGACGTCGGTATTGCGCTGGACGGCGACGGCGACCGCCTGATCATGGTGGACGAGAACGGTGAAATCGTCGACGGTGACGAGATCCTCTACATCATCGCGCGCTCGCGGCTGAACAACGGTGGGCTGGTGGGCAGCGTCGTCGGTACGCTGATGAGCAACCTCGGCCTGGAAGTGGCGTTGCGCGAGATCAATGTCGGGTTCGAGCGTGTCGCCGTCGGCGACCGCTACATCCTGGAGCGGCTGAGCGAGCAGGGTTGGACGCTCGGCGGCGAGCCGTCCGGGCATATCATCTGCCGTGACCGGACGACGACCGGTGACGGCATCGTCTCGGCCCTGCAGGTGCTGGCCGAGATCAACAAGTCGGGCAAGTCGCTGAGTGAACTGCGCAGTGGCATGCTGAAGTTCCCGCAGCAGCTGATCAACGTTCCGCTCGGCACCTCGCGTGCCAGCGACATCATGGCGTGTTCCGCGGTTGCGCATGCGGTCGACGAGGTCGAGCACGACATGGGTGACGAGGGCCGTGTACTGTTGCGCCCGTCCGGTACCGAGCCGTTGATCCGCGTCATGGTCGAGGGTCGCGATGCCGAAGTCGTTGCCTCCAAGGCCGACTCGATCGCGGCCGCCGTGCGCGCCGAGGTCGGCTTCTGAACAGCGGCTTGCGCGCCGGCGTGCTGCGCGTCAGCATTGATTTTATAGTTCGCTGCCGGTAAACTTCGCCGCCTGTTTTTTACAGGAGTTAGCGATGCGTCAGCCGTTGGTGGCCGGAAACTGGAAGATGAACGGGTCTCGCGCCAGCGTGGCCGAACTGCTCGATGGGCTGAAGGCCGGAATCGACCAGGTCACGACGGCCGAAGTGGCCGTGTGTGCGCCGTTCGTTTACATCGCGGACGTGCAGTCGCGGCTCGACGGCAGCCCGATCAAGTGGGGCGGGCAGGACGTGTCGGTTCACGAAGCCGGTGCGTACACCGGTGAAACGGCGGGGCCGATGCTGGCCGATTTCGGTTGCCACTTCGTGATCATCGGGCACTCCGAGCGGCGTGCCTATCACGGTGAGTCCGACGATCTCGTGGCGCAGAAATTCAGCGCCGCCCTGGCGGCGGGCCTGGTCCCGATCCTGTGCGTCGGTGAAACGCTCGAGGAGCGTGAATCCGGCGTGACCGAGCAGGTCGTCGCGCGCCAGCTCGATGCGGTGATCTCGGCCTGTGGGATCGACGACATCGGCAAGGGCGTGATCGCCTACGAGCCGGTCTGGGCGATTGGCACAGGCAAGACCGCCACGCCGGAACAGGCGCAGGACGTGCACGCGTTCATCCGCGGACGCCTGGCCCAGAGCAGTGGTGCGGTCGCTGACAAGGTCCGCGTGTTGTATGGCGGCAGCATGAACCCGAAAAACGCCGCCGAACTGATGGCCCAGCCTGATATCGACGGCGGCCTGATCGGTGGTGCATCGCTGAAGGCGGCCGACTTCCTCGCGGTGTGCTCGGCGGCGAATCGCTGATTATTTGAGGTTTACCGATGGAATCCATACTCGTCATCATCCACCTGTTCCTGGCGATCGGCCTGGTTGGTCTGATCCTGGTCCAGCATGGCAAGGGTGCCGATATGGGCGCGGCGTTCGGTTCCGGGGCGTCGGCGTCGGTGTTCGGATCGCGTGGTGCATCGAACTTTCTGAGTCGCAGCACGGCAATCCTGGCAACGGCGTTCTTCGTCACCAGCCTGGCGCTGGCCTACTTTGCGATGCAGAGTCGCGAGCCGGCGACGCTGATGGAGCAGGTCCCCGCGCCGGCAACGGTCGAGTCGGAGATTCCGCAGGAGGCGCCCGCCGCGCTGGACGTACCCGTCCTGCCGGACGCCGTGGTACCGGCCGACAGCGCCGTGCCGGAGGTCGTCAAGTAACGGGACACAAACATTGCCGAAGTGGTGAAATTGGT
>JAGRGW010000493.1:2613-2862 GCA_020445315.1 Gammaproteobacteria bacterium
TTCGAGTCCGGCCTTCGGCACCATCAATTCAGACGGTATCGTCGCAGTGAGTGGCGATACCGTTTTTTTATGCTCGGAAAAGTACATAATTATTCTTGAAAAACAACCAGATGATCGTCGTCCCTGATTTGACACTCAGGGCTTTAGATCGCTATGATGCCGGCCCACTCAACAGCAGTCCGCACAGGGTTGTTGGGCCGAACTTCCCCCCGGGAGAACGCTTCGAATGCTGGAAAACTACCTGCCAGT
>JAGRGW010000494.1 GCA_020445315.1 Gammaproteobacteria bacterium
ATCCAGTCGTCGGTCGACAACTCCTTCGCACGCTCGCCGAGTTGCAGCGGGTTGGAGCAGTAGGGACACTGCAACGGGCAGCTGTAGGTCAGTTCCGCCAGCAGCCAAAGTGGCCGCAGGGGCTCGGTACTCGCTGTTTCCATGGGTCTAAGATCCCGGCCACGAAAAAGGGCGGGTGAGACGAACTCCCCCGCCCTGCCCGTGGGTTACACAGGTTTTCAGTGCACCGCCGCGCGGCGCACCCGGATCGGTTCAGCGAACCTTGACGTACAGGTTGATCTCGAAACCGTAACGCAGGTTCTGAAATGCGGGCTTGGTCCAGGTCTTCATACTCTCGATTCTCCGTTGGTTTGCCGCGGCGGTCACCGTCGCGGACAGTTCGTTGTTCAGCGCATCGCCGACAAATCAATATACAGGTTTCATGCCAGCGCCATGGCTGTTGAAAAAGGCCGTTGCTACGGCGATTTTTGCCATCGGCACGCGGCTCAATCCAGCAAATTGGTTAATTTTAGCCAGTTGGTGCGGTGGAATCAGCCACAACCGCCACGCTGTTCCGCCCCACCGACTGTCCCGAAAAAGGACATCGGTACAGCGCTTCCGCCGCCGATGGCACAACTCAGCGGCGCACCAGCCAGCCGTGTTCGACCGCCGCCGAGACCAGTTGGGCCACGTCGTCGGCCAGGTCGGTTTCGCCGAAGGCCGTCTCCAGGTCGGTGGTGAGCGCGGTCAGTGTCGTCTTGCCGTCGCAGCGCTGCAGGATCTCAGCGGCACTGTCGTTGAGCTTGACCATGCCCTCCGGGTACAGCACGACCCAGGCCTGCTGGGCTTCCTCCCATTGCAGGCGGTGCCCCGGGGCGATCGCGTAGCAGGCTTCACCGTCCACGTCGGTCATGCGATCTCCTCCTCGTTGAAATAGGGCGGCATGTCGAGCACGTAGGCCATGTACATCGCATCGAGCATGGTCCACAGGATATCCAGCTTCAGCTGCAGGATCTCGAGCGCACGCTGCTGCCGTTCCACCGTGTTGAACCAGTCCAGCGTGACGGCCAGGCCGTGCTCGACGTCGCGGCTGGCCTGCTTGACCCGGTTGCGGAAATAGTCGAGCCCGGATGACTCGATCCACGGGTAGTCGCTCGGCCAGTTGACCAGTCTCTGTTTGTGGATCGTCGGCGCGAACAGTTCGGTCAGCGATGAGCAGACACCCTCGTGCCACTCCGCGCCACGGACGAAATGGTAGTAGGCATCGACGGCAAAACGCACGCCCGGCAGCACGTGCTCCATCGACCACAGTTCTTCACGCTTGAGACCACAGGCCTCGCCCAGACGCACCCAGGCCTCGATGCCGCCTTCGTCATCCGGCGAACCGTCGTGATCGACGATACGCTGGATCCACAGGCGCCGCGTCTCGCGATCGGGGCAGTTGGCCATCAGCGCCGCGTCCTTGCGCGGGATCGTGACCTGGTAATAGAACCGGTTGGCGACCCAGCCACGGATCTGCTCGGGGTTCAGCTCGCCGTTGGCCATCATCTGGTGATACGGGTGATGGATATGGTAACGGCGCATCCGCGCGCGCAGCGCGGCCTCGAATTCTTCCTGTGTCCACGGTGTCGTCTGCAAGTCGTTTTCCTCCGTCGAAGTCGGCCAGTCGACGCCTGCACTCGCAATGCGCCTCGCCCTGGCTGGTCGACGGGATATAGCAGGTTGCGTGCCAGGGCCAGTCCGGACCACAGCACCCGGACTCAGACCACCAGTTCCATGCCGTCGAACGAGACCTCGATGCCGGCAGCAGCCAGTTCGGCCCGCTCGGGCGAATCTTCCACCAGGATCGGGTTGGTATTGTTGATGTGGATGAGCACCTTGCGCTGCTGTGCGAACGGCGCAAGCGCCTCGATCATGCCGCCGGGGCCGGACTGCGGCAGGTGCCCCATCTGCAGTGATCGCCTCGTGCCGACGCCACGCCGTTCCATCTCGTCGTCGGTCCAGCAGGTGCCGTCCACCAGCAACAGCCCGGCCGCCTGCATGGCCGGCACCAGGTGCGGCTCGATGCACGCGAGTCCAGGCGCGTAGAAAAGGCTCTTACCGGACGCGCGATCGGTGATCTGCAGGCCGACGTTGTCGCCCGGGTGCGGGTCTTCACGGTGCGGCGAATACGGCGGCGCCTTGCTGGTCAGGGCCAGGGCCGCGAACTCCAGGCCGTCGATGCCGTCAATCGTGAACGGCGTGCCGCCGACATCCAACTGGTGCCAGTTCACCCCGCAGTAGTGCTCGAGCATGCGCAGTACCGGGAAGCCCGTGGTCAGGTCCTGGTAGACCATGTCGGAACAGTACAACTCGAGCGGCTGACCGTGTTCGCGCAACATCAGCAGACCGGTCGTGTGGTCGATCTGGCTGTCGATCAACAGCACGGCACGAATCCCGATATCGCGCTTCG
>JAGRGW010000495.1:0-2230 GCA_020445315.1 Gammaproteobacteria bacterium
GGCGCCTCCACCGTCATCTGGATGTCGTGCGGGTGCGATTCCTTCAGGCCCGCGGAGGTGATCCGCACGAACCGCCCCTTCGCCTGCAATTGCGCGATGTCCCAGGCGCCGACGTAGAACAGCGATTGGTGCAGCCCGCCGATCAGCTGATGCACGACCGCCGACACCGGCCCCCGATAGGCAACCTGCCCCTCGATGCCCTCCGGGATGATCTTGTCGTCGCTAGTCACGTCCGCCTGGAAGTAGCGGTCCTTCGAATAGGACTTCTTGCCGCGCGAGGCCATCGCGCCGAGCGACCCCATGCCCCGGTATTTCTTGAACTGCTTGCCGTTGATGAACACCAGTTCGCCCGGGCTCTCGTCGCAGCCGGCCAGGAGGGAGCCGATCATGACGGTGTCGGCGCCTGCGACGAGGGCCTTGGCGATGTCGCCCGAATACTGCAGGCCGCCGTCCGCGATGAGCGGTACGCCGGCCGGGCGGCACGCCTTGGCGGCCTCGTGGACGGCCGTGATCTGCGGTACGCCGACGCCGGCCACGACACGCGTCGTACAGATCGACCCCGGTCCGACCCCCACCTTGACCGCGTCGGCACCGGCGTCGACCAGCGCCTGCGCCCCGGCGCGCGTGGCGATGTTGCCGCCGATGACCTGGACGTTGGGGTAATGCTGCTTGATCCACCGCACCCGGTCGAGCACGCCGGTGGAATGGCCATGCGCGGTATCGACGGTGATGACATCGACGCCCGCCTCGACCAGCAGTTCGACGCGCTCGTCGGTGCCCTCGCCGACACCGACCGCGGCGCCGACGCGCAGACGTTCCTGCATATCGCGGCAGGCCATCGGGAAATCGGTCGCCTTCTGGATGTCCTTGACGGTGATCAGGCCGCGCAGGTCGAAGTTGTCGTTGACGACCAGGACCTTCTCGATCCGGTGCTGATGCAGCTTGGCGATGACCTCGTCGCGCCCGGCGCCCTCGCGCACCGTGACCAGGCGATCCTTCGGCGTCATGATCGAGCTCACCTTCTCGTCGAGCCGGGTCTCGAAGCGCAGGTCGCGGCCGGTGACGATGCCGACCAGTTCACTGCCGTCGACGACCGGCACACCGGAAATGTGGTTGGAGCGCGTCAACTCGAGGACCTCGCCGATGCTGACATGCGGCGACACCGTGATCGGATCGTGGATGACACCGCTCTCGTAGCGCTTGACCTGGCGCACCTGGGCCGCCTGCTGCGCCGCGGTCATGTTCTTGTGCACCATGCCGATGCCGCCGGCCAGCGCCATCGCGATCGCCAGCCGCGCCTCGGTAACGGTGTCCATCGCCGCCGAAACCAGCGGAATATTGAGATCGATGTCGCGCGTCAGCTTGGTGGCCAGGTTGACGTCTTTCGGCACGACCGCGGAGCGTGCGGGCACCAGCAGCACGTCGTCAAAAGTCAGGGCTTCTTGGTCTTGTGCAAGGCGCATGCGAGATTCCCGATCAGCGTTTCGATAAGCCGGACATTATAGGTTTGCGGCGAATCCCGGTAAACTGGCGCACCGGTTTACGAAGGCATTCAAATCGCAGGGACAAGTCGTTGTTCCCGCGCCGATCGGTGCCGGCGGGCCTGCCGACGCGACAACACCTGATGGAACCTGATTCTTGATACAACCGACCGACCAGGGCAGTCGCGACGTCTTCAGCGTCAGCCGCCTGAACGCCGAGGCACGCGCCGTTATCGAAGGCAGCTTCCCGCTGCTGTGGGTCGAGGGCGAGCTGTCGAACCTGGCGATGCCGCGCTCCGGCCACCTGTACTTCAGCCTCAAGGATGCCCACGCGCAGGTGCGCTGCGCGCTGTTCCGCGGCAAGCGCCAGTTGCTGCGGTTCGAACCGGCCAACGGCGACCAGGTCCTGGCCCGCGTCCGGGTCAGTTTCTACGAGCCGCGCGGCGAGTTCCAACTGGTCGTCGAGCATCTCGAACCGGCCGGGGCCGGCTCGGCCCAGCGCGCCTTCGAGGCCCTGAAACAGAAACTGCAGCAGGAAGGCCTGTTCGACGTGGCGCGCAAGCGGCCGCTGCCGGCTTTCCCGCGTCGCCTGGGCGTGATCACGTCACCGTCCGGCGCGGCGATTCGCGATGTCATCCAGGTCCTGCGCCAGCGTGCGCCGTACCTGCCGGTCACGCTGTTTCCCGCCCGGGTGCAGGGCGAAGGCGCCGTCGAGGAACTGTGCGCCGCCCTGCAGCGTGCGATCGCGC
>JAGRGW010000495.1:2290-2657 GCA_020445315.1 Gammaproteobacteria bacterium
CGAGGCGCTCGCGCGCATCGTCGCAGCCTCGCCAATCCCCGTGGTCAGCGCGGTCGGCCACGAAATCGATGTCACGATCAGCGACTTCGCCGCGGATCGCCGCGCCCCGACACCCTCGGCCGCGGCCGAGCTGATCAGCCCGGACACGCCGGCGGTCCTCGACCGCATCGGCTCGTTGTCGGGGCGCCTGCGGCGCAGCATGCAGCGCCGGCGGGGACAGGCCGGCGAACGCCTGCTCGGCCTGCAGCGACGGCTGCAGCAGGTTTCTCCGCAACAACGGCTGCGCCAGCAACAACAGCAGCTCGACGGGCTGGACCTGCGTCTGGCGCGCGCCCTGAAAGCGCGCCTGGCTCGTTCCACGGAAGAC
>JAGRGW010000088.1:0-2380 GCA_020445315.1 Gammaproteobacteria bacterium
GCGGGATCGCCTCGCCGACCGCCAGGGCCTCGCCGCGTCGCAGCGTCGTCAGCACGTCGGCCAATTCCTGTTCACCCTCCGGCATCAGCTTGCGGATGTACTCCTGGTCGAGCGGGTTCGTCGTACGCAGGCAGATGAAGTTGCTGCACTGCGACAGCACGGTCTCCGACAGTTCGTTCGGCCGCTGGCTGACGACGCAGAGGCCGACACCGTACTTGCGACCCTCCTTGGCGATCCGCTCCATGGCGCGGCGGCTGCCCTCGTGGTGGTCGTCGGCGCCGTCGCGTGGGATGTACTGGTGCGCCTCCTCGCAGACGAGCAGGATCGGGAACTCCCGCCGCGCCGTGTTCCAGTAGTTGAACTCGAACGCCAGCCGGCCAATCTGCGCCGACACCGTCGGCCGCACATCGTGCGGGACCGGGCTGAGGTCGATGACCGTGACCTGGCGCTTGGGTTCGCCGAGGCCGATGAAGTCGCGCAGCAGGTCTTCGAGATCCGACGACTTCACCCGCTTGCGCGGGCGGAACAGGAAGTCGTAGCGGGCGTCGTTGAACATCGACTGGAAGCGGACCAGGAACTCGTCGAACGAACCGAACAGCGGGCCCTTGGTCTTGCCGAAATCGAACTGCTGCTCGTTGGCCTGCTTGAAGTGGAGGTAGAGCTCCTTCAGCGAGAAGTACACCGGCGAGTCGACCGACAGGCGGTCGATGTTGAGGTCCTCGTTGCCCTTGCGGCGCAGCGTGTGCAGGACCTCGCGCATGAACGAGATCTGCAGCGAGGCGTTCGGATCGGTGCGGTCGATCAGCAGGTCGACCAGTTCGCTGTAGGTCAGCAGCCAGTAGGGTATCTCGAGGCTGCGTGCATCGACGTGCCGCACCATGTCGACCGGGAACGCGCTATGGAAGCGGCCCTCGGCGTCGCGCCAGCCGTACTCCCCGTGCAGGTCGAGCACGACGATATGCGCCTTCGGCATCAGCTTGACGGTGCGCTGCAGGATGCTGCTGACGGCCCACGACTTGCCCGAGCCGGACTGCCCGAGGATGGCGATGTGGCGGTTGAAGAACAGCGTCGGATCGACGAAAACGCGCAGTTCCTCGCGCTGGCTGAGCCGCCCGAGGTGCAGGCCGTGGCGGCGCACCGTCTCGAACATGGCCTCGAGCTGGTGGCTGTCGGCGACGTAGACCGACGACTCCAGCGGCGGGAACTGCTTGACCCCGCGCGTGAACTGGTTATTTTCCGACACCTCGCCGAGCGGCAGCAGGGCCACGTAGCGGGCGATGTTGTCGCTGCTGGTCCCGGTCCAGACCCGCGTGACCTGGCACAGCACCTGTTCGCGCTGTCCGCGCACGACGACATAGGTGCCGACCTGGCCGATGGTCACGGTCTCGGTGCCGATCTGGCGATAGGGTTTCCAGCGATTGTGCGGCGCGCTGAGCCGGGCGACGAACTGCGTGCCGGAGATTTCCGTCAGGGTACCGATATAAGCGGGATTGGTTTCCACCATCAGACATCCGTTTGCGGGCAGTAGGTCCGGAGCATACTCGTTACGGGAACAATTTCAAAAGGTGTGGGTATCGCGATCTGACAGCGATCCTCCGGCACCGTAAAATGGCGCATCAACGAGTATCCCGAGAGGCTGGTCCTGATGGCCCGAGTAACTGTCGTCGGCGCGGGTTTTGCCGCGCTCACCGCTGTCCGCAAGCTGCGTGCCGCCGATGCGGCCATACAGATCGATGTCGTGGCACCGAAACCTGTGTTCGTCTACTACCCGGGTACGATCTGGATTCCGACCGGTCTGCGCCAACCTGACGACCTCGTTATCCCGCTGGACAATTTTTTCCGTCGCATGCGCGTCGATTACCACCAGGCGGCGGCCGAGGGGCTGAAGGACGGTGGCCGCGTACTGGTCACCGACAAGGGGGAGATCGCCAACGACGGCCTCATCATCGCCAGCGGCGGGCGCTTCATCCGCAAGCTGCCGGGGATCGAGCATTCGTTCCTGCCCTGCGGCGGTGTCGAGGTCGCCGCGCAGATCCGCGACCGCCTGGCGGCACTCGACGGCGGAACGCTCGCGTTCGGTTTCGCCGGCAACCCCAAGGAGCCGTCGGCGATGCGCGGTGGCCCGGTGTTCGAATTCCTGTTCGGGATCGATTCGTACCTGCGCAAGCAGGGACGCCGCGACCGCTTCAAGCTGGTGTTCTTCACGCCGGCCGAGAAGCCGGGACAGCGGCTTGGGCCGAAGGCGGTCGACGGACTGATGTCGGAGATGCGCAAGCGCGGTATCGAGACCCACCTTGGTCACAAGATGAAGGCCTTCGAGGCCAACAAGGTCATCACCGAGGGCGGCGAGTTCGACGCCGACATGATCCTGTTCATGCCC
>JAGRGW010000088.1:2502-3690 GCA_020445315.1 Gammaproteobacteria bacterium
GGCCCCGACTGGATGCCCAAGCAGGCACACATGGCCGACCTGCAGGCGGAAGCCGCCGTCGCCAACCTGATGGACGCGTTGGACAACCGGCCGGCGACGCACACGTTCAAGGTCGAGCTGATCTGTATCGTCGATACCTGCAACAGCGGCATGTTCGTCTCGCGGACGCACAAGAACAACATTGTGCTGCCGTCGTTCGTCGGTTTTCACTGGGCCAAGCGCGCGTTCGAGTGGAACTACCTGCGGCAGTACCGCTGACTGGCGGGCCGTCGGTGGCCGACGACGTCAGTCGGACAACAGCAGCTTCGCCGAGATCGCCAGCGACACGATGACCAGCAACGGCCGGATCACGGCCGTGCCGTGCCGGATCACCAGGTGCGAGCCGACCCAGGCGCCGGCCATCTGTGCGATCCCCATCGGCAGGCCGACCTGCCACACGACCTGTCCGGCGAAGGCGAAGAAGATCAGCGACGCGATGTTGCTGGTGAAGTTCAGTATCTTGGTCCCGGCGGTGGCGCGGCGCAGGTTGTAGCCGAGCAGCAGCACGAAGGCCACGGCGAAGAAGCTGCCGGTGCCGGGTCCGAAGAACCCGTCGTAGAACCCGACACTGAAACCGATCAGCAGCCCGAACAGGCCGTGACTGATGCGGTGATGGGCGTCCTGGTCACCGATCCTGGGCGAAAAAAGGAAGTACAGCGCAAACGCGATCAACAGGGCGGGGACGATCTGTTCCAGCAGTTCGGAGCCGACGCGCTGCACGGCCAGCGTGCCGCTGACCGAGCCGACGAAGGTCATGGCGATCGGTATCTTCAGGCGCGCCAGGTTGATCTCGCCGCTGCGGATGAAGCGGTACGAGGCCGTCATCGTGCCGAAGGTGCCCTGCAGCTTGTTGGTTGCCAGTGCCTGCACCGGTGGCAGCCCGGCCCAGAGGATGGCGGGCAGCGCCAGCAGTCCGCCACCGCCGGCAATGGCGTCGATCATGCCCGCCAGTGCGGCGACCGCGACCAGCAGGGCGAGGGTTTCGGGGGAGACGACGTCCAAGGTGCTTCCGGTTGTGGTGTAGTGGGAGGTGATCCGCGGCAGCGGGGAGCTGGCGAGGCCTGGCCATGCTCGCGTAGACGCGGCATCCATTCTATGGCAAATCACTCGAGAAGATCCCGGATCTCCGCTGCGCTGCGTCCGGGATGA
>JAGRGW010000089.1:0-563 GCA_020445315.1 Gammaproteobacteria bacterium
CCAAGCTATGACAACCAAGAAAGTCGCACTCATCACCGGCATCACCGGCCAGGACGGTGCCTACCTCGCCGAGTTCCTGCTCAAGAAGGGCTACAAGGTCCACGGCCTGAAGCGGCGCTCGTCGCTGTTCAACACCGACCGCATCGACCACCTGTACCAGGATCCGCACGTCGACAACCGCAACTTCGTGCTGCACTACGGCGACCTGACCGACAGCACCAGCCTGATCCGGGTGATCCAGTCGATCCAGCCGGACGAGATCTACAACCTGGCGGCGCAGAGCCACGTTGCCGTGTCGTTCGAGTCGCCGGAGTACACGGCCAATGCCGACGCGATCGGCACGTTGCGCATCCTCGAGGCGATCCGCATCCTCGGCCTGGAAAAGAAGACCCGCTTCTACCAGGCATCGACGTCGGAACTGTTCGGCAAGGTGCAGGAGATCCCGCAGAAGGAGACGACGCCGTTCTATCCGCGTTCGCCGTATGCCTGCGCCAAGCTGTACGCCTACTGGATCACGGTCAACTATCGCGAGGCCTACGGCATCTACGCCTGCAACGGCATCC
>JAGRGW010000089.1:593-5874 GCA_020445315.1 Gammaproteobacteria bacterium
ACCCGCAAGATCACCCGTGCGCTGGCGCGGATCAAGCTCGGGCTGCAGGACAAGCTGTACCTCGGCAACATGAACGCCAAGCGCGACTGGGGTCACGCCAAGGACTACGTCGAGATGCAGTGGCTGATGCTGCAGCAGGAGCAGCCCGAGGACTTCGCGATCGCGACCGGCAAGCAGTTCTCGGTGCGCGAGTTCGTCGAGATCGCCGCGGCCCATGTCGACATGCACATCGAGTGGCAGGGCGAGGGCCTGGACGAAAAGGGCGTCGACAAGGCGACCGGCAAGGTCATCGTCGCGGTCGACCCGCGCTACTTCCGCCCGACCGAGGTCGAGACGCTGCTCGGTGACCCGAGCAACGCGCGCGAAAAGCTCGGCTGGGTGCCGAAGATCACGTTCGAGGAGATGGTGCAGGAGATGATGCAGACCGACCTCGAACTGGCCAAGCGCGACGACCTGGTGGCACGGGAAGGGTTCAAGGCGTTCAATTACTACGAGTGAGAAGTGTCCTCGTCATTCCCGCGAAGGCGGGAATCCACGAGGCATGGCGGGACATTCGGCAAGATCCCGGATCTCCGCTNNGCTGCGCTGCGTCCGGGATGACGGCGGGAAGTCGTCATCCCCGCGAAAGCGGGACTCCAGTTTTGAATAGTGGATTCAGAGAATAGTTATGTCCTTTCTCCAAGACACCCAGGCCAGGGTCTACGTCGCCGGTCACCGCGGCATGGTCGGCTCGGCCATCGTCCGGGCGCTGGAGACCGCCGGTTTCACGAACATCGTCACCCGCACCAGCGCCGAGCTCGACCTGCGCAGCCAGGCCGACGTGCGCGCCTTCTTCGCCGACGAGAAACCGGACTACGTCTTCCTGGCCGCGGCCCGGGTCGGCGGCATCCTTGCCAACGACACCTACCCGGCGGACTTCATCTACGACAACCTCGTCATCGAGACCAATATCATCGAGGCGGCCCACGCACAGCAGGCCAGGAAACTGCTGTTCCTCGGCAGCACCTGCATCTACCCGAAGCTGGCGCCGCAGCCGCTGAAGGAGGAATACCTGCTGACCGGGCCGCTGGAGCCGACCAACGAGTGGTACGCGGTGGCCAAGATCGCCGGCATCAAGCTGTGCCAGGCCTACCGCAAACAGCACGGCCGTGACTTCATTTCGGCGATGCCGACCAACCTGTATGGTCCCGGCGACAACTACGACCTCGAGAAGTCGCACGTGATCCCGGCGATGCTGCGCAAGATGCACGAGGCGAAGCAGCGTGGCGACGCGCAGGTCACGCTCTGGGGTACCGGCACGCCGCTGCGCGAATTCCTGCACGTCGACGACTTGGCAGACGCGCTGCTGTTCCTGATGGAAAACTACAGTGGCGAATCCCACGTCAACGTTGGGGTCGGTCACGACCTGACGATCCGGGCGCTGGCCGAGACGGTGCAGGCCGTCGTCGGTTTCGACGGCGAGCTGGTGTTCGACACGAGCAAGCCGGACGGCACGCCGCGCAAGCTGGTCGACACGTCGCTGATCAACGGCATGGGCTGGCAGCCGAAGATCGCGCTGCGTGACGGCCTGGCGGCCGCCTACGACTGGTTCGTCGAGCACTATGCCGAGGCCCGGGTATAGCCGGGCCTTGCCCGGTTTGGCCGTGCCGGCAACCGGAACGGGGTTCTGAACCCGCGTTGACCAAAGCGTTAACTTTTCCAATTGGGCGACGCCGCGATGCTGTGCTAATCTCGCGCCATCTCCAATAAATACGAATAGAATCATAGCTTTCCATGGTCCGACCGTGATTCGCATCATTCTCGTCGACGATCACGACCTGTTCCGCGCGGGCGTGCAGCACATCCTGCGTGGTCAGGACGACCTGGTCGTCATCGGCGAGTACGCGACGGGTGAGGCGGCAGTCGATGCCGTGCGCAAGGACCCGCCCGACCTGGTCCTGATGGACATCAACATGCCGGGCATCGGCGGTATCGAGGCGACACGCAGGATCGTCCAGCATGCGCCGCAGGTGCGGGTCATCGTCGTCACCGTGCACAGCGAGGAACCGTTTCCCAACCGCCTGCTGGACGCGGGCGCACGCGGTTACCTGTCGAAGGGATGCAGTGCCGACGAGATGCTGGCGGCAATCAAGTCGGTCATGTGCGGCCAGTATTACGTCTCGGGTGAGGTCGCGCAGAAGCTGATGCTGGCCAACTTCCGCCGTGGCAGCGAGCCGACGCTGCTGAGCACGCTGACCCCGCGCGAGATGCAGGTCATGATGATGATCATCGCCGGCCAGACCAACCAGCAGATCTCGGACGCGCTCTTTCTGAGCCCGAAGACCGTCAGTACCTACCGGCACCGGCTGTTCGAGAAGCTGGATGTCTCCAACGACGTCGAGTTGACCCGTTTCGCGATGCGGCACGGGTTGATCGACGATGCTGAACCCAAGTGAGCCGGTTCGACCCCGACTGCCGGCGTTGTGCACGGCTCGCGGCCTTTCTCGACGATGTCAGGTCGCGGCATCCCGGCTACCACTGTCGGCCCGTTGCGGCGTTCGGCGACGACGACCCGCGCGTGCTGGTGGTCGGTCTCGCGCCCGGTATGCACGGCGCCAATGCCACCGGGCGCCCGTTCACCGGTGACTACGCCGGCGTGCTGCTGTACCGGACCCTGCACCAGTTCGGCTTCGCCAGTGCGCCCGAGTCGGTGTCGGCCGACGACGGTCTGCGCCTGCCAGGCTGCCGCATCACCAACGCGGTCAAGTGCCTGCCGCCGCAAAACAAGCCGGTCGGGGCCGAGATCAACACCTGTCGCGCGTTTCTCGTACAGGAACTCGAGGCGTTCACGGATGGTGGTGTCGTTGTTGCGCTGGGTTCGATTGCGCACAAGTCGGTCGTCGCGGCGTTCGGCGCGAAGCAGAAGGACCACGCCTTCGGCCACGCCGCGGAGCACAGTATGCCGCGAGGCATCACGCTGATCGATTCCTACCACTGCAGTCGCTACAACACGCAGACCCGGCGCCTGACCGACGCCATGTTCGAGCAGGTGTTTACGCGGGCGCGGGAGATCGTTAGTCCTGTCTGATGGCAGGGGGCGGCGCAACGCCCTGCGGGTGTTGCGCCCTACGGTGCCTCGGTCCCTCGTAGGGTGCAATAAGCGCAGCGCATTGCACCGGGTTGGACATACGTCGCATTTCTTCCGCCCCTTTGTTAGTTTGCCCCGAGCCATTGCCGATCAGCCGACCCCATGCCCGACAACCCGGATCACTCGTTCGACCACAAGGCCTTCCTCAAGACGCTGACCCAGGGGCCGGGTGTCTACCGCATGCAGAACGCGGCGGGCGAGGTGATGTACGTCGGCAAGGCGCGCAATCTCCGGCGTCGGGTCGGTAGCTACTTCACGCGCGCGAGCAACACACGCATCGCCAGCATGGTGTCGCAGATCGCGTCGATCGAGACGACGGCGACGCACACCGAGGGCGAGGCGCTGCTGCTCGAGAACAACCTGATCAAGGAACACAAGCCGCGCTACAACGTGCTGTTGCGCGACGACAAGAGTTACCCCTACCTGTTCCTGTCCGACGAGGCGTTTCCGCGCCTGGCCTTTCACCGCGGTGCGAAGAAGGCCCGGGGGCGTTACTTCGGGCCCTATCCGAGCGCCGGTGCCGTCCGCGACACGCTGCAGATGTTGCAGAAGCTGTTCCCGATCCGCCAATGCGAGGACAGCTACTACCGCAACCGGTCGCGGCCCTGCCTGCAGTACCAGATCGATCGCTGTACGGCGCCTTGCGTCGGTTTCGTCACCGAGGCGCGGTATGCCCAGGACGTCGGCGACACCGAGCTGTTTCTCGAGGGCAAGGCTTCGGACGTGATCCAGCGCTGGATCGACAAGATGGAGGAGGCGTCGGGCCGGCTCGAGTTCGAGGAGGCCGCGCGCCTGCGCGACCAGATCGCGGCGCTGCGCCGGGTGCAGGAGAAGCAGTACGTCAGCGGCGAGCGCGGCGATCTCGACATCGTCGCTGTCGCGACCGACGGCGGCAGCGCCTGTGTGCAGCTGTTCTACGTGCGCCAGGGCCGCAACCTGGGTAACAAGAGCCTGTTCCCGCGCTCCGGCGACGGCGCCGAGCCGGCCGAGATCGTGTCGGCTTTCATCGCCCAGCACTATCTCGGCAAGGATGTGCCCGGGCAGATCCTGGTCAGCGACGCGCCGGAAGACATCGACGTGCTGGCCGAATCGCTGAGCCTGCAGGCGGGGCGCAAGGTCGTGATCCAGCCGAACCCACGCGGGGAGCGCGCGCGCTGGCTGAAGATGGCGCACGACAACGCGCGCCTCGCGCTGGCGGCCCGGCTGGCGTCCTCGGGTAGCGCGCGGCTGCGCCTTGCGGCCCTACAGGAGGCGCTCGACCTGGACGAGCCACCGGCGCGGATGGAGTGCTTCGACATCAGCCACACCCAGGGCGCCGAGACCGTCGCCTCGTGTGTCGTGTTTGTCGACGGGGCGCCGCACAAGACCGATTACCGGCGCTTCAATATCCGCAACATCACACCGGGTGACGATTACGCGGCCATGCGGCAGGCGCTGGAACGGCGCTACCGCCGGATCATCGCCGGCGAGGGCAGCATGCCGGACCTGCTGCTGATCGACGGCGGGCAGGGCCAGCTGTCGGCCGCGGCGCAGATACTGGCCGATCTTGGAATCGAGAACCTGCTGCTGCTCGGTGTCGCCAAGGGTCCGGACCGCCGACCCGGCATGGAACAGCTGTTCTTGTTGGGCGGCAATACGCCACTTATACTGCCGGCAGATTCGCAGGCCTTGCACTTGGTTCAGCAGATTCGCGACGAGGCGCATCGCTTCGCCATCACCGGGCATCGTCAGCGTCGCGGCAAGGCGAAGACGCGGTCGGTGCTCGAAGACATCAATGGTATCGGCCCCAAGCGCCGCGCACGCCTGCTGAGACAATTCGGTGGCCTGCAGGGACTGGCGCGTGCCGGTATCGAGGACATCAGCACCGTCGAAGGCATCAGCGAGACGCTGGCCAAAGAGATCTACGCCGCCTTCCACCCGCAGACATGAATCCCGTTCTGAACATCCCCAACCTGTTGACGCTGCTTCGGATCGCACTGATCCCGGTATTCGTCGTGTCGTTCTACCTGCCGTTCAAGTGGTCGAACGAGGCGGCGACGGTGGTCTTCTTCCTTGCCGGCGTGACCGACTGGCTCGACGGTTACCTCGCGCGGCGCATGCAGCAGGTGTCGCCGCTGGGCGCGTTCCTGGACCCGGTGGCCGACAAGCTGATGG
>JAGRGW010000496.1 GCA_020445315.1 Gammaproteobacteria bacterium
GGTGGCGCATGTCGGCGGTGACGATATCGCCCAGCGCCTTGAAGGTCGTGAAGTCGTCGGTGTAATCGTCGAGACCGTCGGTGACGTTGAACGTGGCGCTGTGGAACAGTTTGCGCAGTGCCGCCTTGCGCAGTGCCTCGCTGACCTGCTCGGAAAGGAAGCCGGTGTAGTCCGAGTCTGCGCTCAGTGACTCGATAGGCGGCATGTCGGCGTCGGTCAACGGCGGCCGTGCGGGTGGCGAAGGGTCTTCCGTCGCGGCGACGTCCGTATCGGGCGCGAGCTGTTGGTCGCGTGCGGCCTCAGCGGGTTCGGGCAGTCTCTGTCGCGCCTCAGTCTTGCGGCGATGAAAACGTTGCAGGAAGCTTTCGCCCGTGGCGGTGTCCCGGTTGTCGTCTTTCACGCCCTGGCTCATGCGCCGGTGGCCTCGCTGCCGCCGCGCCAGTCGCGCAGCTTGCGCTTGGTCTTTTTCTCCGGGAAGTAGTTCGCCAGCAGGAAGGCCTCGGTACAGCGGTAGAGTTCGGCCGGTACGTCGACATCGTAGATCTCGTCCTCACCCTCGAGGTAGGCGTGGGCCTCGTCGAAACTCATGCTGACGCGGAAGGGCTGGGGCGGTTCATTGGCGTCGTCGACGTGGGCGATCACGTAGGCACGGGGCCGGTCGCTCACCAGGTTGTAGTAGTAACTCTCGCACTCGTCGCGGTACAGCGTGACCTTGAATCCGCCCTGGAGGAAGAGTGCCGTATCGCCGTCTTCGCGGACCAGCTGCAGCGAATCCGACTCGGAGGTATCGCCGATCGTGATACCGGTCGCGCGCCACACGAAGTCCTGCCAGCGGCTCGTCGCAGGGCGTCGTTCGAGCAGGACGGCTGCCGGCAGGCTGAATTGCGGTCTGGCCAACTGTTCGTCGTCGTTGTTCACGCGTATGCGCCTCATCGTGTGATGCCGAGGGTTGGGACTTGGCAATTTGTGTACCATCGCCAGACCTGCGGCAGAAGCAGGCTGTTGCTGCGACCCGGCCGAAAAATATCGGGCGATGTGCGGCAATATGTCTCACCCCTGGTCGCCGCATCGGACAAAAGTGCGCAATCGTCGGGGAATGTTTTGTCCCTGTCTGTCGTGCGGGAAAGCCGGAATAGTGATTCTCCGGCGCTATTTTCCGTTGCGGCGCATGCGGAACGGTTTTTGCTGCTCATGCACGGCAGCCCGGAACGGAGAACAACAAACTGATGCAGACGGAGCCATCCACAGGCGAGTTGATTGACCGCTTCAACCGGCGCGTGACCTACCTGCGCAT
>JAGRGW010000497.1 GCA_020445315.1 Gammaproteobacteria bacterium
GGCGAAGCGCGCCTGGTCCGACGCGCCCGGGTTGGCCTCCAGCGTGATCTCGGCTTCGGGCACCAGACGATCGCGCTGGCGCACGGCATCGAGAATGGCGGCGATCGACTCCGAGGCGAACAGGCTCGGCGTGCCGCCGCCGAAAAAGATGCTGCCGATCTCGCCGAGCGGTTGGCGCCGGGTCTCGTGATCGAGATCGCACAGCAGGGCATCGACGTAGGCGGCCTGGTCGACCGGCCCGCGCAGGGCGTGCGAATTGAAATCGCAGTAAGGGCATTTGCGTACGCACCAAGGTATATGCACGTAAAGGCTCAGCGGAATCGGGGAGTCCTGCGTTTTCGCCCCCGGCCCACGGCCCCCGGCCCCCGGCCCTCGGCCCGCTTGTCTCGGCCCTCCGCCCTCAGCCCTCAGCCCTGAGTTCATGCCGGGCTCAGGTTGGCGTAGGCCACGACCAGCCACTTGGCGCCGGCCGCCTCGAAATTGACCTGCACGCGTGCGCCGTTGCCCTGGCCCTCGGCGTTGAGCACGATGCCCGCGCCGAACTTGGGGTGCTGCACGCGCTGCCCCAGGCGGAAACCGGCCGCCTCCTGCGCCGCGTTCAGCGACCCCGACGCCGCCGTGTACGGACGACTGACGTTCGGCCGGGCGCGCACCTCCTCGACCAGGTCGGGAGGGATCTCGCGCAGGAAACGCGAAGGCATCGGGTAGCTTTCCGAACCGTGCAGACGCCGGCTCTCGGCATGGGTCAGGTACAGTTGCGCCATCGCCCGGGTCATGCCGACGTAGCACAGGCGCCGCTCCTCCTCGAGGCGCTCCGGGTCCTCGGCCGACATGCTATGCGGGAACAGCCCCTCCTCCATGCCGCCGACGAACACCAGCGGGAACTCGAGCCCCTTGGCCGAGTGCAGCGTCATCAGCTGCACGCAGTCCTCGTACTCGTCGGCCTGGGTGTCGCCAGCCTCCAGCGCCGCGTGCGCGAGAAAGACGTCGAGTTCCGACAGGCCCTCCGTCTCCTCGCTGTCAGGTACCTCGAACTGGCGACAGGCGGTCACCAGTTCGTCGAGGTTCTCGATACGATCCTGGCCCTTGCCGTCACGGCTCTTCTCGAAATGCTCGCGCAGGTGCGAGGCATCGATGACGAAGGCTGCGCGCTCCGGCAACGCCTCCTCGGCACTGTTGGCGTCGATCTCCTCGACCAGGTCGAGAAAACCGCGCAGCGCATTGGCAGCACGCGGCGTCATCGCGCCACCGCGCAGCAGGTCACCGGCCGCCTGCCACAACGAACAGCCGAAGTCGCGCGCGTGCGCCCGCACGGCATCGAGCGTCTTCGGCCCGATCCCGCGCGGTGGCTGGTTGACGGCGCGCTCGAACGACGGATCGTCGTGCCGGTTCGACAGCAGGCGCAGGTAGGCGAGCGCGTCCTTGATCTCGGCGCGCTCGAAGAACCGCAGGCCACCGTATACGCGGTAGGGGATGCCGGCCTGCAGCAACGACTCCTCGAACAGCCGCGACTGTGCCGTCGTCCGGTACAGGATCGCGCACTCGGCCCGGCGACTGCCGCCGTCAATCGCCGAGCGGATCCGTTCGATGACGAAACGCGCCTCGTCGACCTCGTTGAAGGCACCGTAGACCCGGATCGGCTCGCCGTCGCCGTCCTCGGTCCAAAGCTGCTTGCCGAGCCGGGTCGGGTTGTTGGCGATAACGGCGTTGGCACCCTTGAGGATGTTGCCGGTCGATCGATAATTCTGTTCGAGGCGGATCACCGGCGCGGCCGGGTGATGGCCCTGGAAGTCCTGGATGTTCTCGACCCGCGCACCGCGCCAGCCGTAGATCGAC
>JAGRGW010000498.1 GCA_020445315.1 Gammaproteobacteria bacterium
TGTCGGCGCCGAGGTCGAGCGTGCGAATCGTGATCGGGCAGCCCTGCATGCCCTCGACCACCTGGCGGTAGGTCTCGAACAGCTCGTCTTCCGTGGGTTGGGTCTCACGGTTCATGTACAGGAACTCGGTCCGATACAGGCCGATGCCCTGGGCACCGTTGGCGACCGAGGTGGCGACGTCTTCCGGCAGTTCGATGTTGGCCAGCAACAGCACGTCGACACCATCGCGGGTGACCGCCGCCTGCACGCCGCGCCGACGCAGCGCATCGGCGCGCGATGCCTCGGCACTGCGCTTGGCCTCGAAGTAGGCCAGCGTCGCCGGGTCGTTGTCGGCCATGACCATGCCGTTGTGCGCATCCACGATCAGGCGCTCGCCATGTTGCAGGCAGGTGGTCGCGCCGCGCGTGCCGAGGACCGCAGGGATGCCAAGGCTGCGGGCGAGGATCGCCGTGTGCGACATCGGGCCGCCGAAGTCGGTAACGAACCCGGCGATGCCCTCGTTCTTCATGACGATGACGTCTGCCGGTGTCAGGTCCTCGGCCAGCACGATCTGGCCGCGCAGCCCGTCGAACGGCACCGCGTGCTGCTCGAGCAGGATGTCGAGAACCCGGTTGACGACGTGATCGAGATCGTCGCGCCGGGTGCGCAGGTAGGGATCGTCCATGCGCTCGAAGACCTGGATGAGCGCATCGCGATGCTGCTGCAGGGCCCATTCCGCGCTCAGCCCCTCCTGCCGGATCAGCGTGATCGGCTGGCTCGACAGCGCCTTGTCCTCGATCATCAGCAGGTGGGTGTCGATGAACTCGGCGATATCGGACGGCGCGTCTTCCGGGATCTGCTGGCGCACCATACGCAGCTGCGCAGCGGCCGTGCCGATGGCGTGCTCGAACCGGGTGACCTCGGTCTCGATGTGCTTCGCATGGACCCAGCTCGGGGTCACGCACACCGGGCCCCGGTTCAGAACGAAGGCATCGCCGATGGCGATACCCGGCCCCGACGCCACCCCGATGCCGGCGCAGGTGACCGTCACTCACCTTCTCCGAACTTGTTGTCGATCAGCTCTACCAGCGCGCGCAAGACCTCGTCTTCGCCCTCGCCGTTGGCGGTCAGCGTCAGCACGGTTCCACGGCTCGCAGCCAGCATCATGACGCCCATGATGCTCTTGCCGTTGACCCGCTGGCCGGCCTTCTCGAGCGTGATGTCGGCGCCGTAACCGCTGGCGACCGAGACCAGCTTGGCCGCGGCGCGCGCGTGCAGGCCGAGCTTGTTG
>JAGRGW010000499.1 GCA_020445315.1 Gammaproteobacteria bacterium
TCGTCGGTCAGGAAATGGAACACGGCACGATCGTGCCAGACGTCGAAATACGCATGCGGCAGTGCGGCCCGGGTGACATCCGCCTGGATGAAGCGTACCCGGTGCGCCCTGCCGCCCAGCCTGTCCCGCGCCGTGGCCAGCGCAATCGGCGAAATATCCAGCAGCCAGGTATCGTAATCGGCACGATCGAGCAGCCCGGCGGCCAGTGGCGACAGGCCACCTCCGACGTCGATGATCGATGCCCGCGGACCCACGCCGGTCGACTCGATCATCGCCAGCGATCGCCCGGGACGGTCCTGGTACCAGCTCAGCCTGTCGTCTCCCTCCCCACCGCCGTAGAACCGGTCCCAATGCTGCTGATCGGACACCATCCCTACGACTTCGAGCCGGGTTCCGGCTGCCGGCCGAACCACTCGTCCAGCGACAATCGGTCCAGGTCCCCGGCCCACTTTGACGCGTTGTGACCCAGCGAAGGATCCAGCATCGACTCGCTGCGACAACGCTGCACGGAGACAGCCGCCGGACCGTAGGAGTCGATTCGCTCGAGCAGTTCGCGCAGGCGCGGTGGCGGCAGCAGGTCGTCATGTACCGTCACGCGCACCTCGTGATCGACACCGGACCCAACGAGATACTCGAGGCTCTCGAACGCCTTTTCCCCGCTGCCGGCGATCCCGGTCAGGACCCCGTAGTCCTCCGGGTGCGCCTTGATATCGAGACCCACCCAGTCGATGTAGGGCAGCAGTTCATCGAGCCGTTCCGGGTAGCAGCCCGCCGTGTGCAGGCCGACCCTGAATCCACGCTCCCGACATTCGGCGACCGCCGCCGGCAGGTCGCGTTGCAGGGTCGGCTCGCCGCCGGAGAACACGACGGCGTCGAGCAATCCACGCCGCTGGTCCAGCAGTTCGCGGACATCCTGCCAGCGCAGTTGCGTCCCGAGACAACGCGGCACGAGGTGGCCATTCTGGCAATAGCGGCAGCGCCACGGGCAACCCTGGCAGAACACGACTGCCGCCAGCGCACCCGGGTAGTCAACCGTCGTGAACGGTACCAGGCCGCCGATCTGCAGGTTGATCATATGCCCCCCCTGTCACGCCGCCGGGGTCCGCCTCACCGGCACCGGCCCAGCCGTGGCCGACCGGCCGGCGACAATGCCGGCGCGAGGGCCGTGGCCCCTGACACCATTTGACAGCCAAGCCGGCCCCGGAATACTTGACTGAAATCAATCGTAGCCTGCCTGCGGCGATAACGCGCCTGCGATCGGACCCTTGCTGCACCGGCAAATCGATGGCAGTTTGCGCGTTTTCAAACTGCTCTCGAGGAAATCCCCATGTCCCGCCCGGTAACCATCGGCATCGTCACCGTTTCCGACCGCGCCAGCCGTGGCGAATACGAGGATCTGGGCGGTCCAGCGATTCGCGAATGGCTCGACCGGGCACTCACCGGCGAGTGGAACGCCGAGGCCCGCGTCGTGCCCGACGAACAGGCCGGGATCGAGGCGGTCCTGCGCGAACTCTGCGACGACAGCGGCTGTTGCCTCGTCGTGACCACCGGCGGGACGGGGCCGGCCAGGCGCGACGTCACGCCCGAAGCCACCGAGGCCGTGTGCGACAAGATCCTCGACGGCTTCGGCGAGTTGATGCGCAGCGTGTCGCTGAAGTACGTGCCAACGGCCATACTGTCCAGGCAGATCGCCGGGATTCGCGGTACGTCGCTGATCGTCAACCTGCCGGGCAAGCCCAGCGCGATTGCCGATTGCCTGGACGCGGTGTTTCCGGCCATTCCCTACTGCATCGACCTGATCGACGGCCCCTACCTGACCACTGACGAGAACGTCATCAAGGCGTTCCGGCCCAAGCACGCCGTCAAGCCGGCATGACGGACCACATCTTTATTCGGCACGAGACTCGAACCGCCGTCCTCGCAACCGGCGTGGGCCACAAGACACCGTGCCGAACGAATACACAATATCTTGTAGTTGGTTTACATCGAAACACAAGATATAGCGACACAATCGCTTGTTCCAGGTCAACATGACCGACCATCGGGTTCGGCCCGGTCGACCGGCCGCGACCGCCAGTCGGTGATTTGGCGTTGCCCGTTGGGGTTAGCGCCGCATAGATTCAATAGTTCACATGCAACAAATCAAGAGACAACGCGCCACCATTCGCTAGCCTATTGAGGTGCTTCGCGGCATCGTGGCACCCGCCGGGTTCTTGCTGATGATAGATTGCGTGTCTCGTCGCCATTCCCGATCCCTCTGTGCGCGGGTCAAAGACCGCGCGTTCGCCTAATAACCAGGAGAAATTACATGACTCGTGAAGTCGTCGTGCTCAGCGCCGTTCGTTCAGCCATCGGATCCTTCGGAGGCGTACTCAGCCAGATCGAACCGCCGGAACTGGCCGGACAGGTCATGGGTGAGGCCGTCAGGCGCTCCGGCGTCGACCCGGCACTGGTCAACTACGTGACCGTGGGCAACTGTATCCCGACCGACAACCGCTTCGCCTACGTCGCCCGCGTCGCGGCGATCCAGGCCGGCCTGCCGATGGAATCGGTCGCGATGGCCGTCAACCGCCTGTGCAGCTCCGGCCTGCAGGCGATCGTGACCAGCGCGCAGGGCATCATGCTGGGCGACTACGACTACGCCGTCGGCGGCGGCGTCGAGGTCATGTCGCGCGGCGCCTACCTGTCGCCGGCGATGCGCTCGGGCGCACGCATGGGTGACGCGACCATGGTCGACGCCATGGTGGCGACCCTGACCGACCCGTTCGGCGCCGGCCACATGGGCATCACGGCGGAGAACCTGGCCGAAAAATGGAACATCAGCCGCGAGGAGCAGGACGCCTTCGCCGCCGAGTCTCACCGTCGTGCCGCTGCCGCCATCGAGGCCGGCCGCTTCGACGAGCAGATCACGCCGATCACGATCAAGAACCGCAAGGGCGATATCACGTTCGACAAGGACGAACACGTCAGGCCGGGCACCACGGCCGAAAAACTGTCGACGATGCGGCCGGCGTTCAAGAAAGACGGTACCGTGA
>JAGRGW010000090.1 GCA_020445315.1 Gammaproteobacteria bacterium
GTGCCAAGGACATGGAAGGCAAGTGTGGCGCCGGCAAGTGCGGCGGATCCAAGGCCATGGAAGGCAAGTGCGGCGCCGGCAAGTGCGGCGGTGCCAAGTAAGCGACCCGGCGCCTGACCCGGACGGTGGGCTTCGGTGCCCACCGTCCGATAACACCCGACCATTCCGAACGCGCTACCAGAGGCCCCGTGACCATGCCACCCAACGCCAAGACCAAACCCAGCCGCTACCCCGTGACGGGTGCAGGACTGGGCTTTCGCATGGACTTGATCGACCAGATGCGGGCAAACCCGCCTCGGCAGGTCGATTTCATGGAGATCGCGCCGGAGAACTGGATCCGGGTTGGCGGCGCACGTGGCAAGTACCTGCGTGAGTTCACCGAACGGTATCCGTTCGTCGGTCACGGCCTGTCGCTGTCCATCGGTGGCCCCGCACCGCTCGACGACGGGTTCCTCGTTGACCTGAAGTCTTTCCTGGATCAACACGACATCAAAGCCTATACGGAGCATCTCTCTTACTGCGGTGACAGCGGACAACTCTACGACCTGATGCCCATTCCCTTTACCGCGGAAGCCGTGACCTATGTCGCCGAGCGTATCCGCCACGTGCAGGACGTACTCGAGCGCCGCATCGGCATGGAGAATGTCTCTACCTATGCGATACCCGATGGCGAGATGTCCGAGCTCGAATTTCTGAATGCCGTTATCGACGAGGCAGACTGCGGTCTGCATCTCGATATCAACAACATCTTCGTCAACAGCATCAACCACGGCTTCGATGCAATGGACTACCTCGCCGGCATTCCGGCCGATCGCATCGTCTATGCACACATCGCCGGTCACTATCGCGAAGAGGACGACCTGCGCATCGACACGCACGGCGAGGACGTTTTGCCGGAGGTCTGGCAAATGCTCGACCGGGCTTACGAACTGTACGGCGTGTTCCCGACGCTGCTCGAACGCGACTTCAACATTCCGCCACTGGAGGTGCTGTTGAAGGAGGTGGACGAAATCGCCAGGCGACAGAGAAAATTCAACCGGGAGGAAGGCGCCGATGTCGCCTGAACACGCACTGCCACGCTTCCAGCAACAGCAGCTGGCCTTCACGGCGCACATTCGCGACCCGCACAACAACCCGGTCCCGGAGGGCATTCCCGCGCGCCGCATGGGCGTCTACGCGGAACTGTTCTTCAACAACATCAACGAGCAGCTGACGACCAACTTCCCGGTATTGCGGCAGATCACCAGCGATGAGAACTGGTATGCGCTGGTACGCGATTTCATGATCCGCCACCGCAGCACGACGCCATTGTTTACCGAGGTGGGGCAGGAGTTTCTCGAGTACCTGCAACAGGAGCGCGGCCAGCAGCCGACCGACTGGCCCTTCATGCTCGAACTGGCACATTACGAGTACGTCGAACTGGCGGTTTCGATCAGCACCGACGACGAGGGGCTTGCCGATTTCAACACCAACGGCGACCTCGTCGATGGGGTGCCGTTGGTCGCGCCGACGGTGTGGAATCTCAGTTACACCTGGCCCGTGCACCTGCTCGGACGGGACTACCTACCCGACGAGGCACCGGCCGAGCCGACGCATGTCGTCGTCTACCGCGACCGCATGGACGACGTGCACTTCCTGCAGATCAATGCTGTCACCCAGCGCCTGCTGCAACTGCTGAAAGAAAACCCGGAGCTCACGGGTCTCGATGTGTTGAACACCATCGCCACCGAGCTCGGCCACGACAATCCCGCAACGGTCATCGAGGCCGGGCGGGGATTGCTGGCAGACCTGCGTGAACGCAACGTCATCCTGGGCACGCGCAGCTGACCTGCCAGGCACCCCGGCGGTGGTCGAAGACACAAGCAATTGACCACGACAAGAAACCGGGAAGGACCAATGATCGGACTACTCAACCGCCTTCAGGACTCGCTCGACGCCTTTCGAGCCATCGATTTTCTCGCGCCACTGGCGCTTCGTTTATACCTGGTACCCGTCATGTGGATGGCGGGTACGAACAAGCTGGGAGACATGGACAGCGTAATCGCCTGGTTCGGCAACCCCGAATGGGGCCTGGGCCTGCCAATGCCGGCGGTAATGGCTTGGGCGGCGGCGCTGACCGAGGCTGGCGGCGCAGTGCTGCTGGCCATCGGACTGGCAACGCGCTGGATCGCGATCCCGCTGATGGTCACGATGGTGGTCGCCGCCGTCACCGTGCACTGGCAGAACGGCTGGGCCGCCATCGCGGAGACACCCGAGTCCGCCGAGCGCCTGGCCGCAGCCAACTCGCTGCTGCAGGAGCACGGCAACTTCGGTTGGCTGACCGGCTCCGGTGAATTCGCCATTCTCAACAACGGCATCGAGTTCGCAGCGACCTACTTCATCATGCTGCTGACCCTGTTCTTCATCGGTGCCGGCCGGTTCCTCAGCGTCGACTACTGGATCGCCGAGCGCTTTCGCGACCGCTGAACGGATCGGCACCCCGGCGGGTGGCCAGCCGGCCACCCGTTATCGTTTGTCGAGCCCCAGCGGGTCGGCCGGATCGACCGACGCCATGAAGGGCACGCGACGATCCGAATTGGTCAGCTGGTAAACCAGGCCAACCCAGTTGCCGACCACGGCATGGGCCGTATCACGCCAGGTATTGTCGAGCGCGGCCGTCAACAGCCGATCCGGGAACGCGGGCGCTTCCTGTCCTGCCGCGGTCCGCTCGTCGAGCTGCTGGCGATACTCGTTCAGAATGGCCCGGCTTCGACGGGTGAAGTAGTTGGTGACGAACGGCGGGTAATCGGCAGACGCTGCCTCGCCGTAGCGCATGACCTCGCGCTTGTACTCCTTGAGCAGCGATATCGTGTCGTACTCCGGGTGGCCCTGGAAGAACACGAAGCGGAATCCGTCCGGACTCGTGGCGAGGTGGACACCGACATCGCTTTCGGCCAGCACGCGCAAGCCCGCGGCATCGAACTGAGCGCGTGATACGTCATTCCAGCGCGAGTGCGGCACATCGAACCGCGTATTGACATCATGCACGAGCGGGTGCGTACGATCGACGAGGTGATGCGGGAACACGCCCCACGTCTTGCGCGCTCTCGGCGTGCGCTTCTGACCGTAGCGGAACTCGAGCACGGCGTGTGTGGCAAGGCAGCTGCACAGCGTGGACGTCACGTTGTCGTAGGCCCAATCGATAACGTCGATCAACGGATTCCAGAATGGCTGCGACGACAGCTCCGGACCCACGACGTTGGCACCGGTAATGATCAACGCATCCAGGCCCTGGTCGCGAATCTGCTCGAACGTCTCGTAGTAAGTTGCCACGTGCGTCAGCGCCTCGCCGACACGCGGCAGTTCCGGCAACGTGAACGGGTGGACGTAGAACTGCGCGATCGGGTTACTCTCCCCGATCAGGCGGAAGAACTGCCGCTCCGTGGCAGCCAGGGCCTGGTCGGGCATCATGTTCAGCAGGCCGATGTGCAGCTCGCGAATATCCTGGTGCAGCGCGCGATCGCTGGGCAGCACGTTGACGCCTTCGCTGCGCAGGCGCTGGAAGGTCGGCAGGTTGTTGTGGGCGACGATAGGCATGGGATTTACTGCCGCGCGATGGCGGTTTCCAGCAGGGCCAGGAAATCCTGTTCATCCCGCACCTGCGCCACCTCGCGCGAGGTCACGGTGTAGCCCTGCTCGGCTATCTGTTCGTATCGCGGCACGCGCGAGTGGAACAGCCGGGGAAATACCCAGCGTGTGAATGCGTCGGGATCCATCTCGGCAGCATAGCTCAACCCCGTTTCCTCGAGGTAGGCGGCCAGCTGCTCGAGCAGGAAATCCGGACGGTAGTACAACGGTTTCGGATCGCTTTGGGCGCGCGCGATCAGCTTCTGCTCCTCTTCCGCATCGGTCACCTTGATATACAGCATCAGCGTATGCTCGACCAGCAGGTCGATGACGCCGGGTTCGTCCAGTTCGCACAGCGAGCCGCCGACGTCGTTGACGAAGTGCGGGTAACCGTAAATGGCCTGCCCCTTCTCGATGAATGCAGGCACGTCGCGCATGGCCGCAATCTCGGCATCCCGGTACTCGGCCTGGCGACGCTGGAAGTCTTCGAGCGGGACACCGCCCAACTCGGGGTTGCCCAGCTTGCCCACGTAGGACAGGACGGGGCCGAGATCCGAAATCTTGATGTTGTTGCGGATGTAGATCCAGTCGTTGCGCAGCAGGTCGCTGAGAAACGGCACCTGCATGGCCTGGGCCTTGATCAGGTCGAGGATGCTCTCGTCCAGGTACCGCGTACCGATGCGGTAGTCACCCGAGTAGTGGTACCAGCCTTGACGACGCAACATCGCCGAGATGTGGGTCTTGCCGACACCGGACATTCCCAACAGGGTGATCTTCTTGTTCTTCCAGTTGCGGAATTCCTGGACGGTAAACTTCACGTAGTGCTCCGGCTAGACGGGACGGACCGGAGATTATCGGCCAAGCAGGGCCCGAGGGGAAAGCGCGATCCGACAGGCAGGATCAGACCACCCGGCGCAATGCACGGAGACTGGTGGCTTCACCCAGCGTGAACGTGGCGCCCGGGGCGGCAACCCGGTAACCCATGGCCTGCAGCGCCACCGCGGCGGACTGAGATTCGTAGTGGTACAGGACCAGGCGTTCGCGCAGGCCGGGCAGGTAACAGGCAGCCAAGTCGGCAACACCGGTATGCGACGGGTTTCCGTGCAGCGCACAATCGTGGAAAACCGGCTCGCCGTCGGCGGCGAAAGTGGCCAGCGCCTCCGGTATCGGGCGGGTATCGCCGCTGTAGACGAACTGGCCGCGCAACGCGAGCCCGAAGGCCGAGCGGTAGGCATGATGGTTGACATCGAACACGTCGAAGGACAGGCCCTCGTGCCAGAACTGGCCCCCGACCGGGATCACGTGGAAGCAGTCCCAGAAATTCCTGCCCCCCTCGGCCAGCTTGTACGGATCGTCTGCAAGCTGACGGTGGAGCCTGTCCACGATTGCGGACGGCAGGTACAGGCGCACGGGCTCCACAGCCCGCCCCCCACCCTGGCATGCCAGGCGGTAGAACAGGTTCTCGAGGCCGCCGACGTGGTCGAGGTGCCCGTGGGTGATGAACACCGCGCGCGGCAACGTACCGTAGCGATCGAGATACGCCGGCAGCACGGTCGGCCCGCAATCGATCAGCAGCAGTGGCACCCCATCGCCGTTTTCGAGCACAGCGGAGGCGTTGCCGAGCTCGTGCGCCGAGGCATTGCCAACGCCGAGAAAGTACAGCTTGAGGGGCCCTGACATCGTTACTCCTTACCGCCGGTGCCCAGGTGCCGCCTGTCGACCCGTACCCGGCGTTCTATCAATCCACGGTTTCTGTAGGATGACAATTGACAAGAATGCCTGCTTCGCCGGGTTCCGGGCAGGGGGTTGGACCTATACTGCCGGGTTTAACGCCACGATACCGGTACCGGATGGGCACCCGCAATCTCTCAATCGTGATCTTCTGCACCATTGTCGGGTTTGCGGTGCTGTATTCAACCCAGCCCTTGTTGCCGTTGCTCGCCAGCGACTGGAACCGGTCGATCGACGACCTGGCGCTGCTGACCACGGCGACCATGATCCCGCTGGCCTTCGCGCCGCTGATCTACGGCTACGTTCTCGAACATATCTCGACCAAGCACCTGCTGACCGGTGCCTTTGCCCTGCTCACGGGTGCCCAACTCTTGCTGGGACTGGGGCCCGATTACCCCGTGTTCCTGGCCCTGCGAACGGTACAGGGGCTGATCCTGCCGGCCATATTCACGGCACTGATGACCTACAGTTCGGCGGCTGGCGGTAGCGACGCCACCCGGCGCAACATCACGGTCTATATTGCGTCGACGATCATCGGCGGTTACCTGGGACGCGTCCTCAGTGGACTGCTGACCGACTGGCACAGCTGGCAGGCGGCACTGGCTTTCTGGGCCGTTGCAGCGGCCTTCGCGACGATCCTGACGACGCGGCTGGCGTCAGATCCGAGACTCCGACTGGGCAAGGTCCGCCTCGCCGAGATCCGCGCCCTCGCCGGCCGACCGGTCTACGCGGAGGGGCTGGCCAGCGCCTTCCTGCTGTTCTTCGTGTTCGCGGCGCTGCTGAATTTCCTGCCCTTCCACATGCGGGACAACGACGCGGGCATCTCGCAGAGCGAGATCGCGCTGGTCTACACCGGGTACCTGGTAGGCGCCGTCATCTCGCTCGGTTCCCTGCGCCTGATCAGGGCGCTGGGCGGCGAGCGCCGCACGCTGGTGGCGGGCAGCCTCGTCTACCTGTTCGGCACCGCATTGTTCGCACTACCCGGCAATACCGCGGCCTACGCCTCGATGCTGGTGTTCGCAGCCGGCATGTTCACGCTGCACAGCGTGCTGTCGGCCTTCCTCAATCACCTCGAAAGCGAACGCAAGGGCCTGGTCAACGGCCTGTACGTCTCGTCCTACTACGCCGGCGGCGCGCTGGGATCGTACTTCCCAGGATTTCTCTACCAGTCGGCTGGCTGGCCGGAGTTCATCGGGTTGCTGCTCGCGTTGCTGCTGATACTGACATGGCTGAGCCTGATGCTGCGGCACGAGCCGGGCATGCACTGAGTCGCGGACACCGCCCGCCAGCCCGCGGTCGGGTTGCATATCTCACCGCAATTCCTCGCAAGGACCTCGAACCGCCCGCAGCAGGTAACCGGTGAGATCCGCAGGTTGGGCTACGCTTGTCGGAAAGTGTTTCACCGGTGTTGGCATGTCCCTGACGAAATCAAGGCGATACCGCTGGCTGCTGGCTGCCATCACTGTCGCCACCCTGTTGCTCAATGGCTGCAGTTCGACGGCTGACCGCGATGCGCACGAACCCGTCGATGCACTCGGCGAGCCCGGGCTCAGGCAACAACTGATCGACACCGCGATCAACCAGATCGGCCGACCGTACCGTTACGGTGGCAACACCCGTCGGGGCTTCGACTGCAGCGGACTGGTGCAGTACAGCCACGAACAGGTCGGGGTTTCCGTGCCGCGAACGACAGCCGGGCAATGGCGCGCTGGGCGACCGGTCCAGGCATCGCGCCTGCAACCCGGCGACCTGCTGTTCTTCACCATCGGGCCGCAAAAGAGTCGGCACGTGGGTATCTACGAAGGCCGCGACAGCTTCATCCATGCGCCGTCATCCGGCAAGCGCGTCAGTCGCGCCTCGCTGAGCAACCCCTACTGGCAAAGCCGCCTGGTCGGCGGACGCTCGTTCCTCTGAACCCGCCGTGTCCAGTCGGGGGTCAGACGAACCCGGCGAAATGCGACGCGACGTCGACGCGCCGGTCAGCGAACGCCGAACCGACCTGCTGGATCTCGGCGATATGGTCGGTGCTGTCCATCAGGCGGACATGGGCCTCGTCGATGCCGTTGAGTCCGATCGCATCGAGCCCCCCGCGGGTCACGTCGGGGTCATAACGCACGTACGAGAACAGGCGCCCATGGGTACTGCCTGCTGCGTGGACCATGTCGCCGAACTCGTTGTCGACCGGCGCACCATGGCGGCATTCACCCAGTGTGCGACAGGCCATGTCCCAACCGGCCGCAGCCGCGTTCATCAGCGCAGACGGGATGTTCTTGGCGTGGTCGAGCAACCACAGATCGCCGGCCTCGAGATCCGGTCGCGCGTTGGCCGCTTTGCCTGTGCCGATCGAGACGATCAGCATCCGGTCTGCACCCGTCTCCCAGCGAATGCCGTAGGGTTCCGCCGTGGCCATCTGGAATGCCAGGTAAGCCGGGTTGTTATAGGTCGTAACGCCGCCATCGACGAACACGAACTGGTATTCGTCATCGGTTCCCTCGGCAAAGGTCACGACCTCCGGCGGGAAGAACGTCGGCGCCGCCGTACTGGCACGCACCAGTTGCCACAATGGCAGGTCGAGGTTGCAGTCATGCCGCGTGGATCCGTCAGCACGCTGACGCCGGTTGTACTTGCCGAAAGGATTGTTGCTGACCGGCCAGGGCGAATCGGTGGAATGGTTTCGCAGCACCATCATCAACAGCGTCTTCAGGCCGTCGTCACCGAGTACGGCAAACGGCTGCCCGGCTGAAGCCTGGTAATCGAGTGCCCGGTTCAGTTCCTCCTGCAGCTTGCGGGCGAGTGGCTCGTCGTTGTAACTGTAACGCAGCCGCTTGATCAGCGAGGCCTTGTCGAACATGTCCTGGCCGCTGTCGACGTAGAAGCGGCGGATCTGCTCGATCGACATGCCGCAGGAAATACACGCGGCGATGATCGCACCCGTGCTGGTACCGCAGGCAAAGTCGAACCAGTCAGCCAGCACCAGCCCGGGATTTCCCGTCGACTGCCTCAGGTCACGTTCTATTCGCGCCAGGATCTCGACCGACATCATCCCCAGGATGCCACCGCCGTCACAGGCGAGTATTTTTTTCGGCCCCGGCGCGCTCAGGCGTTCGCGCAGCATGTCTTGTGTCATCCCCATCCCCCCTCTTGGATGCCTCACTCCGGCCGTTGTTGTCACGCCGGATCAAATCGTTCGCGTATCGATCCAATGGACCTGCCCGGTGCGCTGCGCGACCTCGTGGTACATGTGCGCCGTGCCACCACGCCCGTCGCCGCCCGCGCCGTTCCAGAGACAGACGAAGTGGACCTTTTCGATGCCCCAGGCGAGTGCCGTGTAGAGCAACCACAGGTTGCAGCGTTCGTAGGCGTAGCCCTGGTCAGTGTAGTCCGGCGGCGGGCCCAGCACCTGGGGCGCAGACAACGGCGCGCCGTGCAGCGCCTGGCGGGCAGCCAGGTAGCGTGCCCGCCAGTGCTCGCCACAGCGAACGACGGAACGCTGGATAAACTCCGGTTCGTCGAACGGCTGCAACCAGTCGACCCTCGCGCCCATGGCCTGGCACGATTCGGTAAACAGCAGGTCGCCGCCACAGGCACCCTGCGTCAGTGCGAGGTCTCCAGCGCCGACACCCAGCCCACGCAACAGCTCGTCGATCTGCTCGGCGGCCGCGCCCACCCTGTCCTCAGGGAACCGTGGTGCCTCGCGCTCCGGCGTGTCCACCATGTGGCCGCTGAACAGGAACACGCGGCGCGGCTGCCATTCCTCACCCGGTACCGGGAGGCGGCGCATCGCACGCTCGAAAACACGCAATGCGGTTGCCACGTTCTCCCTGGCGAAACCGAGTTCCTGCAGCATCTCCAGCTGCGAGCGCACCGACTCCAGCGCGAACCGGCTGTCCTGGTTGTCGGCGATGGCGGCCTTGTAGGCGCGTTCGACCGATCGCGGCGAACCGAACAGGACTTCGAGATCGCCGAGCGTCGCGCGTGCCCAGAAACGATGCTCCACGCGCTCCTCGCACTCCGCCGCGAACCGGACTGCGCCGGTGATCATTTCGATCCGGTCCTGGTACACGTCGCCGCCGTCGAGGTACTGGTATATCGCCATCAGGCCGATGGCATTGATGCCGGAGTAGTAATGCTTGGGATCTGCCCGGTAGGCCTTCTCGTAGCATTCGATCGCGGTGCGCAGCAAGGCGTCTTCGTAACGGGCATCGTCGAGCTTCTGTTCGGCCGTCGACGTGGGCAGGCGCCAGCTCGTTACCCACGCGTCCTTCTCGACCCGGCCCAGCAGGGCCCAGACCTCGGCATCGTCCGGTACCTGCTGCAGCATGGCCCGGTAATGGTCCCGCGCCATGTCAGCGGTTACCCCGTTCGCGCCCGCCTTGGCCAGGCGCTGCAGACAGATACCCTTTTCGCGCAGCCCGTCGCGGTTCGACGGTTCGATGGCCAGGCCCTTGTCCAACTGTTCCAGGGCGAAGTCGAAGCGCTCGATACGACGCAGTGCCCTGCCGGCGCGGATCCACGCATCGGCGCGGAAGGCGGCCACCGGTGCCTCGTCGGCCAGCACGAGCATGTCGCCGACATAACCGCGACGGCGGGCCCGGACGACCCGCTGCTCCCATCCCTCGTAGGCCTCCCAGAACTCACGAAAACTGCCGATACGGAGACTACGCCAGTCCGGCTCGACCAGGCTCGGTATCAGCTGATAAACGGGACTGGTGCGCCGCCCGTGCCAGGATTCCATCGTCGCCACGACCATGTCGCGCAGTGCCTCGATATCGGCATTCAGTGTTGCCGGATCGGGTCCGCCGCCGGCCAGCGAGTAACGCTGCTTGCGATCGGTATACACATCGAACGCCTTACTCGACCGGCCGCCGCTGAGCAGGACCACGCCGCGTGCGCGCAGTGCATGGCGGACGCCAAGCTCGTACCAGACATTGGGGTTGTCGATCGTGATGTCGACGACCACGAGATCGGCAATCAGCAGTTCCTGGAACATGTCGACGCGGATATCGCCCGCGCGCAGTTCCTCGTCGGCACGAAAGGCTGTCAGGCCGGCCTGCGCCAGGGCCGGCTTGATCAGGTCGCGGTAGACCCGGTTGAAATCGACGGGCACGCCATCCGGCCCCGGTTTCTCACCGAACGGCATCGCGACGAAGGCATGTGGCCTGATGCTCAAGACAATTGTTCCGGCAGCTGCGTGACCGACCCCGGTGGTGTTGACACTCGGAATCCAGATTGTAGTGCACTGCGGCGGCAGGTGCTTACCCGGCGACCACCTCGCCATCGTCCTGCCCGATGCCCTGGATCCGACCGTACTCGTCCATCGTCACGTAGCTCCAGGCATCGCGCTGGGTGAAAAGCTCGAGCAACAACGCGTTGTTGAGCCCATGACCCGGCTTGTAACCGTAGAAATGCCCCATGATGGGAACCCCGGCAAGGCTGAGATCGCCGAGACAGTCCAGTACCTTGTGTCGGGCGAACTCGTCGGCAAACCGCAATCCCTCGGGATTGGCCACACCGTCCGCATCGATCACGATGGCATTACGCTGCGAGCCGCCAAGCGCCAGCCCACGTGCGTGCAGGGCCTCGACCTGGTCACGAAAACCGAACGTACGCGCACGAGCCAATTCTGCGTCGAACAGGTCCCGTCCGGCCTCGAAGGTGTGGGACTGTGCCCCCACGACGCGCTCGCCGAAATCGATACTGACGGTGATCCGGCTGTGTGGTCCGGGCAACAGCATCGCCAGCTTGTCGCCATCGCGAACCTCGACGACCCGGTGCAGCCACATGACGAACCTCGGCGATTCGAGTTCGACGGTTCCGGCGTGCCGGATGATGCGAACGAATGGCTCGGCGCTGCCGTCCATGATCGGCAGTTCCGGGCCGTCCAGGTCGACGACGGCGTTGTCCACGCCGCAACCGCGCAGGGCCGCCATCAGGTGCTCCACCGTGGCCACCGTCACACCGTGCTCGTTGCCCAGCGTCGTGCTCAAGTCCGTGCGGCTGACGTTGTGCCAGCGCGCTGCTATGGTTGCCGGACGGTCACGTACATCGCGGCGAACGAATACAATACCGTGATTGGCCGGGGCCGGGCGGATCGTCATGCCGATCTGGCGGCCGCTGTGCAGGCCGATACCAATGCAGCTGACGGGTTTACGCAAGGTCGTCTGACGAAAATTGACAGGCATAGGAACAGCACCTCTTGAAGACCGAACTGCGGGGCGGTGCACACGATCATTCACCCGCCCCCCTGACTGGCAAGCAGTGTAGGGAGGCGCCCCGGGCGGGGCCCTGTCCGGGCCTGCCAGAATCTGGTCATTTGGCGCCGCCTCGTGGCCCGGCAGGCTGCAGACCAACCGATACGAGCACACCGCCATCATGCTGCCCAGCACGCTGACCTCGGTCGCCCTGTTGATCACCCAGACGCTCGATGAACCGCCCCGGGTTTTGAGGAG
>JAGRGW010000500.1 GCA_020445315.1 Gammaproteobacteria bacterium
GCGCATCTCCGGGATGCCCATCTTGCCGATTGCCGCACAGGTCGCCGGCGACGAACCGGACATGGCCGAGAACAGCGCGCAGGCGCCGAGGTTGGATACCACCAGGCCACCGGGCACACGCGTCATCCAGCGTTCCAGCGCCTCGTACAGATCAGCACCGGCACGCGTCGACGAGATCGCCGCGCCCATGATGATGAACATGGGTATCGACAGCAGGGCGAAGTTGTCGAGCTTGCCGAAAAACACCTCCGGCAGCAGTTCGAACGACGACACCCCCTCGAATACCAGCAGGAAACCGGCCGACACGATCAACAGGCCAACCGCAACCGAAACACCAGAGAACAGCACCAGCACGGTCACCAGGGCAACCAGTCCGCCGAGCACCAAGGGGTCCATCAGTAGTCCTCCTCGAACTCGCCGTGTTCGAGGATCTCCTCGTCACACAGCCAGGAGGCGACCAGGTCAGCGAGCAGCTGGAGCACGAACAACCCGAATCCGAGCGGCATCGCCAGGTAGGGTATCCACAGGCTGACGCCCCAAACGGTCTCGGATCGCCAGTTACGCTCCCAGGCCACGTGAAACAGCTCGAAACCGTGATACGTCATGATGCCGATCACCGCCATGCTGATCACCACGACCAGCAACGCCAGCCGCTTGCGCCAGGCAGGCGGCAGCAGCATCGGCAGCAGGTCCACGTTGACGTGACCGCGGATCAGCTGCACGTACGGCAGCCCGATCAGGGTCGCGCCGATCATCAGGTAGGTAACGGCCTCGGTCTGCCAGATGGTCGAGGCATTGAGGACAAAGCGCATCCAGATCATCTGGCAGGTGATGACCACGGACACGAGGATCATCAGGCCTGCCATGACGCCACAGACGCCCGACAGGCGGCCGACCACGCGCACGAACAGGCGGCGGCAGCGCTGCGGTGTCGGGGGCGACGATTCAGGCATCATCGTGCTCCTGTGCGGTCACCGTCCGGCCCGGTTCGGCCGGACGGCTCGCCTGTATCACTCGACCGCCAGTGCCATGTCGAGCAAACGCTGCCCGTCGGGCGTCTGCTCGACGAAGGCCTTGTACGACGAGGTCTTGGCCACGTCGCGCCAGGCATCGAAGTCGGCCTGGCTCATCTGCGCAATCTTGACCCCGGCCTCCCTGAACTTGGCCGTCGAGGCATCGTCCGCCTTCTTCGCCTCGGCCAGGTAGAACGCCTGGGCCTTGGCCGCACCGGCGCGCAATGCCGCCTGCTGCGCGGGGTTCAACTCGTCGAACGTGGTCTTGTTCATCAACATCGGCTGGTACATGAACCAGAGCGCGACATCGCCGGCCGGCGTGTAGCAACCAACCTGCTCGTACAGACGGTAGGACACGAAGCTCGACGACGAGGTGTTGGCGGCGTCGAGCACGCCGGTCTGCATGGCGCTGTAGATCTCGGACGACGGCATGGAGGTGATCGACGCGCCGGCCCCCGCCAGCATCTGCTCAAACGCCTTGCCAGCGGCGCGGAACTTCAACCCCTTCACGTCGGAGGGGCCGGTGATGCACTGCTCCTTGCCGCCAAAACCGCCGGCGAGGTAACCGTGCACCAGCACCATGACATCGTCCTGCGCCATGATCTGTTCGAGTTCCTGCATGAACGGCGACTTGACCAGGCGCGCCGCGTGATCGTGGTTCTTGACCAGTCCCGGCATCAGGGTCAGGTTGTAGGCCGGGCGCTGGCCGGCCGCGTAGGCCAGTGGCACCACCGTCATGTCGAGCTGGCCCCGACTGAGCGGGCGATACTGCTCCTTCGGCTTGAACAGCGATTTCGACGGGTAGATCTTCAACTCGAGCCCGACGTTCGCAGAGGCCACTTCGTCGGCAACGATCTGCGCGACCTTGTGTCGTACGTCCGACGTCGACCATTGATGGGAAACCTTCAGTACGGTGTCGGCCGCGACCGCACCCGCCAACGTGGCGCAACCACCCAACAGCGCCGTCGCAAGAATGAACTTACGCATCTGCCACCCTCCTCCTCTGTAAATATTGTGTTTGTATGCAAGTCTTGCCAGATTGCATTCGATCCAGTCTAGTACAGCATGTTGTACTGTCAATTCCGTATGCTATGTTTCAGAGTGTTTCCATGCTCGACAGGTGAGGAATTCCCGGCGGTGTCCGCTGTACCAGGCAAACAGAACTCGAAGGGTGGCGTGTCCCAGGCCATCCGGCTGCGCGACGTGCTCGAAGACGAGATCGTCAACGGGGAGCTCAAGCCTGGAGACCGACTCGACGAGGCAGCGCTCGCGGAGCGCTTCGGCGTGTCACGCACCCCCATTCGCGAGGCCTTCAAGTACCTGGTCGGCTCGGGACTGGTCGAAACCATTCCCAACCGCGGCAGCTTCGTCGCCAGCGTCGGCCTGCCGCAGCTCATCGAGATGTTCGAAGTGATGGCTGAATTGGAGGGCATGTGTGCCCGCCTGGCGGCGCGACGCATGAGCGACAACGAGAACACCCAGCTGAAAACCCTGCTGGACAGCTGCACGCGGGCCAGCGCAACTGGT
>JAGRGW010000091.1 GCA_020445315.1 Gammaproteobacteria bacterium
GTGCGCAACTACCAGGCACGCAACATGATGCGTGACGACATGAAAAAGGGTGACCAGGTCTTCTTCTATCACTCCAACTGCGAGCAACCCGGCATCGTCGGTATCATGGAGGTGGTCCGGGAGGGCTATCCCGATCACACGGCATTCGACCCGGACGCGAAGTATTACGATCCGAAGAGCGACCCGGACAACCCGCGCTGGTACATGGTCGACGTCAAGTACAAGCGTCACCTGAAGCGCAACATCTCGCTGCGCGAGTTGAAGGAGCGCGACGACCCCCGGCTCGCCGACCTGCCGCTGCTGCGCAAGGGAAACCGCCTGTCCATCATGCCGCTGACCGAGCCGCAGTGGCAGGCATTGCTTTCGCTCGAATGAAACGGGTGATACCACCACATGACCGATGAAAAAACCTGGCGCACCTTGATCGATGCCGCCACCCTGGGCAGCCATCTCGATGACCCCAACCTGGTCGTCGTCGACTGCCGTTTCGATCTCGCCGACACGGGGCGCGGCGAACGCGATTACGCGGTGTCCCATGTTCCGGGCGCGTTTTACGCCCATCTCGACCGCGACCTGTCGAGCCCGATCACGCCGGACAGCGGTCGTCACCCGTTGCCGGATATCAACCGGCTCGTCGACTTGTTCGGCCGGCTGGGGATCCGCAGCGAGACCCAGGTCATCGCCTACGACGACAGCGGCGGCACGATGGCCGTGCGCCTGTGGTGGTTGCTGCGATGGCTGGGACACGACCGCGTCGCGGTGCTCGACGGTGGTTGGCCGCAATGGGTGGCCGGGAGCCATCCACAGCAGACCACGGCGAACGAACCTGCCGCGAGCACCCGATTCAGTGGCGAGCCCGACCGGTCGCAGGTCGTCACCACCGACGCCATCGCGCGACAACTCGAAACCGGCGCCAACGCCATCCAACTGATGGATGCCCGCACCGGCGAACGCTACCGTGGCGAACAGGAGCCGATCGATCCGGTCGCCGGGCATATCCCCGGGGCATTCAACCTGCCCCTGACAGGAAACCTGGGCGCGGACGGCCGTTTTCTGCCGGCGGACGAACTGCGCGCACGTTACCTCGAGGCAATCGGCGACCGGAAACCGCAAAGTGTCGCCGCGATGTGCGGTTCCGGCGTCACCGCGTGCCACAACCTGCTGGCGATGGAAATCGCCGGACTGCCGGGTGGCCGCCTGTACGCGGGATCCTGGAGCGAGTGGATTCGGGATGCGAAGCGGCCGGTGGCGACCAGCGAGCGCTGAAGTCAGCGTCGCAGGTCGACCCGCATGCTGACCGCCTGGGTGGCGGTGCTGGTTTCGTAAACGACAAGGATGTCGGCCGTGCCGTCGTCCTCGCCCAGCAGGGCAAGTCCCTCGGCCTTCGCGCCGCCACGGGTCGTGACCGCGCCCAGCAGGAGTGCCGGTTCGATGGTCGCATCCTTGCCCGGAACCTGGTCCCGGCCGTCCCACCACCACAAGTGGAACGGCCCCGGGGCATCGTTGACCGGCCCGGACAGGATCAGGAACCCGTCGTCGAGTGCAACCAGGTCTCTTATGCCCTGCCCGTCCAGCCGGACGAACAGTAGGTTGTAGGCCTTGGTTCGCGCGTAGTCCAGCACCATCACCGGTACGTAGTTGTCGCGCAGCACAGGCCCCCGAAAACCGATATAGAGTTTCCCACCGGCGAAACCCATCCCCTCGATGTCGATGCCATTTTCCTTGCCGGGGAGTCCAAAGAAGGGCTTCAGCAACGGGTCCTTGCGGATGCGCTTGTTCAGGTCGACGCTGTCGGCATCACCGATGGCGCCGCTCTTGCTGTCAAAGGCCAACCGGAAAAGGCGGCTGCGCGAAGGCTGTTTCTGGATCTGCAACAGGCGCTCACGGTTGCGCCGGACCGACAATTCCGGCTTGAGCCGACGCCTGCGGTGGGAATGCGACCCGATCACGTACAGGTAACCGTCTCCATAGGTCAGCGCCTCGATATCGGTTTCCTGGTCCAGCTTGGCCAGCGGAAAACTGTGAACCGGCCCCCAGCAGGCCTCCTCGCCGCGCCACTTCAACACCTGGACCCGGTGTCCCTCGTCGGCGCCGAGCACCAGGAAATCGTTGACGACGACAGCGCCGCTGAGATCCATACTGGCCTCGATGTGGCCGCAGAGCTGCACGGGGACGACCTCGCTGATGCGGTCTTCCTCGCGGTGCGCAACGCTGACGCGCCCGCCGTCGGCAGCGGCAAGAATCCCGGAATCGGTGTTGGCCGCATCAGTCAATGTATTGCGCTCCCGCCAGCAGCGACGCGTCGAATACGTCTGGCAGGTCGCCGAGCAGGTCCAGTGCGTCTGCCCGGGGCAGGGCCAGGCGCAGACAGCCGGTCGCCTCCGGGTAGACCATTTCGAGCACGATGCAGTCGCCATCATCGTCGACATAGCCCTGCAGGATGACGTCGTTCCTGTCAACGACACCGATAAAGTTGTCTTCGCTTACCAGCAGGCGGTCGGCCAGTGCCGATACGCGATCCGCTGACAGCGATTCGGGCTGACTCGAGGCGATGGTCACCGCGTTGACGTAATCGCGGTAGAAGACGCGCAGGGAACGCTGCATGGCCGGGTGACTCACCCGCGGCGCCAGGTCGTGCCGGCGGCTGAGTCCTCCAGCACGATACCGGCATCCTTCAACTGGTCGCGGATGGCGTCGGCCTCGGACCAGTTCCTGGCCTGCTTCGCCGCCAGCCGCCGGTCGATCAGCTGCTGGATGTCGTCGTCACCGAGCGCATCGTCTGCACCGCCCCCACCGCGCAGGTAATCCTCGGCGTCGTCCTGCAACAGGCCGAGCAGACCGCCGAGCGTGCGCAGCGTCGCGCCAAGTGCGGCAGCCCCGGCAGCATCGTCACTGCGCACCCGGTTGATCTCGCGAACCAGTTCGAACAGGACCGCCAATGCCTCGGGCGTGTTGAAGTCGTCCTGCATCGCGGCGTGAAAGCGCTGCTCGAAATTGGTACCGGACGCCGGCTCGGCCGTCGGCAGGCCGCGCAAAGCCGTGTAGAAACGCGTCAACGCCCCGCGCGCGTTGTCGAGTTGTTCGTCACCGTAGTTCAGCGGGCTGCGATACTGGCTGGTGAGGATGAAGTAGCGCACCTCTTCCGGGCGGTAGCGCTCGAGGATCTCGCGGACGGTGAAAAAGTTGCCGAGCGATTTCGACATCTTTTCGTCGTTGATGCGCACGAAACCGTTATGCATCCAGTAACGCACGAACGGATGTCCCGTCGCGCCCTCCGACTGGGCAATCTCGTTCTCGTGGTGCGGAAACGTCAGGTCGGCACCGCCGCCGTGGATATCGAAGGTATCCCCCAACGCCTGCGTCGACATCGCCGAACACTCAATGTGCCAGCCCGGCCTGCCCCGCCCCCACGGCGACTCCCACGACGGCTCATCGGGCTTGGCCGATTTCCACAGCGCGAAGTCGAGCGGGTCGCGCTTGACGTCACCCGGTTCGACGCGGGCGCCTGCCTGGAGATCCTCGATGGACTTGCCCGACAGCCTGCCGTAGTCGGCAAAACTCCTGACGTCGTAATAGACGTCGCCGTTGCCGGCAACATAGGCATGGCCGCGCTCGATCAACCGCTCGATCATCGAAATGATCTCGGGCAGGTGATCGGTCGCGCGCGGCTCCAGGTCCGGCGGCAACACCCCGAGTGCGGCCGCATCCTCGTGCATCGCGGCGATGAAACGCTCTGTCAGCACATGAAAAGGCTCACCGCGTTCGTTGGCGCGATTGATGATCTTGTCATCGATATCGGTGATGTTGCGGACGTAAGTCACGTCGTATCCCATCGCCCGCAGGTAGCGGGCCACGATGTCGAATACCACCATGACGCGCGCGTGACCCAGGTGACAAAGGTCGTAAACGGTCATGCCGCAGACGTACATCCTCACCTGGTTGGCATGCAGTGGCTCGAAGGCCTCTTTGGCCCGGGTCAAATCGTTGTACAGGGTCAACATCGAAATTCAGGAATCCGCTTCGCCGTATTCGGCCTTCAAACGCTGCATACTAACCCAAACAACGCCAGCGGCGTCCCCGTCGTGATGTTCACCAACGTGCCGAGAACCGTTGAGTAGGGGGATGCAGGGAATGCCGGCAATAAAACCCACGTGGCCGAAGAGCCGCGAATGGAGACAATACGGTGAACGAGGCAATCCCTACCCGATCGCCTACCGAGCAACACATCGCGCGCCTGCGGTTCGCGATGCTGTCGGCGTACCTTGCCGCCTTCGTGCTGTTGGCGGCCAGCGCGGCCTACAGCCTGGTGTTCGTGGGCGCTGCGCACGAACAAATGCGTTCGGTCCTGGCCCGACACGAACAGAAATCCCAATTGCTCACAGATACGCAGATCGCATCCTTTAAACACGCCGAGAACGTCATGATGCTGGTCCTGGAGTCCGATCCTTTCAACCAGGACGCGTACTTCATGGCGCATCTGCGCACCGGCTTCGACGTCGGCGCCGGGCGCAACGCGATCCGCGAACTGCTCGAAGACCCGCGCGAACAGGCGGTGATGGCCGAGCAGGACGCCATCATCGCCGAAGCGGTCGATCTGCATGCGCAGGTTGCCGACCTCGCGCGCGGCGGCGCGACCGACGCTGCGCGCGCGATCTTCACCGACGAACTGACCGAACTGCACGAGCGGGGCCACGCGACGTTCCAGGCGCTGCGCCAGTTGGAACTGAACCACGCCGAAAAGGCTATCGCCGCGGCCAACGAGGGGCTGCGTCACGCCTGGAAGAGCAGCCTCGGCGCCGTCCTCGCCAGTTTCCTGGTCAGCCTCGGCATCGGCGCCGTGCTGTACCGGGCAAGCGACCGGATTTCGGCGTCGCTGCGCGATGACGTCGGCAGCCTGCGGCGCCTGGCCACGCACGACCACCTGACCGGGCTGTCCAATCGCGGCGCCGTGATCGAACACATCGAGCAGCAGATCCGGCACAAACGCCGGTTCGCGCTGTTGTTCATGGACCTCGACGGTTTCAAGGACATCAACGACCGTTTCGGGCACGAAACCGGCGACCGCTTCCTGGTCATGGCCGCCAACCGGATCCGTGGCTGCATGCGCGGCATCGACTACGTGGCGCGCATCGGCGGTGACGAGTTCGTCGCCCTGTTGCGGGATATCGGCAATCCGGGCGAGGCCGAGTTTGCCGCCCGTCACGTGATCAAGGTGTTCGAACAGCCGTTCACCGACACCGCCACCTCCGCCCGGATCGGGATCAGCATCGGTGCGGCACTGTCGCCGGCACACGGACACACGGCGGAACAACTGCTGAAGGCGGCCGACAACGCCATGTATGCGGCCAAGCGCCTCGGCGGCGGCCGTTTCCGCCTGGCCGCCGGCAATACCGCCGAAGCGTTCGGCTAAACCCGGAACTCCGCATCGAATTGCGGAGTCCCCTGTTATGGGCACGGTGGCCGGCGGAAGTCGGTCGACGTGGTCAATCCGGGGTTTTGTGCCAGTCTGCGTATCGCTACACTACGCTCCCACGTTTCACTACCCAGGCTGATCACGATGACGATCCTGCCCCGACTGCTGCTGACACTTTCCCTGCTGCTGGGCCCGCTGAGCGCGCTGGCCGATTCACCGCGCGTACTGATCAAGACCAGCATGGGCGACATCACGCTGCAGCTGGACCAGGAGAAGGCGCCCAAAACGGTCGAGAATTTCCTCGCCTACGTCGACGCCGGCTTCTACGACGGCACGATCTTCCACCGCGTCATCAAGGGATTCATGATCCAGGGCGGCGGTCTCGACGCCGACATGCAGAAGAAGGCCACCCGTGCGCCGGTCGAAAACGAGGCCAGGAATGGCCTCAAGAACCAACGCGGCTCCATCGCGATGGCGCGCACGAGCGCACCGCATTCGGCCACCGCGCAGTTCTTCATCAACCATCGCGACAACGTCAACCTCGATTACCCGAGCTTCGATGGCTGGGGTTACGCCGTGTTCGGCGAGGTCGCCGATGGCATGGACGTCGTCGACGCGATTGCCGCGGTACCGACGACCCGCCAGGCGGGTCGCGGCGACGTGCCGGTTGAGACCATCCTGATCGAATCCGTGAGCCGGCTGCCCTGACGCCGCGGCCAACCGACATCCTGTTACCTAAGCCATTGAATTTCCGGAGCTGAACGCATGATTACGCTGAAGACGAACCTGGGTGACATCGTTATCGAACTCGATCACGAAAAGGCGCCGAAGACCTGCGAGAACTTTGAGACTTATGTCCGCGACGGTCACTTCGACGGCACGATCTTTCACCGCGTGATCAATAATTTCATGATCCAGGGTGGCGGCTTCCTGCCAGACATGATGCAGAAGCCGACCCGTGAGCCGATCGAGAACGAGGCCAAAAACGGGCTGGGCAACAACACGGGCACGATCGCGATGGCCCGCACGATGGACCCGCACTCGGCCACGGCCCAGTTCTTCATCAACGTCAAGGACAACGGCTTCCTCGACTACCCGGGCCAGGACGGCTGGGGCTACTGCGT
>JAGRGW010000501.1 GCA_020445315.1 Gammaproteobacteria bacterium
TTTGTCACGTTGGCGACGTCGGTCTTGCTGAAGCCCATGTCAACGTAAAACACGTTAACGATGACGCCGAGCACGATGTCGGAGATGCGGTAGGTCGCGATCAGCGCCAGCACCAGCAGCGCGAGCCAGCCGTAACGGGCGAAGAAATCGATGAACGGGCTCAGCACCGCCGACCAGATCCAGCGCGCCACCGGCTGCAGCCAGGCCGGCCAGCGGACGATGGCAGCGGGCAGGCGCGTGGCATCGGCCTCGGCCCGCTGCGGCGGATGCGGTTCGGTGACCACCAGCGTGGTCAGGATGCCGACGCCCATCAGCGCCGCCATGCACAGGTAGGCGAACATCCACGGAGCGTGCTGGTACACCGACTCGTCGACATCCTGCCAGGCCGCCAGCCACAGTACGCCGGCACCGGCCATGATCATCGCCAGCCGGTAACCGATCATGTAAGTGGCCGCCATCGCCGCCTGCAACCGCGAGCCGCCGCTCTCGATGCGGAACGCGTCGATAACGATGTCCTGCGTCGCCGACGCGAACGCCACCAGCACGGCAAACCAGACCAGGCGCTCCAGCTGCGAAGCCGGGTCGGTCATCGCCATGCCTGCGAGCCCGGCGGCCAGCACCAGCTGGCTGGCCAACAGCCAGCCACGACGTCGACCGAGCAGGCCCGACAGCAATGGCACGCGCAGGCGGTCGACGAGCGGCGCCCAGACCCACTTGAAGCCGTAGGCCAGCGCGACCCAGCTGACGAAACCGATCGTCGAGCGATCCACGCCGGCCTCGCGCAGCCAGAACGACAAGGTCCCGAACACCAGGAGCAGCGGCAGGCCCGACGAGAAGCCGAGGAACAGTAGCACGACCGGTTTCGGTTGCAGGTAGAGACCGGCCGCGGCGAGCCAGCCGCGGTCCGCGTCAGACGTCATACGCGTAGTCCATGATCAGCGGCGCGTGATCGGAAAAGCGCTTGTCGCGGTAGATGCGCGCGGCCTCGATCTGCGCGCCGATGCCGGGGGTGACGACCTGGTAATCGATACGCCAGCCGACGTTCTTGGCCCAGGCCTGGCCACGATTCGACCACCAGGTGTACTCGTCGGCGTCCTGGTTGACGACGCGGAAGCCGTCGACCCAACCCTGGCCGTCGAACAGCAGGTCGAGCCAGGCCCGCTCCTCCGGCAGGAAGCCCGAGTTCTTCAGGTTACCGCGCCAGTTCTTGATATCGGCCTTGGTGTGGGCGATGTTCCAGTCGCCGCAGATGACGTACTCGCGACCGTCGCCGCGCAGCTGCTGCAGCACCGGTGTCAGGCGCTCCATCACGTCGAACTTGACCTGCTGCCGCTCCTCGCTCGACGAGCCCGACGGCAGGTACAGCGAGATCACGCTGAGGCGGCCGAAACGGGCCTCGATCCAGCGCCCCTCGCGGTCGAAATCGTCCCAGCCGAGGCCCTGCACGACCTCGTCCGGTTCGTGCCGGGCGTAGATGCCGACACCGCTGTAGCCCTTGCGCTCGGCCGGGTGGTAGTAGCAGTTGAAACTCGGCGGCCAGAACTGGCGCTCGGTCAGCTGGTCGACCTGGGCCTTGAGCTCCTGCAGGCAGACCACGTCGGCCTTCTGCCTGCGCAGCCAGTGGTAGAAGCCCTTGCGGGCCGCGGAGCGGATGCCGTTGACGTTGATCGAGATGACGCGCATCCGCGCCATTATATGGGATCGCTTCTTGTATCGCGGCGGTGGCTTACGCAAAATGCCAGCCCCGACCGACGGGGAAACAGGGGAGAAAACAGGGCATGCAGGATTACCAACGCGAGTTTCTCGATTTCGCTTTGCAGACGGGCGTGCTGCGCTTCGGCGAGTTCACGCTCAAGTCCGGTCGCGTGAGCCCCTATTTCTTCAACGCCGGTCTGTTCAACACCGGTGCCGCGCTGGCCCAGCTCGGACGCTTCTACGCCCAGGCCATCGTCGATTCGGGTATCGAATACGACGTCATCTACGGACCGGCCTACAAGGGCATCCCGCTCGTGGCCGGCACCGCCATGCGCCTGGCCGAGCAGGGCGTGAACCTGCCCTTCTGCTTCAACCGCAAGGAAGCCAAGGACC
>JAGRGW010000092.1 GCA_020445315.1 Gammaproteobacteria bacterium
CATAATGCGGGGGTCGGCGGTTCAAGTCCGCCCCTTGCTACCATTAATCCAGGAAACCGGCGTTCTCGCGAATGCCGGTTTTCTTGTTTCTGCGGCCGGGTCGGGTGGTGACGTCATGCGCGACGAGAACAGGACGGACTGGCAGGCGCTGGATTCCCGCGAGCAACTCGCCCTGCGCGAGGCCTATGGGCATTACCTCGATACCCTGCCGCCAACCTGCGACCTGGCGGAAAAAAACGAGCGCTTTCGCCGCTGGCTGGCGGAACGCGGTGTCGAATTCGAGGTGGATCGATGAAACTTTTCGTGCGTGCCGCGGGTCTCTTATGCAGAAGGCACGATGCCTTCCAACGAACATGGTTTCGTTGAGACTCCCCTTGGTGATTGGCTGATGCCCCTACGACGGGCATCAGCCATTTTTTTTGCACCGTGTCTGTGCGATTTTCATCTGCCATGCACAACGAAGGTGCGATTCTCGCCCTGATGTTGTGAGCGCCTTCCGGTTAGTCATTGTAAAACAATGACTTATGGCGTGGCATGTTTGGTGCATGCCTGCACTCCCCGGACGATCAGTCCACCGAACCAGAATCGACAGAGAAGAGACCATTCATGATGAAAAAAATGATGATGACATCGTCAATGCTGGCGCTGTCCCTGGGGTTGCTGCCTGGCGCCGTGTTTGCCCAGGATGCGGCCAGCGGGGCGAACACGGCATGGATCCTGACGTCCACCGCCCTTGTGCTGTTCATGACCCTGCCGGGGCTGGCCCTGTTTTACGGTGGCCTGGTGCGCAGCAAGAACGTGCTGTCGGTGCTGATGCAGTGTTTCGCGATCGCCGGCTTCGCCTCGATCCTGTGGCTGGTCGCGGGTTACAGCCTGGCTTTCGGCGAGGGCAATGCCTGGATCGGTGACCTGAGCAAGGTCATGCTTGGCGGGGTAGGGCGCGAGACGCTGTCCGGTGACATCCCCGAGTCGCTGTTCATGCTGTTCCAGATGACGTTTGCGATCATCACGCCGGCGCTGATCATCGGTGGTTTCGCTGAGCGCATGAAGTTCTCGGCCATGCTGCTGTTCACGGTCTTCTGGCTGTTCCTGGTCTACGTGCCGGTCACGCATTGGGTCTGGGGTGGCGGTTGGTTGGGCCAGATGGGCCTCTACGATTTTGCCGGCGGCACCGTGGTGCACATCACGGCCGGTGTTGCCGCGCTGGTCGCTGCCGTCGTGCTCGGTCCGCGCCGCGGTTTCCCGGAAACCCCGATGCCTCCGCACAACATGACGATGACGGTGACCGGTGCCGGTATGCTGTGGGTCGGCTGGTTCGGCTTCAACGGCGGCAGCGCGCTGGCAGCCAACGGCGACGCCGCCATGGCCATGCTGGTCACGCACATCTCGGCTGCGGCCGGCGCGATGCTGTGGATGGGCATGGAATGGCTCAAGTTCGGCAAGCCCAGCGCGCTGGGTGCGGTGACCGGCATGGTCGCCGGTCTGGGTACGATCACGCCGGCATCCGGGTTCGTCGGTCCCGGTGGCGCGCTGATCATCGGCCTGCTGGCCGGTTTCGTCTGCTTCAACGCCACGCTTTACATCAAGCGCGTCCTGAAGATCGATGATTCACTCGACGTCTTCCCGGTTCACGGTGTCGGCGGCATCCTCGGCACGCTGATGGCCGGCGTTTTCTCGTCGACGTCGCTTGGGGTCTTCAGTGGCTACGGTTACGCCGACGGCATCGAGAGCATGGGCGGCCAGTTTACGGTGCAGTTCATCGGCGTCGTCGCGACCGTGGTGTTCACCGCCGTCGTCACCTTTGTCATCCTGAAGGTCGTCGGTGCAATGGTCGGTCTGCGTGTCAGTGAGGAACAGGAGATCGAGGGCCTGGATATCGTGCTGCACGAAGAGCGCGGCTACGATATTCGCTGACGCTTCCCGGCGTTGCCGTAAAAAAGGGGCGACCGCACGTTGTGGCGGCCGCCCCTTTTTCTATTCGCGCCACCAATGGTGGCGTATTGCCGGGTCACTTGCGTGAAAAGGGATCGATCAACCGGCGGCCTGAAGGGTCGGGATGGCCGCTGAGGAATTGGTCGGAGTGAAAGGATTCGAA
>JAGRGW010000093.1 GCA_020445315.1 Gammaproteobacteria bacterium
GGCTACAACTACAGCGCTCCGGGTTACGGCTACGGCTACGCTCCGTACGGCTACGCCCCCTACGCGCCGGTTGCACCGGTCGCTCCGCAGGCCGAAGCTGCCGCTGAGTAATCTGTCGACGACAGACAGGCCAGGCAGTCGTAACGCCTGACCGCAAAAACCCCCGCAACTTCGGTTGCGGGGGTTTTTGTTTGCGCGTGGCGAAAGTACGGCGTGATTCGCACTCGCGCCCCGGCCCCGAACGTTACAGAATTGCCCACACGGCCCTCAGACCAACCGGAGCCCTGCCCGATGAGACCTTACTACCTCGCCCTGCTGCTGATTCTGCCGCTCACTGCCATCGCCAACAACCAGCCACTGACCTACGACCGGATCGACCTGCAAGAATCGGCCACGGTGGATGTCGACAACGACCTGCTGGTCGCCGAACTGTTCGCCCAGGCAGAAGGACGCGACGCCGCCGCACCCGCCAACCAGGTCAACCAGCTGGTCGCCTGGGCGATCGAGCAGGCCAGGCGGCACGACGCGGTCAAGCTGCAGACACTCGGCTACAACAGCAACCCGATGTACAAGAACAGCACGATTCACGGCTGGCGCGTCAGCCAGTCGATCCGGCTCGAAAGCCACGACAGCAGCGTGCTGAGCGACCTGATCGGGGAGCTCCAGGCAAAACTCAAGGTGAGCTCGATCGGCTACCAGGTATCCGACCAGCAACGACGCAAACACCTCGACGACCTGACCGACGATGCCCTGCGCCGATTCACCGAGCGCGCGGCCCGCATCGCCCGCACGCTGGGACACGGCGGATTCCGTATCGTGCGGCTCTCGATCAACGACGACCAGCCCCGCCCCATGCCAGTCGCACGGGGCATGATGATGGAGGCCGCGGGTGACCGCGCGGTTTCGGCGCCGCAACTCGAGGCCGGGACACGCAAGCTGTCGGTATCGATCCACGGCGAGATCGAACTCGACCCGAAGTAACGGTTCAGTCCAACGGTGACCGTCGGCGCAACAGCGCCACGTAGTCGACGACCTGTTGCAGTCGCTGCAGCGCATCGGCCGGGGCCTGTTCACACCGCGCCAGGCAGTCCTGTGCGTCCGCGCGGAGCTGGTCCAACTGGGCGAGGTCGAACAACTGCAGCGCCGCAGCCAACTCCTCCGCGCTCGCCGACAGCAGGCTCGGGGCCAGGTCATCGGCGTCGATGAGGCTGTGCGGGTGCAACAGGTCGGCAACCAGGGGGAATCGCAACAACTGGAAGTGCACGGCCCTCGCCTCACGCTCCTGCGCAAGCTCGGCAACTGCGTGGGCGTCACCGGCGGCGCCGCGTTCGACATTACGCATGATGACCTCGACCAGGTCGGCGATAGCCGACTGGTTGCCACCGTGGTCGTCCGCCAGGCCGGCCGACTGTTCGTACAGGCGGTCGAGGTTCTCCTTGAGCGCCAGCACGACCTCGCTGCCCTCGTTCGGCCGCAGCGCCATCGCCTGCTGCACCGTCGCCCGCAGCTCGTCGAGAAAAGCGAGCAGTTCCTCGTGGTCCTGGCGCTGCGTCTCGAGCAGGGCGGTCTCGTCGAGCATCTCGGCGCGAGTACCGAAAAGGGGATTGTCGACGCGCCGGCGATAGTGGCGTTCGTGGCGGCCTGGCCGCTCGCTGTACGGAATCATCGATGAGACCTCGGTCTGCCTGGGGTGGGCGGGGTCTTGCCGGGCACGAAGCGGCGCGCTCCCTGCGCCGAACCGGGCGGTTCAATCGGGATCGATACCGTCGGGGATCTCCCAGCTCTTGAGTCGACCGAGATAGAACCGCAGCAGGCCGTTGCCGTACTCCCAGTATTCGAACTTGCCGACCCGGCGTGTACTGTCGGCCGCACCGAGAATCTCCTCGACGCGATGCGTTTCCATGCCCTTGTCGAGCACCCGCCAGTTGGCCTGCTTGCGCCAACCGCCGGGCACCACTTCCGGCGGTTTCACCGCCTCGACCGCGGCATCGGTCGTCGCCAGGCCGGCCTCCAGTTTCTCGACGCGTTGCTGCAGGTCCAATAGCTGCTGCTTCAGTGCCTCGATCTCCGGGTCGGCCGCCGCAACCTGCAGGGTGAACAACGACGATGCGAACAGGACCAGGCAGGAAAGGGACGAAACGGGGCGGTACATGTCAATCCTCATCGTTGGGCGGAAATCATCGGAACAGGTTGCCAATCAGCGAAACTGCGGTAACGGCGAATCCAGGAACCAGGTCTTGCCATCGTCTCCCGACACCCAGACCTGGTTGTCGACGACCTGGCGCACGACCTGGCGGTCGGTCAGCACGTAGTCGATCACCGCGGTGACGGCCCATCGCGTCTCGCTGACCTGTCGCAAAGGCGAGCCCTGGTAACCCGTCACCCGGATATTGTCGAGCCCGTCCTGGACCTTGGCAGACTTCAGCGCGTCCGGGCCGGCGAACAGGTAAAGATTGTGCAGATCCCCCCAGCGCACCGTGTCTTCGTATGACTGCACCTGGTTGTAGAGCTTCGGCGGTACGTCGTCACCGAACGGGTTGCTTTTGCATCCACCCAACAACAGAACGAGAAAACCGACGATAACAGCAGTTCGCATGGTCATTCCGGGCCTTTGCCAAGGCCCCGATGGTAATGACCCTGCGTCGGCCTGTCACCCGGCAGTGCTGCTATGATTGCCGATCGCTATCGAGGAGGAAGCCATGGCCGTGGTCGAGGACACCGTTGCAGGAGATGCGGACGACGCCGCGGGGCTGCTGCGTCACGTCATGGTAGACCAGACCCGGGTGACCCTCCTCGGCACGGCGCACGTGTCCCACAGCAGTGCCCGCCAGGTCGCCGAAGAACTCGACAGCAAGGCCTACCAGGCCGTTGCGATCGAACTGTGCCCCAGTCGTTTCGACGCGCTGACACATCCGGAAAAGCTCGAACAACTCGACCTGATGCAGGTCCTGCGCCAGGGCAAGGCCTCGATGGTGATGGCCAACCTGGCGATGGCCGCCTACCAGCAGCGCCTTGGCGAACAAATCGGCATCGAACCGGGGGCCGAGATGAAAATGGCCGTGCAACAGGCCGAGACCCATGGCCTGCCAGTGGTACTGATCGACCGCGAGATCGGCACGACCCTCAAACGCACGGCGCGCAACCTCAGCTGGTGGCGACGCGCGATCCTGTTCAGCGGCCTCGTCGGCAGCCTGGTTTCGCGCGAAGAAGTCAGCGAAGAGGATATCGAACACCTGAAGGAAGGCGACGTACTCGAGACCACCTTCGCCGAGTTCGCCCACGACCGGCAGGACCTCTACCAACCGCTGATCGCCGAGCGTGACCGCTACATGGCAGCCAAGCTGCGCGAAGCGGTCGCGGCACATCCGGACAGGAACCTGCTCGCCGTGGTCGGCGCCGGGCACCTGAAGGGCATAGCCAAACACCTGCAGGACGACACCCCGATTCACGAGGAACTGCAATCCCTCGACAGCGTACCGCCGAAATCGCGCTGGCCACGCCTGGTCCCCTGGCTGATCGTGCTGCTGATCCTGACCGGCTTTTACATCGGCTTCACCCGCAACCCCGATCTCGGCTGGACGCTGGTGCGCGACTGGGTACTGATCAACGGCGGCCTGTCGGCACTCGGCGCCCTGCTGGCCGCTGCGCACCCGCTGACGATAGTCACCGCCTTCCTGGCCGCGCCACTGACGTCGCTCAACCCGACCATCGGTGCGGGCATGGTCACGGCCGCCGCCGAATTGATGCTGCGCAAGCCATTGGTCAGCGACTTCAAGCACCTGCGTCGCGATACGGCATCGCTGAAGGGCTGGTGGCACAACCGCGTGTCGAGGACCCTGCTCGTGTTCCTGTTCAGCACGCTGGGCTCAGCGCTCGGAACCTACATCGCCGGCTTCCTGATTTTTGAACGGCTTAACACTTGAGCAAGAACGCGATTCCGTCCTGATTGATTTAGCGCATGAGGGACAATGGCTTAGGCGATGTCAGGGGTTTCCCTTAGGTAGTTCCCCTTCTTAATTCTGCTGACGATGGCCGTTAGTCTCCAATGTAAGCGTCGTTATGGGATCGGCGTTGTCACCTTCGGGTGCAGAATTCAAAATCCCGTGGAGCTGGTTAAACACTCCGAAAAACTGTGCAGAACAAGCCCCGCTGATGCGGGGTTTGTTCTTTGTGGCATAGGCACCGGCAGGCAAAAACAGCCCGCACGACCACAGGATCACCCTCCCGGGTAACGATCGTCCAGGTAGGTCGGACACAACACGCTACGCATCGTACCGATCAGTTCCAGCAACTTGCCATTGCGGATGCGGTAGTAGATCCGGTTGGCTTCCTTGCGCGACGTGACGATGTTCTTGTTGCGCAGCTGTTCGAGATGCTGCGAGATGTTGCTTTGCGATGTCCCCGTCTGCTCGACGATCTCGCCGACCGAGAGTTCGCGGTCGCCGAGCGTGCACAGGATCTTCCAGCGCAGCGGATGCGCCATCGCCTTCAGCGCGTTCGCCGTCATCGTCGGGTCTTCGTCGTCTGGAACTTGCGGTTCAGTGGGCTCAGTCATTACTCGCTCCTGCAGATTCAGCCAGCCACCGTCGATACACCTGCCGGTTCATCGATCTTGCGATAACCGCGCATGTTCTTGGCGATACAGATGATGTTCTCGATCTTGCCTTCGGCATCCAGCACCGCCGTGCGCGAAAACAGGATCGGAATACGTTCACCCGATTTCGAGATAAAGGCCGCGTCGATGTCGCGCAGCGCGCCGGTACGGATCAGCGCCTCGAGCCAGGTTCCCATGAACGCGACGGCCTGCTCCTCGCCCTCTTCCTCGAACACGTCGCCAATCGACATGCCGAGCAGTTCCGGCTGGGCATAGCCGAGCATGTCCACGGCTGCCGGGTTGACCTCGCGCACGACACCGTCCGGAGACAGCACCAGCAGGGCCTCGCCCATGTTATTGAGGATGTTCTCGAGGTAGAGCTTGGCCTTGTTGAGCTCGGCGGTGCGCTGGGCAACCTTTTCCTCGAGCACCTGGTTCAGCTGGCGCTCCTTCTCGATCAGTCGGAAGTAAGTACTGATCTTGTTCAGGAACTGGTTGTCGTCGATCGGCTTGAGCAGGTAATCGACGGCGCCGACGTCGTAGCCCTTGCGCTGGAACTCCTCGGTCTTGAACGCGGCAGTCAGGAAGATGATCGGGATGTCGCGGGTCTTCTTGCGCAGCTTGAGCATCTGCGCGGTCTCGAAACCGTCGACCTCGGGCATCTGCACGTCGAGGATGATCAGGTCGATGTCCGGGTGGGACTGGGCAATCTCCAGCGCCTGGGCACCGCCGCTGGCCTCGAGGATCTCGACATCCATGTGCTCCTCGACGAGCGCGCGCAACGTGAACAGATTGTGCTCGTTGTCATCGACGGCCAGCAGTTTGAATCCGGCGTAACGGTTCATACCCAGGGCCCTTTGACGCCACGCCGATGCCCGGCCCCATGGGAAAGAACGCAGTTTCCGCGGGCCGGCATTGCCATTGCGCCCCTGAGCGGCAGGGAAACCACATTCAGGGCGCCTGGAGCTTCAGGAAACGGAATGCTGTCGATGGGTATCCGCATAGTGTTTACCGGCCCTTCAGTCGGCACCTTCCTGAATGCAGCGCATCAACGTCTCCGACAGCGTCTTTGCATCGCAGGGCATCGTGACAGAGTCGTCCGCCCCCTCGGTCATGCAGGTATTGTCAGGATCCTGTGACTCCGCCGACACCAAGCTGATGACCCGGGTATCAGGACCCAGTTTTTCACGCAGTTTCTGAATCGTAACACAGGCCCCATCACCCGGCATGAAGGCGTCGACGACGAGGAAATCCACGCGTTCGAGTTCCTCGAGCGTTTCCAGCGCCTCCTCCAGGTCGTCGGCGAGACGCAGCTGCATGCCCCAGTCGCGCAACATGCCGCTGAGCCGCAACTGGCGATGGACGTCCGGCTCCATCAGCAGCACCTGCAGACCGGCAAGCCTCGCTGGCGCCGGTGCCGACTGCTCTTCGGGTTCGGGCAGGCGTGAAAAGGGCGCTGGCGTCCTGCGCTCATCGTCCGGCACGCACTTCGACGGCAGAACCAGTGCAAACTCGGCGCCTTCACCGGCGGCGCTGACCAGGCGTATCTCACCACCAAGCAGTTCGGCCAGCTGACGACTGATCGTCAGGCCGAGCCCGGTACCGCCATAGCGCCGGCTGGTCGAACCGTCGGCCTGTTGAAAGGCCTCGAACACGACCTCCTGTTTGGCCCGCGGGATCCCCACCCCGGTATCACGTACCGACAATGCCAAGGCATAGGGCGAGCGTGCGGATGCCGCCGACAGCGTCACACCGCCCCGCTCCGTAAACTTGACCGCATTGGCGAGGAAGTTCTTCAACACCTGGCGCACCTTGTCGACGTCGGTGACGATACGTGCCGGCGCCGACGGGTCGACCCGGACCTCGAACGACAGCTGCTTGGCATCGAACTGCGGCTGCATCAACGACTTGAGGTCTTCCAGCAGTTCGGCGATGTCGACCTCTTCGATGTGCAGTTCCAGCCTGCCCGCCTCGATCCGCGACAGATCGAGGATATTGTCGATCAACGCCTTCAGGTCGCAGCCGGCCTTGTGGATGACACCGGCCTGCTGGCGCGACTCCTCGTTGATCCCCTCACCCTTGCCGGCCAGCAGCTTCGACAGGAGCAGTATCGAGTTCAGCGGTGTTCGCAGTTCGTGACTGACGTTGGCCAGGAACTGCGACTTGTAGCGGTTGGTCGCCTCCAGTTCGCGCGCGTGGGCGCGCAGGTTGCGCGTCTGGCTGGCATGGGTTCGCGAGAGCCGGGTCAGGTCGCCGGCCAGCTGGCGCAGTTCCGGCGAACCGCTCCAGTCGAATACGACCGGCTGGTCCGATTCCAGGGTCTTCTGCACCCCCTGGGTCAGGTCGTGACCGATACGCTCGGCCCGACGCGTGATCCAGCGCGCGACGACGAACTGGAAGATGACCAGTGCAAGCACGATCAGCAGCACGCGGAACACGATCTCGGTGCGAAACACCTGCAGCGGCTCGTCGTCGACTGGCCTGCCGACCCACAGGGTCCGTCCGTCGACGGTGCGAAACATCGGCACCCAGATGGCGCGCCGGTCGCCCTTTTCCCACAACGCGACCCGGTTGGCCTGGAAATCGTCGTGCAGACCGGGATAGTCGTCGAACGCATTGCCACTGCGGCCGCTGCCGTCGGGCAGTTGCAGGTAGGCACCGTCGTCGTGGACCCAGAGCGTGCGCGGGTCGCGGCGCACCAGGCCGGCGATGTCCAGCGTGATCGCCACGACGCCGATTGGCGGATCGTCCGGCACCGCCGACGCGATCGGGCTGAGCAACTGCAGCGTGAACACGCGGGCCGGATCTTCGGCCCCGAGATCGATTCGCAGCGGGCTCAGCACCACGCTGCTGATACGTCCCGACAGCAACATCGCCAACTGGTCGACCGATACCGCTCGCGGCTGGTTCAGTGTCGGCTCCCATTCGCCCGACTGGGTGTTGCGCTCGAGCCAGAAGCGGACGACGCCGAACTCGTCGACGAACAGGATCTCGGTGATGTCGAGTTCCTCGCCCAGGATGCGGTTGATCCACTCGGTGTAACGGGCCCGCGCCAGGTCGATCGACTGCTGCTCCTGGTCGTTACCCATCAGCGCCCCAGGCTCCGGCAAACGCGCCAACAGGCGCACGCTGGCATCGCGGCTGGCCAGGTGCTGATCGAGGTCGCTGAAATCGGCCCGCAGATTCTGCAGGAAGGCATGGCGATAGAACAGGTCGACCCGCTCCAGCACCAGCGGCAGGTTGATGACCACGGCCAGCATCAGCGGCACCAGGCCGAACAGGAACAGGAACAACAGGATCCGCATGCGCAACGACATGGCCGCACCTTAGCGCCAACCCGCTTCGATTAGAATCCCGGGCATGTACGATAATCCGTCCACCGAATCGCCGCTGACGATCCTGTACCACGACAACCACCTGGTCGCGGTGCACAAACCGGCCGGCATGCTCGTACATCGATCGCCCATCTCGCAGGACCGGCACTTCGTGCTGCAGACCCTGCGCAATCAGATCGGTCGGCGTGTCTACCCGGTGCATCGCCTCGACCGCGCGACGTCGGGCGTGCTGCTGTTCGCACTCGACAGCGACACGGCACGCGCGCTGGTCAACCAGTTCGAACAGCGCTCGGTCGACAAAAGCTACCTGGCCGTCACCCGCGGCTGGACCGCCGACCAGGGAAGGATCGACCACCCGGTGGCCGACGAAGAGGGCAACGGTATCGCCCAGCCGGCGACGACGTCGTTCCACCGACTGGCACGGCTCGAGCTGCCATTCGCCGTCGACCGCTACCCCACTTCCCGCTATTCGCTGGTCGACGTGCACCCCGAAACCGGCAGGCGCCAACAGATCCGCAGGCACTTCAAACACATCTCGCATCATTTGATCGGTGACACGACCCACGGCAACGGCCGCCACAACCGTTTTTTCCGGCAACAGTTCGGCATCCACCGACTGCTGCTGCAGTCGCAGCGGATCGGTTTTCGTCACCCGGCGGATGACCGGCAGGTGACAATCTGCGCCGTCAGGGATGGTGTCTGGCAGCAAATCGAGGAATTGTTCGGCCAGCGGCTTTTTTAATCACCGATCTACGGCTAACCTGTTCTGCAGCCAAGCGGGTACTTGACCCGTATCAAACAAGGACCCGCCTCTCCGGTGGCTGACAACGACCGGGACAGGCGACCACGGCGAAGTGGACAGACTGAAGCGAATCCTTTCACCCCTGCTCAGCAGCGCGCGCGACCTGATGCCGATCGTGGTCGTCATCGCGTGCTTCCAGGTCCTGGTCCTGCAACAGCCGATCCCGAGCTTCGGCCCGATCCTGCTCGGTGCCCTGTTCGTCGTCATCGGACTCGCCCTGTTCGTTCGCGGTCTCGAGATGGGCCTGTTCCCGATCGGTGAGACCATGGCCTATTCGTTCGCCCGTAAGGGTTCGCTGTGGTGGCTGCTGATCTTTGCTTTCGCACTCGGGTTCGGAACCACTGTGGCCGAACCGGCGCTGATCGCCGTCGCCGCCGAGGCCGCCAAGGTTGCCGCGGCGGGGCAGGTGATCGCCGACACCGACGCTGCGCGGCAGAGCTATGCCAGTGGCCTGCGTCTGACGGTCGCCCTGTCGGTCGGCATCGCGATCCTGGTCGGCGTGTTGCGAATCATCCGGGGCTGGCCGATCCACTACCTGATCATCGCCGGCTATATCGGCGTGATCGTCATGACCGCCTTCGCTCCGCCTGAGATCATCGGTATCGCCTACGACTCGGGCGGCGTTACCACGTCGACCATCACGGTGCCGCTGGTGACGGCGCTGGGCGTCGGTCTCGCCTCGTCGATCAAGGGACGCAACCCGATGATCGACGGCTTCGGCCTGATCGCCTTCGCATCGCTCACGCCGATGATGTTCGTCATGGGGTACGGCATCTTCGGCTTCGGCGACAGCGCGCAGCAACTCGACGGCCCGATCGGCACGGCGCTACGCGATCTCGTGCACCAGGTCGAGGCGCTGGTCGGGTTGCTGCTGTCGCCCCTCGACAGGCTTGCCGGCTGGGCCCTGGCGCCGCTGCTGGCGGCGGCCGGCAATCTCCCCGGCGCGCTGTCTGAACTGGTGCTGACGTTTTTCGGCACGATCTCCGACGTGCTGCCGATCGCACTGATCATCTTCGGTTTCCAGCTGTTCGTCCTGCGTAAGCCGATCCCCAACCTCGGTCGCGTACTGGCCGGGTTTGGCTACGTACTGGTCGGACTGGCCTTCTTCCTCGAAGGCCTCGAACTGGCGCTGTTCCCGCTCGGCAAGCTGATGGCGGCGCAACTGACCGACCCCACCTTCATCCACGGCTTCACCCACCACGAAGGCGCACTCGACTGGTGGGATTACCGCTGGGTCTACCTGTTTGCGTTCGCGATCGGTTTCTCGACGACGATCGCGGAGCCGTCATTGCTGGCCGTTGCGCTCAAGGCCAACCAGGTCTCCGGCGGCAGTATCGGTGTCATGGGGCTGCGCGTCGCCGTCGCACTGGGCGTGGCGATCGGCATCGCGCTCGGCACCTACCGGATCATCTCCGGCACGCCGCTGCACTGGTACATTATCGTCGGCTACGTGGTCGTGGTCGTCCAGACGTTCGTCGCACCCCGGCTTATCATCGCCCTGGCCTACGACTCCGGCGGCGTGACCACGTCGACGGTAACGGTGCCGCTGGTCGCGGCGCTCGGCCTGGGCCTGGCCAGCACCGTGCCTGGCCGCAGTCCCCTGCTCGATGGCTTTGGACTGATTGCCTTCGCCAGCCTGTTTCCCATGATGACCGTGATGGCCTACGCGCAGCTTTCCGAATGGCGCTCCAGGCGCGCAGACCATGCTTTAGAGGAGTCCGAGTAATGCACTTCAAGCTACTGCTGGCATTCGTCAACGACGACAAGACCAACGCCATCCTGAAAGCGGCGCGCCAGGCCGGCGCTACCGGCGCCACGGTGCTCAACAACGCACGTGGCGAAGGACTTAAAGAGGCCAAGACCTTTTTCGGCCTCACGCTCGAGACCCAGCGCGACATGGTCCTGTTCCTGGTCGAGGAACACATGGCCCGCCACATTCTCGAAGAGATCGCCAAGGCCGGCGAGTTCGAATCCAAGCCGGGTACCGGGATCGCTGTCCAGATCGACGTCGAGGATGCCGTCGGCGTGACATCCCAGGTCGCAAAACTTCAGGAAATCGTAGAGGAAGAGCTATGAGCCACACCGAGCTGATCCGCGTTCGCGACGTCATGAAAACCGAGTTCGACGTCGTCGACGGCCTTGCCACCGTTGCCGATGCCCTGCGGGGAATGCAATACATCGAAACCAAGGCGTTGATCGTCAAGCGACGGGACGAAAACGACGAATACGGCATCGTCGAACTCGAAGACATTGCGACCGACGTTCTGGCCAAGAACCGCTCACCCGACCGGGTCAACGTCTACGAGATCATGAACAAGCCTTTGCTCGGCATCGACCCGCAGATGGACATCCGCTACTGCGCGCGCATGTTCGAACGGTATCGCCTGAACCGGGCGGCCGTCGTCGAGAACCGCGACGTCATCGGCATCGTCAGTTATGCCGACATCGTCATCAAGGGCATGCGCCAGCTGATTGCCGGCGACTGAGACCTGCGCGGCCGACCAGACCCACACGCACCCGCGTACCAGGCGGGTGCGGGCAACTGGGTCAACGCCGGCTAAAGCGAGCGGGCCACTTCCAGCATCTGCTCGGCGTGGCCCTTGGGCTTGACGTCGTAAAGGGCATGGCGCACGGTGCCGGTGGCATCGACAATGAACGTCGAGCGCACGATGCCCATCTTCTTCTCGCCGTTCTTTTCCTTTTCCTGCCAGACGCCGTAGGCATCGCACAACTGCCCCTCGACATCGGCCAACAGGCGGATGTTCAGACCGTACTTGTCGCGGAACGCGGCATGGCTGACGCAGGTGTCCTTGCTGACGCCGAGGACGCTGATACCGAGGTCGTCGAACTCGTTCATCAGCTCGGTGAACTCGAGCCCCTCCATCGTGCACCCGGGGGTGTCGTCCTTCGGATAGAAGTAGATGACGTAGGGTCTGCCGGCGAGGTCTGCGGAATCCGTCATGGTCATGTCCGAATCCGGCAGATTGAAGTCAGGTGCCTTGTCTCCAACCTTCAACATACGATCCTCCGAAAGCCGTCGATTGATACACGCGGCCGTGACATCGGCCGTCGCAAATTTTTGTCGTTCCGGGGCGAAATTTAGGTTGGGTGGTACAGCGCGTCAACCTCGGGTGAGCACCGACAGCGATGCCCTCAGTGCCTGTTCCAGCGGCGCCCGGCCTTCGATGTCGAATCGCTGGCAGACGGTTTGGACATCCTGGCCCTGCAACAACCACGCGATGCCGGGCGCGAGCGCGTCATCGCTTTGGTCCGTCGTGGCCATCAGCACCAGCGCACGCCACAGCAACTGGTCGGCTGTCAGCAGTTGGCGCGTACCGGCGACGAGCCTGGTCAGTATCTCGCGGTCCGCCCCGTCGAGAACGATGTCCGCATTGTCGCGCCCGCGCAGGAGCGACACGGCGAGCCGGGAGTCGAGATCACGCAGGGCCATGCCCAGCGACCACGGCAGGCCGTGCTGAAAGCCGCCTGCCGCCTGCTGAGCGACAACCCTGCCTGCAGCGCTCAGGCCGCGCAGCATGAACAGCGAGTGCGAGCCGCTGGCCGGGTCGACGCGCAGACCGACGCGGGCGACGGCGAAACCGCACTGGCGCCAGAAGCCGAGCAATCCGACATCCGCAGCGAAGGCGCAACCGAGATGATCGAAGCCGGCCGTCCCGGCCCACGCAGAAACCGCTTCCAGCAGCGCACGCCCGACGCCGCGACGACGCGCATCCGGGTGCACCGCGATTCGCTGCACGCGCAGTACGCGCTGACGCAGGATCGCGTCGATACCGGCGTGCACGGCGAGTGATTGCGGCAGCAGGTGGCCGCGTGGGCGCCGCTCTCCGGACAGGATGCGCGCCGCCATGTCCGCGTCGATATCGCCCTCGGCATCAAGCAACACGACACCGAGCAGGTCGGTACCGGCTCGCGCCACCCACAACGACACGTCCGGGTTGTCCAGCAGCTGGCGCAGGTCCGACGGGCGCGTCTGGTAATGCGCATTGACCAACAGGCCGAACACGCGCCGCAGCAGCAACTCGTCGGCACTCAACCGGTCCAGCGACAACGGCCCCACGTCGAACGCCGCCGGTGGCCCGATATCGTCCAGGTCGACATCCAGCATCAGCGAGCGATTCAGCAGGCGCTCGAGTGCATCGCCGCTGCGCCAGCGTACCGGGTCCGTCAGTCGCGTCTCGCGCCACTGCGGCATGGCCTCGTCGAGGACACGCGCGAAGCGCAGCACGAACCCCCGCCCGCTGCCTTCGTAACCATGCACCGTCGTCGCGAACACCACGCGGTTGGCGTACCGCAGCAGACGCCGCAGCAGCACCATCGGGATCGCGGCGGCCTCGTCGACCAGCACGATACCGGGCGCGCCGCCCTTGGCCTCGGCGATATCCTGTGGCAGTCGAAAACACAGCCGACCCTCGCCGACCCTGTGCTCGCCGACGGCTCTCGGATCGGCCGAATCAGCACCGATTGCGTGCCTGAACAGCACTGCGGCCGCGGCATGTGAAGATGCGACCACGGTAACGAGGCACTCACCCCGTTGCAGCAGCTGCGCGGCCGCCACGCCGAGCACCGTGGACTTGCCACGCCCCCGGTCCGCCAGCAGCACCAACGGCCGACGGGCGTGACCGGATGCGACGCGCAGCACCTGCCCGACCACGCGGGACTGCTCGTCGGTCAACGCCAGTTCGCGACAATCGTCCGGTGCGACACGGAGACGCACAGTTTCGGTATCGTCGTCCGATTCCTCCACGATGCTCACGGCATGGTCGTCGTGCCACAACGAACGCAGGCGCAGCAGGAATCGGTTGTGCGTGCCGGATGCCGCGCGCGGGTAGGCGGCAAAGCGTGCCTTGTCGGGATCGACGAACGCGTCCCAGTCGGCCATTGGCGGCGCCAGTACCACGCAGTCACCGCCGCCGCGCAGCGTCCCGACCGCGGCAGCGAAGGCATCAGGATGCAGTCCCTGGTGGACGTTGACGACCACGGCCCTGAACTCCCGGCCCAGCAGGCGGAAGACCTGCCGCGTGGTCGTAACATGATCGAAGCAGGTCGACGAGGATGCCAGCCACAGGACGTCGTCACGGTGATGCGCTGCCAATTGCGCGCAGACCCATTGCTCCCCCCAGGCTTCGCTGCCGACGACCAGCAACAGGCGCCGGTCGTCGGCGCCGCCTAGCGGACCCACGCGAACGGCCCCGCGAAATTCTCCACATGCGGCCCGGTCGGGCATACCGGGCGAGTCATCGCTCGTATCCGCAGATCGCCGGCCAGCCAGCACGCATGTCGGGGTCCCGCTGTTGTCAGTCAGCCCGAGTTAAGCACCCGCATGGGCGGCACCGCAAGCAGGCGCCGGGTTGCCAGCCAGCCGACCAGTGCGACCACGACCGTACCCGCGCCGATACCGAGCAGCCAGGTGGTGAGACCGAAACGGCCCGGCAGGTTGAACAGCTCTACTGCGACCAGGTAACCGCTGACGCTGGCCAGCATGGCGGCGAGCACGCCACCGATCAGGCCGAGCAGGCCGAACTCGGCCAGCACGGCACGCACCAGGTGGCGGCGCGACGCGCCGAGCGTGCGCATGACAGCGACCTCGCGCGCACGCTCGTCGCGGCTGACCTGGGCCGCCGCCACCGTGACCAGCGCGGCGGCAACCAGCGTGAACAGGAACACGAGTTCGACCGCCAGCGCACCACGCTCCATGATCTCGCGCACCTGTTGCAGAATCGGCCGCAGGTCGAGCACCGACACGGCCGGGAACCGGCGGATCAACTCGACCGCGAATCCGTCACTCTCGTCGTCCAGGTAGAGGCTGGAGAGGTAGGCGACCGGCAGGCCCTCGGCCACGGCCGGCGAGCCGACGACGAAGAAATTGACGTTGAACGAGTCCCAGGCAACCGAGCGCAGGCTGGTGATGGGAGCGCTGACGACCTGGCCGGCGACGTCGAAGGTCAGGGCGTCGCCGACCTTGACGCCAAGGCTCTCGGCGATCCCTTCCTCGACCGAGAAACCCGCCGCGCCCTCACGCCCGTCGTCCCACCACTGCCCGGCCAGGATGCGGTTGTCGGATTGCATCACCGCGTTGAAACTGAGGCTGTACTCGCGTGTCGCCATGCGCCGCGCGCGCATGCTCGCGTACGACTCGGGATCGACCGGGCGGCCGCTGATCGCGACCAGCCGTGCGCGGGTGGTCGGGTGGAAACCGGAATGCGGGATGCCCCGTTGCTCGACCAGCGCCTGCAATACCGGCAGTTCCTCCGGCTGGATGTTGATCAGGAAGTGGTTCGGCGCCTGTGCTGGCAGGCTGGCCTGCCAGGTGTCGATGATGTCGATCCGGACCACGGTCAGCAGCAGCAACAGCGTGATGCCGAGACCGAACCCGGCCAGCTGCAGCTGGGTGAGCTGCGGGTAGCGCGCCAGCGCGGCCAACCCCAGTGCGGCGCTGCCCCCGGTGCGTCGCAACGGCATCAGCAGGCGCAGCAACAGGCGCCCGGCCAGCATCAGCGTGACAATCGCGGCGGCCAGCGCCAGCGCCATGCCGACCGCCAGCCGGTGGTCCCTGACCTGCCAGTAGATCAGGCCGAAGAAGACCGCCGCGGCAACCAGCCAGACCAGCCACCCGGCCAGGCCCGGCGCGTCCAGCTCGCGCCGCAGCACGCGCAGCGGCGGGACACGGCCAACGCGCAACAGGGTCGGCACGGAAAACCCGATGACCATGCTGACGCCGAACACCAGGCCGACCAGTGCGGGCCGTACACCCGGTGGCGGCAGCGCCTCGCCAAACCAGTTGCCGAGCAGGACCACCAGCGCCTGCTGGCCGAACAGGCCCGCCAGCGCACCGGCCACACAGGCCGCCAGCGCGAGCCAGCCGAGCCGCCACAGGTGCCAGCGCAACACGCCGGCGCCCGACATCCCTAGCGTGCGCAACACCGCGGCGCCGTCGAGCGCGCGGTCGACGTATCGCCGCGTCGCCAGCAGGATCGCGACCCCGGCAAGCAGGCTGGCACACAGCGCAGCGAGGCTCAGGAAACGCCGCGCGCGCTCGATCGCAGTGCGCAGCTCCGGTCGTGCATTGGCCAGGTCGGCCAGTTCGCTGCCGGGCGGCAGGCGAGGCTCCAGCCAGTCGCGCATCGCGGCCAGTTCGCCGGCTTCGCCCGCCAGCAGCAGGCGGTGGCGGACGCGGCTGGCCGGGCCCAGCAGGCCACTGCGTTCGACATCGGCGTAATTGAGCATCAGCCGCGGCGCCAGCTGAAACAGGTTGCCGCCACGGTCGGGCTCGTCGACCAGGATGCCCGCAGCGAGCACGTCGGTGTCGCCGACCTGCACACGGGTGTCGCCGACCACCAGGCCGAGACGGTCACGCAGGCGCCCCTCGACCCAGGCCTCGCCATCGGCCGGCACGCTGCCGGTCTCCCCCCGCGGCGTGTCGACACGCAGGCGCCCGCGCAACGGGTAGGCCGGCTCGACGGCCTTGATCTGCACGAGCAGGGGCTGGTCGTTGGCCAGCACCACGCTCGGGAACATGACGCTGCGGGCATGGGCCAGTCCAAGGGTCCTGGCCTGCGCGAGCCAGGCCGGGTCGAACGGCTCGCCCTGCTCGACGACGAGGTCGGCCGCCAGCAGCGCCGCCCCCTGGCGCTCGAGCGCCCGCTCGACACGATCGGCAAAGAATGCCACCGACGTCAGCGCGGCGACAGCCACCAGTACCGCCAGGAACAGCAGCCGCAGGCCGGGGTCGCGGACCGCGGCGCGTAATTGGCCGGGGACGAACAGGTGGTTCATGCGGCCGACTGCATGCGACCGCCGTCGAGCCGGATCACCCGGTCGCAACGCGCCGCGAGCTGCTGATCGTGCGTGACCAGCAGCAGGGTGCAACCGATCCGGTCTCGCAGACCGAACATCAGGTCCATGATCCGGCGGCCGCTGTCGGCATCGAGGTTGCCGGTCGGTTCGTCGGCGAACAGCACCTCGGGCTCGCCGGCGAACGCGCGCGCCACGGCAACGCGCTGCTGCTCGCCCCCCGACAGCTGTCGCGGCAGGTGGTCGAGCCGTTCGCCCAGCCCAACCTCGGCCAGCAACCCGGCAGCCTGTTCGCGCGCCGCGTCGCGCCCGCCGATCTGCAGCGGCAGCGCGACGTTTTCCAGCGCCGTCATACCGGGGAGCAGCTGAAACGACTGGAACACGAAGCCGACACGTCCGGCGCGCAGCGCGGCGCGGTCGTCCTCGCTCATGGCGCCGAGATCCCGTTCCAGCAGCGTGACACGGCCGGTCGAAGGCTCGTCGAGGCCGGCAAGCAGGCCGAGCAGGGTCGACTTGCCGGATCCCGAGGGCCCCAAAATTGCCACGGCCTCGCCGGCGTTGACCTGCATGTCGATCGCCGCAAGTATGTCGAGGGTGTGGCCGTCGGCCATGCGGACCTGTTTGCCCAGAGACGAGGCCGCTATGCGTATCCTTTCCTGCATTGTCTGCGCGCTATTTCTCAGCATCGTGGGTGCCGGCCATGCCGCCGGCGGCACCGTGTTGGTCGTCGGCGACAGTCTCAGCGCCGCCTACGGTATCGAAAAGCAACTCGGCTGGGTCGCCCTGCTCGAAGGCCGCCTGCGGGCGCGGGGCCTGCCGTTCCGCGTCGCCAACGCGAGTATCACGGGTGACACGACACGGGGCGGGCTGTCCCGCCTGCCGGCGGCCCTCGACCGCTTCGACCCGGCTGTCGTCGTCATCGCGCTGGGCGGCAACGACGGCCTGCGCGGTTTTGCACCGCCCCAGACCCGCGCCAACCTGCGCGACATGATCCGGTTGAGCCGGGAAGCCGGGGCGGCCGTGCTGTTGCTCGGCATCAAGTTGCCGGCTAATTATGGCAAGGCCTACGGCGACAAGTTCCACCGCATCTTTCAGGATTTGGCCACTGCCGAGGGTGTCCGGGTCGTCCCGTTCTTCCTGGAAGGGGTGGCCGAGACGCGTGAGCTGATGCAGGCCGACGGCATTCATCCGGACGTCGCTGCCCAGCCACGCATACTGGACAACGTCTGGTCCGAGCTGGCGCCGATGCTCGACACCCGGCGCGCCTCGGCGGAGCTGCAGGCAGGAAATCGCCAACCCGCTTCACCTTGACACGTTCAGCGCCCCACCACCGCCGTGTCGCCAAGAGCAGCCCCACCCGGGGCCAGGGGAAACCGCAGCACCCGATGACGAAGCACGACACCTGTACGGCAGATCCCGCGAACCTCGGTATCACCTACCTGCTGTTGACCCTGTCGGCGGTATTCTGGGGCGGGACCTTCATCGCCGGCCGCCAGCTTGCCTCGCAGATCGACCCGGTCAGCGCGGCGTTCCTGCGTTTTGCCCTGGCCACGCTGCTGCTGTGGGCCTGGGTCGGCTGGCGCCATCGACGACTGCCGGGGCTGACCCTGCGCCAGGGCGTCGCAGCCATACTGCTCGGCATCACCGGCATCGTCGCCTACAACCTGTTCTTCTTCGAAGGGCTCAAGTCCGTCGAGGCCGGGCGCGCGGCGCTGATCGTGGCCATCAACCCGGTCGTCATCGCACTGGCGTCGCACCTGCTGTTCCACGAACCCCTCGGCGGCCGGCGTGCCGCCGGTGTCGCGCTGTCGCTGTGCGGTGCGCTGGTCGTCATCGCCCGCGGCGACCTGGTGGACCTGCTGAGCGGGAGTGTCGGCCTCGGCGAGGTGCTGCTGCTCGGCTGCGTCGCCAGCTGGAGCCTGTACACGCTGATCGGCCGGCGCGTGCTCGGCCGGCTGTCACCACTGGTGACGGTGGCCTACGCGAGCCTGGCCGGGACGGTGATGCTCGGGTTGCTGTTCGGCGTGCGCGGTGGACCCGGGCCCGGGGTCCTGCGGGAGCCGGTCGTTTTGGCCGGCATCGGCTACCTCGCCGTGTTCGGCACCGTGCTGGCCTTCGTCTGGTTCTATGCCGGCGTAAAGGCCATCGGCGCGACCCGCGCCGCCCAGTTCATCAACCTGGTACCCGTCAGCGGGGTACTGCTCGGCGCCCTCGTGCTGCACGAACCGGTCACGCCAGCGGTACTCGGCGGGGGCATCATGGTAATCCTCGGGCTTTGGCTGACCAACCGGCACGTCGGCAGGCACTGATCGCCAGCGGGGGCGCCTGCCTCACCGTATCATCGAAAAATTCGATGCTCGAGGTGGCCCGGCCGAGTTCAAACCGCTTTGACACTCGCAAAAAAAATTCGCCACAATTGCCATGGTTATTGTCACGGGCAACATCTGGAAGCACCCGAATGCAGCGCTGCAGGCTTATCTACAAGAGCAAGTCCACGTCGGACGTCCCCAGCAACGACGAAATCCGCGACATCATGAGAACGGCAACCAGGCACAATGCCGAGAAAGGCATCAACGGCCTGCTGGTGCTGTCGGGCGACCGCTTCCTGCAGGTACTGGAAGGCCCCTATCGCGAAGTCAACGCCCTGTTTTCCCGCATCGTGCGCGATCCACGTCACCAGGAAGTCGAACTGATCACCTTCGAGGCACTGGAGACCCATTACTTCGACAACTGGTCGATGCGTCTCGTCGACCTCTACGACCTGCCTTCCGGTCCTCGCGAACTGCTGACGAAGAAGTACACGAACCGGAACGGCAGCATCACGATTCCCGACCACATCCACGAGGTCTATTCGCTGCTGCTGGACGCCAAAGCCGCCTGCGCCTCGTCTCCGGGGACACCGCGAACCGGCAGCGCAGAGGCCGCGAGCACCGGCTGACAGTCAGGCGTCGAAACCGACAACGGCGTCAGTCATTGCCCCGCAGCGGGATCAGCACGTAGCCGAAGTTCTCGTAGTCGCGTATCTGCGCCGGCCCGGAGGCGGCGACATCGACGTAGGCCGGAAAATCACTGGCGTCGTGGCCATACCAGCCTGCATGCACACCGCAGATGTGCAGATCGATCGCGTTTCCACCCAGTCCTTCCGCCTCGGCATGAATCCGGTCGAACGCGCCTCCGCGATTGCTGTCGAGCAGGCCGAACTGTTCCGGACCGTGCGACACGACGGCAATCGGCAGGCCGGGGTAGTGCTGCCGGAGGCGCCCGGTCAGCGCGATGACGCGTGGCAGGGCCCATGCCAGCGCGTCTTCGTCGCTTTCGACAATTTCGAACACGACACCGGGAGGCGCCTCGCCGGACGCGATCAGCGCATCGACCTCGGGCTCGGCGCCGACCGCGCCGACAAGGCCGCACAACAGGCAGAAAATCAAGGCTCGCATCGTTCACTCCCGCTTACCGGTCCTGGTCGGGTTGAACCACGCGAGACCGGGAAAAATTGCATCGTTTCGACGACCGCGCCGAATTTCGACCCCAGCGGCCGCTTCAGTACAGCGATGGGTCACCGTCGGGCCGTTTCTTGAAGCGTTTGTACACCCATTGGTACTGGGCCGGCGACGCGCGCACGGCCAACTCGACGGCGGCATTGAGCGCCGTCAGCGATGTGCGCAGGTCGTCGCTGTGTATGGCGTCGTCGACCGGCATGGCGACGATACGGTAACCGCGGCCGCGCGGCAGGCGTTCGGCGTAGGTCAGCACCACGTCGATGTCGCGACCGGCGGCCAGGCGCGACACGAGCACCATCGTGTTCGCCTCGATGCCGAAAAACGGCGCAAATTCGCCGCTACCGTCCGTCGGCACCTGGTCCGGCAGTATCCCGACCATTTCACGGCGCCTGATCGCGGCATAGACCTGGCGGATACCCTTGACCGTTGCCGGTGCCAAGCGGCTGCCGGTGCGTTCGCGGGCCGCCGTGATCGGCTCGTCGAGTTCGGGCATGCGCAGTGGCCGATACAGGCTGGTGGTGGCCAGGTAGCGCGGCGCGACGAGCCCCATCAATTCCCACTGACCGAGATGTGGCGTCAACACCAGCGCGCCGCGGCCGCGCCCGGCCAACGCCAGCAGGTGCTCCTCGCCTTCGGCCTCGCGGACCAGGCCAAGCACTTTCTCGGCCGGCCACAACCACATCGCGGCCAGCTCGGTCGCAGTCTTGCCCGTCTCGGCCAGGTTTTCGCGCAACAGGCGCTCGCGCTCTGCTTCGCCCCACGCCGGGAAACAAAGCGCCAGGTTGCGACGCGCGACCTGGCACGGACTGCTGTTGGTCACGTACATCAGCCAGCCAGCCGCGGCGCCGATGCCGTGCAGCGCCGGCAACGGCAGCCAGGACAGCACCCGCAACGCACCCCATAAGAACCGTCCGCGCATACGACCGCCCCGTCAGGCGAGCCGGTGGCGAGGCGGCATGGCGACGGTGGGGTGCGGCCGGTTGATCGGCAGAGAACGGGTAAACATGGGCAGTTTCGCGGAACGGGAGATGTCGTGATTGTGACCGCTTGCCGGCATTGGTGACAACGTTGCCGCCCGACGGCGGGTTAGACTGGTGCCTCCGATGATGCCGACCCAGCAACACAGCCCGCCGAGCGCCGGCAAAACCTGCCGACGTCACCCATGGCAACGCGCGGCCGCCTGGCTGTTGTCGCTGCTGGTCTCGGCGCTTGTCGCCAACGACCTTCCGGCACGCGAGATCAAGCTGCGGGACGAACCCGTCGTCGTGCTCGCGAGGTCGATGGCGTCCGCCGACGAACTGGCGCGCTGGGATTTCGCCGACACGCTGCTCGATGCCCTGGTCGAGACTTACCAGGACGAACTTGCCACGGCTCTCGACGAAGACATCATCACCCCCGCACGCAAAGCCAAGCTCGCACGCTGGCAGGCGGCCACGGCGCTGCTGATGGAGGAACTGGTCGATGCCCGGCTGCTGCTGAGCGCGGGCGCGCCGTTCGACATCCAGGTCGATGCCACCGACCAGGTCCTGTTGTTCGTCGACGGGCGGGCGGTCGCGTTCTCGGCCCCGCGCCCGGAAAAAGAGCAGCTGATGGCCGGGCGCCTGGTCCGCGACTACTGCGCGCGCAACGACTGTGCCGTGCTCACGCAGCAGACCGGGCCGGGGCTCAATCCGGTTCGGTCCTCACCGCCCGCTGGCAGCTGGTCGCTGAGGCAGGGACAAAAACCGCGCTTCGAGATCGACCGGGTACTGCATTGCCCGTTCGATGACCTGGGCGAACGCGAGCAAAAGGTTGCCGCCTGCACGCAGGCCGCGGCCGACATAGACGACCTGCTCCAAGCCGCCGTCACGGCCGAACGACGCGGCTTCCGGGTCGACTGGACACGGCTGGCCGAAAAGCGGCGGGCGACCGGCATGGAAGTCGTGATTCCTTTTGTCGACAGCGATCGATTCGTCCGGTTGGGCCTTCGCCTGATAACGCGCCTGGATGAAGCATCCTGGAGCGAACTGGTCCGGGCACTGGGACAGAACCGGGATTCAGAAAAACACTTTCCGGTCGTTATCAATGGATCGAGTTTGATCGCCGCAACCCGCCGTTGATCCGGGCCGCGGAGCATACCCGCGAAGGCGATCCCAGGGTCGGCCGCACTCACACGCATCGGGTGACGCGTTGCCACCGTGGCTCACCACGGCCAGTCCTCGCGGACGAGGTCATGGTAACGATTTCTGACTTGGCCCCGAAGGAGGCTCGATTCATGTTCTCCAGAATCGCACACCGCGGAATCTGCCTGTTGCTGGCGATCGTCGCACCGATGCTCGTGGCCTCTGCGACCGCATCCGAGTTCCTGATCATCCCCATACCGCAGAAACCGAAAAACGTGGTCACGGTCGCGGAGAGTGGAGCCCAGTTCAACGACCTGCGCGAAGCGCTCGCATCCATTTCGGATGCCAGCGCGCAGAATCCCTACATCGTTTACGTCCTGCCCGGTACCTACACGATCGAGGACACACCGCTGCAGATGAAAGAGCATGTCAGCATCATCGGCAGTGGCCGCGACGAGACATTCGTTGTTCGCCAGGTCGGTACCGGGACCGCACTCGCGGATTCGAGCCTTGTGAGAGGGGCAGACAATGCCTCGATCCAACACATGACCTTGCGAAACGACGGCGGGGGCTTTTATTCCCGCACCATCGTCAACGAGAATGCCTCGCCCGCGCTCTACGATCTAGATGTGCTCGCTTTCGGCGGGCAGATCAACCTGGCCATTAACAACTTTGGCTATTCGTCGCCGAGGATCACGAATGTCTTTGCCAAGGCCCAGTTCGGCCATACGGCCACGGCGATCAGTGACGGCGGTTACGAAGGCTCAACCATCATCGATACCCAGGCTGTCGCCGAAGGCGCCACGGACAGGAACGTCGGGATCGAAGTATCGGCGGCCACGTTCATCCGTCACACCGAGGCATCGGCGATCGGCGGCAGCGAGAGGTGCCGCGGCATGTGGCTAACGAGCAGCGATGCAGACATCGAATCGGTGACGCTGTCCGCAACCGGGCCCGACGAATGTTACGGGCTCTACGCCATCGAAGCCGACGCGCCCAACCCTTTGCGATACAGCACCGTCAGTGGCAGCACCGCCGGCGTCGTCAAGGCCGAAGTCATCCTGTCGACGACGAGCAATTACAACCTTGGCTCCCTGCAGGCGAGTTGCATTTCATCGATCGATCCGGGAGGCGCTCCCCTGGATACCAGTTGCCGACCACAAGCCTTGCCATAACACCTTGCCGTTGTCCTGGCTGAGATAAGGCGTATCTTCCACTGAGTCTCCACGAACAGGGAATGTCGTCATGACCCGCGATCTGAAACACTCGACCAGGGTTTGGACGTGCTGTCTTGCGCTGTTTGCCTGCAGCGAATCCCTGGCCGGATTGATCGAGATCCCGTGGACGGTGCGCGGCGGCGCCCAGGAACGCTACGGCGAGGTCACCTACTTCGTGATCGACGAGTACAACGTCAACAACGAGAGAGACGAACCCAACCACCCCGACGAGTTGAACCTGGAACATCGCGGCATGTTGGAATTCGATCTCACCGGGGTCGACCCGGCTTTCACGACCGCGACGCTGTCGGGAGACCTGTTGTTCGAAGGCTTTCCACCCGTGTACCTGGCGCTTTACGCCTACGCGGGTGACGGCCTGCTGACACCAGACGATTTCCACCGAGGTGAAACCCTGGTGATCGAGACCGTGATCGATGCACGCTCGCTGGCGATCGACGTCACCGAGGTCATCAGGGAGGCCATAGCCGCAGACGTGACCTACCTGGGATTCAACCTCAGGGATCCGGTCCCGCGGTTCTACGGTGCTTACCTGGGAATAAACGAAACGCTGAGAATCCAGACCGTGGACTCGCCGACCGTGTTCCTGTTGCTGCTGTGGGGATCGTTGCTGGTGTTTGCCGCCAGGTTTCGTCAGCACCGGAGCGCCTCACGGCAGGCCGCCTGGTAAGCTCGAAGAGCCCCTTCCCCGCGCCCATGAATCGATCACCGGCGCCTCTCCGTCTCTGGCCGTCTCAGGTCACGCCTGCAACTGGCGCACAGGGATTTGACCCCACCACGCCGCTGCACGTCGATCTGAACATTCGTGTAGCACTGCCATTCGTGCCACAGCCGGCAGGCCGGGGTGGGCAGGCGCTTATCCGTCGACAATCTCATACCGCCAACCTTTCAACCGGCAAAGGGCGATGCACTGGTTGAGCCCCCGGTTCAGGAACACCAGGCTGATCTTGTCGGCGGCCCGCACGCAGATCGGCGGGTCGCAGTCGAACACGGCGCCGGCGCAGAAATCCGGCCCGGTCACGCGCAGCAACATGGCCACCTCCGTTCAGGCGACCAGCGACAGGTCGACCCGGACCTCGCCGAGCCCGCCCGGCTTCAGCACCTGGGCCTCGACACGCTCACCGCGCAACAGCAGGTACTCGATATTCGAGGCAACGCGGTACGGCAGCAGCGCGACGTCGCGACCGCTCTGGGTCAGAAACGCGGCAGCGGGGTCGAGGTCCGGCCAGGGCGTGTCGTTGTGGATCATCCAGCGCTTCTCGGGGATGGGCATCGACCGCGTCGGTTTCTCGACCCGATAGATCGTCACGTTCTCGTAAGGCCCTACTTGCTCGACAGCATCGGCAACGATTGGGCCGATTGGCAGATGCCAGCGTTCAACGCGCAGCGGATGCCAACCGGGTTGCAGCGGCATGTAGTCCGGCCCGGGCACGAGATTGGCCCAGGTACCCGAATGCTCGATGGCCGGGTCGAGCAGCGGAATGCGCTCGCCCGGCTCGATGGCACGGTCGAGGTACACGTCGACACGGAAGCGGTCACCCGACACGTTGGTGACCAGCGCCGCCAGCGGTTCGCCGCGCTCCAGCAACGGACCGACGACGTCGGAATCGAAATGGCGGATGACCGTGCCGTTGCGCACGAGGGCCACCTTGTAGTGGCCCATGCCGGACTCCAACAGCTGCACGGTCAGCGCGTCGCCCACACCGAAGGTGTCATCGCCGGTGGACAGGCAGGCGCCGCGCGATGTCTCGACAACCTCGAGCCAGGCGCCGACCTCCCAGAAATACCGCACCGGCTTCAGCACCAGGGTATGCACCACCAGCGGCGTTCGCTGGCGCCTGGCCGGACTGGAAAAGACTCCTGGCGGCAGGGCCAGGGCACCCGCCGATGCCATTGCCGCAACGAGAAATTCCCTTCTGTCCATGGCGCGCTCCCGGTTGTTTTCCGACCTGGAAATTATACCATGAACAGCCCTGCGGGGCTCTTTAAAACCAGATTAAAAACAATCGCTTAAACGTTTTTTTCGCGGCCAAGCCGACCCTGCGGACAGGTGCGGTAATAACATCGTCCGACACCCTGTCGGACGCCCCGTCACGGCCGGTGCGGCAACCCCCGGGGAGGGCGCACGTGCGCGCGGAAACCGCCACGGCGCGCGGCGTTTCCGGGGTAGCTATGGATTCGGGTGTAGATGAAGGGAGGCGGATTTACCGCGCCCGAGGGGGCCGCGCTGACCGGCACTGCTCCGATCGCAGCGCCCGGGCCGCGGACGCGGTGCGCGTCAGTCCGACAGGTAGTAGACGACCGTCGACACGACCCGCACCTTCTTGATGTGCGGATTGTTCTTGTCACGGTCGCTGATGCTGAACTGACCCTGCGTGGCCGAACGGATCTTGCCCAGGCGGCTCTTCGAATCGGCAGCGAACTTCTCCGCGACCGAGCGGGCCTCGCGCGTGGCCTCCTCGATCATGTCCGGCTTGACTTCGTTGAGCCGGGTGAACAGGTACTCGGTTTGGGTGTCGTAGTTGCCGCCGGTGAACACGATGCCCTGCCTGCCGAGCTCCGACAGGCCCTGCATCAGCTTTCGCACGGTCTCGATATGTTGCGAGTACACGGTGACGGCCTGCGTTGCCGCGTAGCGAAACTCGACCTGCTGTGCATTGCCGTACTGCTGTGCCGAGCGGTCGGTTATCGCCGGCGGCGACGAGGTGATCTCGCCGGCATCGATACCGGCAGCTTCGAGGTAGCGCCGGATCTTCGCGGTATTGCCATCGAGCGCCTGGTAGAGCTCGCCGAGGTCATTGCTCGCCACCGTGTACTGCAGCGGCCAGATGACGATATCGGCCGGTAATTCGCGTTCAGACAGCCCCTTGACGGTGACCGTTCGTTCCATGCCCTTGAACCGGATCGCGGCATCGCCGAGCAGGTAGCCGAGTGTGGCAAGTCCCAGCAACAGGCAGGCACCCAACCAGAAAAAACCGGACTTGTTGGCTTCGCGCATGACTGTTCCCTGATGAGGCGATTGCAACAACACGACGACGCCAACCGTGGCGAAGAAAAGTCCTAACCGGCTTATCGCATGGCGTCGTCGCAACTGTCGGCAGTATAGCGGTTCCCAGGCTGGCCGATCGTCATTGCCGGCATGGCCCCGCCTGTTGCGCGCCTGCCTTACAGGTCGAACTGGACGGGACAAGCGCGCCCGCCGGCCCGATCAACCGCAGCACGTTGCCGACAGCCTTTCCGACGCTGTCGCCTTAATGAGGTCGGTGTTTCGGCCGATCTTTAACCGGTGAACCCGTGCCTCGAGGTGGCCATTCAAGATCCCGTTTTGCTGCCGCCCGGCCAAAGGAGCCTGTTCATGAAGATCGCCACCGCGTACTCGACCGACACCGATGTCGAAACCGCTTGCAGCAAAGCCTACACATCGCTGCGCGACAAGCTGGATTCGACCCCGAACCTCTTGTTCCTGGCCTGGTCGGTCACGTACCCCGGCGAAACACTGGTTCGGCTTCTGGGCGACACGGCACCCGGGGTCAAGATCCACGGCGCCTCGACCTGCCTCGGCGGCATGACCGAGGACGGGTTCATATCCGACGATGGCCGTGGCCTGACGATGCTCGGTATCTACGACCCGGATGGCGGCTATGGCGTGGGTGCTGCGGTCATCGGCGACTCAGCGCGCGAGGCGGCGTCGCAGGCGGTCCTGGCGGCCCTCGACGATGCCGACCGGCCCGGCGAGTTGCCGGCGCTGGTCTGGCTGAGCGCGACACCCGGCGCCGAGGAATCGGTCATCTCCGGGATCGAAGACGTGATCGGCGAAGACGTGCCCATCATTGGCGGCAGCGCGGCCGACAACACGGTCGAGGGTCACTGGCTGCTCGCCGCAAACCGGCAGACCGGCGCCGACCAGGTGGTCGTGTCGGTGCTGTTCCCCAGCGTGGAAACCGCGTTCGCTTTCCACAGCGGCTACAACCCGACCGAAACCCGTGGCCGCGTCACCCGCGCCGAGGGCCGCACGCTGTACGCGATCGACGGTCGCCCTGCAGCCGAGGTCTACGATGAATGGACCGGCGGTGCCCTCGGCGGGGCCGCCGACGGCGGCGGTAACGTGCTGGCCTCGACCACGCTGTTCCCGCTCGGCCGCGTGGTCGGCGACGTCGGCGGCGTGCCGTACTACCGCCTGTCGCATCCGGACGGTGTGACCGCCGACGGCGCGCTGAGCCTGTTTTCCGACATCAACGAGGGTGACGAGGTCGTGCTGATGCAGGGCTCGGTCGAGACCCTGGTCTCGCGGGCAGGCCGGGTGGCCGAATCGGCCCTGTCCGCCGGCAGGCTGACCAAAGAGCAGATCAGCGGCGCAATGGTGATCTACTGCGCGGGCTGCATGCTGACCGTACAGTCGGACATGCCCCGTGTCGTCGACAGCCTGGCGACGGCACTCGGCAGGGCGCCGTTCCTCGGCACGTTCACGTTCGGCGAACAGGGGTGTTTCGTCGGCGGCGAGAACCGTCACGGCAACCTGATGATTTCGGTCGTGGTGTTCGGCGCCTGATTCCCCCGTGGACAACGAAGAGACACTCCGTGAAGCCCTGATCGACCTGGCGCAGGCGCGCGAACAGGAAGCGCGGCAGCGTGTCGAATCCGAGGGACTGCTGCGGGGCCTGCAGGTCCTGATCGAACCTGCCGACAAGGCGGAAATGTTCACGCGGCTGCTGGAGGTCATGCGCGGCGTGCTGCAGTTCGAGCAGGCATGCGTCCTCACCGGCCAGGGCGACGGGCAGCTGCGCCCGATCGCCACCACCAGCGACCAGTTCGACGACACGGTTTGGGTAACGGACCGCCTGTTCCAACGGGCGCTGGAAGGCCGACCCACGGCGGCATTCGACGTCGGCACGATCGTCGAATGGCGCAGCCAGCCGGACTCCGCGCGCCAGGGCGTCACGTCGGCACTGCACGCGCCGTTGCGCGGCGGCGACGCCCCCGCCCTGCTCGTGTGTACGCATTCCAGGCGCGCTTTTTTCAACCGTGAACACGTGCGCCTCGCGCAGCGCTTCGCCCCGCTGGCGGCCCAGGCACTGCTGAATGCCGAGGCCAGCGACCTGGCGTTTCGCCAGCGCCTGCTCGAGCGCGAGAAATCGGCTATGGAGGAACGCAGCCGGCTGCTGCAGGCGGCGCGCGACCAGGCCATCGCGGCGTCGCGCATGAAGTCCGACTTTCTGGCCAACATGAGCCACGAGATCCGCACGCCCATGAACGCCATCATCGGCATATCGCACCTGGCGCTGGAAACGGGGCTCGACGGCAAGGCCCGCGACTACGTCGACAAAGTGCACCAGTCGGCCCAGTCGCTGCTCGGCGTGATCAACGACATCCTCGATTTCTCCAAGAT